>NZ_JBIDBS010000002.1:0-175493 GCF_043204165.1 Streptomyces sp. NPDC047982 | reverse complement strand
TACTACTTCGAACGCGAGTGCGAGCTCGTCTCCCTTCTCTCGCACGCGGCGCTGCTGGTCGTCGACGCGCGCCCCCCCGGCCCCCCCCGCCCCGCGGCGCGCCCCCCCCCCCCCCCCCCCCCCCCCCCCCCCCCCCTCACCTATGCGTACCGCTACGCGGACTTCTCGTGGCGGCCGCCGTCGTTCTTGCCGATCGTGCGCGGCTCGCGCGGGACCAGCGTCGGGTTCACGTTGTCGCGGACGACGTCCGCGGTGATGACGACGCGGGCCACGTCCTTGCGGGACGGCACCTCGTACATCACGGATTGGAGGACCTCCTCCATGATGGCCCGCAGGCCACGCGCGCCCGTGCCGCGCAGGATCGCCTGGTCGGCGATGGCCTCCAGGGCCGGGCGGTCGAAGTCCAGCTCCACGCCGTCGAGTTCGAAGAGACGTTGGTACTGCTTCACCAGGGCGTTACGCGGCTCGACCAGGATCTTGAGCAGCGCCTCGCGGTCCAGGTTGTGGACCGAGGTGAGCACGGGAAGACGGCCGATGAACTCCGGGATCATCCCGAACTTCACCAGGTCCTCCGGCATGACCTCCTGGAACTGGTCGCTCGCCTCGATCTCGCGCTTGGAGCGGATCGTCGCGCCGAAGCCGATTCCCTTGGCGCCCGCGCGCGACTCGATGATCCTCTCCAGCCCGGAGAAGGCACCGCCCACGATGAACAGCACGTTCGTCGTGTCGATCTGGATGAACTCCTGGTGCGGGTGCTTCCGGCCGCCCTGCGGCGGGACGGAGGCGGTGGTGCCCTCCAGGATCTTCAGCAGGGCCTGCTGGACGCCCTCGCCGGAGACGTCACGGGTGATCGACGGGTTCTCGCTCTTGCGGGCGACCTTGTCGATCTCGTCGATGTAGATGATCCCGGTCTCGGCCTTCTTGACGTCGTAGTCCGCCGCCTGGATCAGCTTGAGCAGGATGTTCTCGACGTCCTCGCCGACGTAGCCGGCCTCCGTCAGCGCCGTCGCGTCGGCGATGGCGAACGGGACGTTGAGCATGCGGGCCAGGGTCTGCGCCAGCAGCGTCTTCCCGGAGCCGGTGGGGCCCAGCAGGAGGATGTTGGACTTGGCCAGCTCGATGGCGTCGTCACGGCCCTGCGCGCCGCCGTTCTCGCCCGCCTGGACCCGCTTGTAGTGGTTGTACACAGCGACCGAGAGGGCCTTCTTCGCGGGCTCCTGCCCGACGACGTACCCCTCGAGGAACTCGTAGATCTCACGCGGCTTGGGGAGTTCCTCCCACCGCACCTCGGAGGTCTCCGCGAGCTCCTCCTCGATGATCTCGTTGCAGAGATCGATGCACTCGTCGCAGATGTACACACCGGGTCCCGCGATGAGCTTCTTCACCTGCTTCTGGCTCTTTCCGCAGAACGAGCACTTGAGCAGATCGCCGCCATCACCGATGCGTGCCACGAGGTGCTTCCCCTTCGCCTGGGAGCAGCTTGGTTCAGCGGCTCCTGGTGCCTCTATCCGACGGTACCTTGCCTTGCCCCCCGTTCGGGCCCCCCTTGGCGCGGTTCACGCGGTTCGCGCGGTCCAAGCGTCCTCAAACCGCCTGAATCCGCCGCGCCAAGGGATGAGGGCCGACGTCAGGCGGCCGCTCCGGCCGTGCTCTTGCGGGTCGACACGATCTGGTCGATCAGACCGTAGGCGAGGGCGTCCTCGGCGGTCAGGATCTTGTCGCGCTCGATGTCGTCGCGGATCTTCTCCAGCGGCGTGGTGGAGTGCTTGGCCAGCAGCTCCTCCAGCTGGGTGCGCATCCGCAGGATCTCGTTGGCCGCGATCTCCAGGTCGGAGAGCTGCTCACGGCCGGTCTGCGAGGACGGCTGGTGGATCAGCACCCGCGCGTTGGGCAGGGCCATCCGCTTGCCGGGCGTGCCCGCGGCGAGCAGGACGGCCGCGGCCGAGGCGGCCTGGCCCATGCAGACGGTCTGGATGTCCGGCTTCACGAACTGCATCGTGTCGTAGATCGCGGTGAGCGCGGTGAACGAGCCGCCGGGGCTGTTGATGTAGACGGAGATGTCACGGTCCGGGTCCATCGACTCCAGGCACAGCAGCTGGGCCATGACGTCGTTGGCCGAGGCGTCGTCGATCTGCACGCCCAGGAAGATCACGCGCTCCTCGAAGAGCTTCGCGTACGGGTCGTACTCGCGCACGCCCTGCGAGGTGCGCTCCACGAAGCGCGGGACGATGTAGCGGTTGTCCACCTGCGGGCCGGTGTAGAGGCCGCTCGCGGAAGCGCCGGGGAAGTTGTTCATGTGGGTGTTCACCATCCTGGTGGCGTTCTGTGGCTGGGGGTCTCGGCGTACGAGAGGTGCGCGCGGCGAGGAGCCGATCCGGCGGGTGCCGGATCAGGCGCCGGTGCCGCCGCCGCCCGGAACGCCCGATGCGAACGAGATGATCTCGTCGATGAGGCCGTACTCCTTGGCCTCCTCCGCGGTGTACCAGCGGTCGCGGTCGCCGTCGCGGATGATCGTCTCGACCGTCTGGCCGGAGTGTCGCGCGGTGATCTCCGCCATCCGCTGCTTGGTGCGCAGCAGGTACTGGGCCTGGATCTTGATGTCGGAGGCCGTACCGCCGATGCCGGCCGAACCCTGGTGCATGAGGATGTCGGTGTTCGGGAGCGCGAAGCGCTTGCCCGCGGTACCGCCGGTCAGCAGGAACTGGCCCATCGAGGCGGCCATGCCCATGCCGATGGTGACCACGTCGTTCGGGATGTACTGCATGGTGTCGTAGACCGCCATGCCGGCCGTCACCGAGCCGCCGGGGCTGTTGATGTAGAGGTAGATGTCCTTGTCCGGCTCGGCGGCGAGAAGAAGCAGCTGCGCGGTGATCCTGTTGGCGATCTCGTCGTCGACCTGCTGGCCGAGGAAGATGATGCGTTCGCCGAGCAGCCGGCTGTAGACCTGGTCGCCGAGTCCTCCACCGAGGGACGGCTCTCCGGCGGCGTAAGGCATCAGATTCGTCACGTGTCCACCTGCTCGTCTCTGACGGCTCCGGCCGTCTCAGCGTCTTCGTACCGGGTGGGCGGGGACTCCCCTGCCCTTCCTATTCATGGACCCTAACGCGCAGGTGGGACAACGCCATCCCGCTTCCCCAACTGTTCGCTGGGAGCGCAAGCTCCGCAGTCCGCACAAGGGTTGTGGGCCATCACGCGCCTGCCGTCGGCGGCCTCGACCGTGGGCCTCCGGTCCAAGTCGACGGGCTCCGGACGCACAGCGTCCGGAGCCCGTCGTACGGATCGTGCGAGGCTCAGGCCTCGTTCTTCTCCGCGGCGGCCTCGGTCTTCTCCTCCGCCTTCTCGGCGGCGTCGGCGGCTGCCTCGGCCACGGCCTCGGCGGAGCCGTCGGCGGCCTCGACCGTCTCGATGGCCTCCTCCTCGTCCTCCAGGTCGACGGGCTCACCGTTGGTGTCGACGACCTTGGCGGCCTCGACGACCACGGCCAGCGCCTTGCCGCGGGCGACCTCGCCGACGAGCATCGGCACCTGGCCGCCCTCGACGACCGCCTGGGCGAACTGGTCGGGGCTCATGCCGGAGGAGGCGGCACGGCGCATGAGGTGCTCGGTGAGCTCCTCCTGGTTGACGTTCAGCTTCTCCTTGTTGACGATCTCGTCCAGGAGGAACTGGGTCTTGATGCCCTTGACCGCCTGCTCGGAGGTCTCGGTCTCGAACTCCTCGACCGTCTTGCCCTGGATCTCCAGGTACTTGTCGAGGGTCAGGCCCATCTGACCGAGCTGGTGGTGCTCCAGGTTGTGGCGACGGGTCTTGACCTCGTCCGCGAGGAGCTTCTCCGGGATCGGGACCTCGGCCAGCTCCAGCAGGGCGTCCAGGACGCGCTCCTGGGCCTGGGTGGCCTGCTCGTACTGGCGGCTCTCCTCAAGGCGCTTGCGGCTGTCCGCCTTCAGCTCGTCGAGGGTGTCGAACTCGCTCGCCATCTGGGCGAACTCGTCGTCCAGCTCGGGGAGCTCACGGGCGGCGACGGCGGTGACCTTGACGGTGACCTCGGCCTCCTTGCCCGCGGCCGAGCCGCCCTTCAGCTCGGAGGTGAAGGTGGCCTCGCCGCCCGCCTCCAGGCCGGTGACGGCGGCGTCGATGCCGTCGAGGAGCTCACCGGAACCGATGGTGTACGAGACACCCTCGGCGACGCCGTCCTCCAGGACCTCGCCGTCGACCTTGGCCTGCAGGTCGACCGTCACGACGTCGCCCTCGGCGGCGGCGCGCTCGACCGGGCTGGTGGAGGCGAAGCGCTCGCGGAGCTGCTCCACGGCCTTCTCGACGTCCTCGTCGCCGACCGAGACGGCGTCGACGGTGACCTCGATGCCGGAGTAGTCCGGGATCTCGATCTCGGGGCGTACGTCGACCTCGGCGGTGAAGGCCAGCAGCTCGCCGTCCTTCAGCTCGGTGACGTCGACCTCGGGCTGACCGAGGACGTTCAGCTCACCCTCGTTGACGGCCTCGGTGTAGAACTTCGGGAGGGCGTCGTTGACGGCCTCCTCCAGCACCGCGCCGCGGCCGAACCGCTGGTCGATGACCCGCGCCGGGACCTTGCCCTTGCGGAAGCCCTTCACCGTGACCTGCTGGTTGATCTTCTTGTACGCCGCGTCGAGGCTGTCCTTGAGCTCCTCGAAGGGCACCTCGACAGTGAGCCGAACCCGGGTCGGGTTCAGGGTCTCCACGGCGCTCTTCACGGTTCGGTCTCCTTGTGGCTGACTTCTTGGGGTTCTGCTCCGCCGCACGGGAGGCGGCTTCGCGGACCGAGCCCGGTACATCAGACACACGGGCACGCATTTTGCATAGTAACGGCAAGGAGACGGACTCCCACAATGCGCTCTCGCCGGTGCTCCGCGATCCCGCCGGGGCGATCCCGGCCGACCCTGTCGGTGGTCCGGGATCTCGCCGGGTGGTCCGGTGTACGTGCCGGTGGTCGGGGTGGCCGGATTCGAACCGACGACCTTCCGCTCCCAAAGCGGACGCGCTACCAAGCTGCGCCACACCCCGTCGGTGCGACACGTAGGGTACATGCAGACCGTGCGGTGCATCGGCCGCTTCGCGGGGGCGGCTCGGAACGGGCGCCTCGCGCGGGTCGTATCCGGACGCGATACCGGGGGGGCGGCCAACGGGTGTGCGGGCAGCGCCCGCGACCCGCTACGATGCTTCTCGTGCCGCCGGTCGCCGGACCTGCGGTGCGGCGTATGCGGGCGTAGCTCAATGGTAGAGCCCTAGTCTTCCAAACTAGCTACGCGGGTTCGATTCCCGTCGCCCGCTCCATGCCAAGGGCCCGGTCCGACGAGATCTCGTCGGACCGGGCCCTTCGCGTTGCTCTCCTCAGCCCGTCGCCGTCCGCGGCGTACGCGCCTCAGTGGGCGTGCGCACGCGTCGTGCGTCCGGGTGGCGGCGTCGGGGCGGGGTCAGAAGCTGATCTGGCCGATGGTGTGCGCTATCGAGTCCATGAAGCGCTGGATCGTCGGCGCTATGCCGGTCGACGCGAGGAAGAAGCCGAAGAGCGCGGCGACGACCGCGGGGCCGGCCTTGATGGATCCGCCTCGGATCATGACCACCAGGATGATCGCCAACATCAGCACCACAGACAGCGAAATGGCCACAACTGATCACACCCTCGGTCGGTCCGCCTTGCCGGCCCGGAGGCATGCGGCCAAGCACCCCTCCGAATCCCTCCATCGTGCCATCAACTCCCGTCCCCACGCCGCTGAGTGACGGATCGCACTGACGGGATCACGCCATCCTTGCGCCCCCCGCGCCTCATGTGCGCCCCGGGGCGCACGACCGTACGGGGTCGGCGTCACCCCCCGCCCCCCGCGCCTCCGTGAATCACGTGAGTGCCGCATCACTCGTATGTCAGAAAATCGCAACAGCTCATGAACATGACGGTTTCCGCATTCGCACACTTCATTCACATGCAATTCTCAGGCTCGCGCACCACGGAATTCCCGCGCCAAAAGGTGTTCAATATGCCCTGCCCAAGGGGGATAAATGCGGGCATATCAGACAGTACTCCACGGTTTCACGAGGGAGTGGACGCGTACATGCAATTCCTGCGGGCGGTTTCACGAATTGCGATCGGGACGTCTATGGTGCTTTGAATGTTCAAAGCTCCGAACGTATTTCAGAGGGCCCCGCTCCCATCGGCGACCCGGGAGTCGGAGCCCAGACACCGAGGGCCGATGACCTCTGCGGCCGCGTCCGGTACCGCGACGACGGGCCCCGCGCCGGCGACGCGCGGAAATCCGGTGGCCGCCCCGGAGAAGAAACGGGATCCCTACTTCGACAACGTCAAATATCTCGCCATCGTGCTCGTGGCGATGGCGCACGCGTGGGAACCGGTGATGGAGGGAAACCGGACCGTCCGCGCGCTGTACATGGTCGCGTACACCTTTCACATGCCGGCGTTCATCGTCGTCTCCGGATATTTCTCCCGCTCGTTCGACATGTCCGCCACCAAGGTGAAGCGTCTGGTCACCGGAGTCGCCGTGCCGTACGTGGTGTTCGAGACGGCGTATTCGCTGTTCAAGCGGTACGCGGGCGACACTCCTGATCATCCGATCAGCCTGGTCGACCCCTGGTACCTCACCTGGTTCCTGATCGCCCTGTTCATCTGGCGCCTCACCACACCGCTGTGGCAGGCGCTGCGCCATCCGCTTCCGGTGGCGCTCGTCGTCGCCGTGCTCGCCTCCTTCTCACCGACCATCGGCGACGATCTCGACCTCCAGCGCGTGCTGCAGTTCCTGCCCTTCTTCGTCCTCGGTCTGCGGCTGAGGCCCGAGCACTTCGATCTGGTGCGCCGGCGCGAGGTGCGGATGCTCGCCCCGGCAGTGTTCGCCGCGGCCGTGGCGTTCGCGTACTGGGCGGCGCCGCAGATGCAGCTGGGCTGGTTCTACCGCAGCAACAGCGCGCAGGAGATGGGCGCTCCGTGGTGGTCGGGCGCCGTGATGACCCTGCTCATGTTCGGCTGCGCACTCCTGCTCACCGTCGCCTTCCTGGCCCTGGTGCCGCGCCGCGGCACGTGGTTCACCATGCTCGGCGCCGGGACCATCTGCGGCTATCTGCTGCACGGCTTCCTGGTCAAGGGCCTCGAGTACGCCGGGTTGTTCGACGCCTACGACTGGCTGTCATCGCCCGCCGGGATCGTGCTCGTCTCCGTGGTGGCGGCCGGTGCGGTGACGCTGATGTGCACGCCCCCGGTGCGGCGGGTGCTGCACCCGGTGACCGAGCCGGAGATGGAGTGGGCGTTCCGGCGGGGCGCCGGACGCTGACTGCGCAGGGCCGACCCCGTGTCGGCCCTGCGTCGGCTCCGTGCCGGCCCCGCGTCGACTCCGTGCCGGCTTCTCGACTGTCTTCTCGTCAGGAACCGGTTCCGCGCCCGGGTCGGGCCTTCGCCGGATCGGCCCCTTCGCCGGGATCAGTCCTCGCCATGTTGGCTTGAATTGAGTGCACGGTGGGTGATTCGCGCCAGGGCGTGTTTCGAAAGTGGCGTCGTCCGCCCGAAGGGCGGGGCCCGCGGCGTCCGGTGCGGTGCATCGCATCCGACGCCGCGCGCTGCTCCACCAGGGGTGACGGGACAGCCCTTAGGTGAGGCCGAGCAGTCGCCGGACGTGCGCATATTTTTCGGCCAGCCGGGTACGGGTCGCCGGTTCCAGTACGGCGAGACGGGCCGGGTCGGCGTTGTGCGCCAGGTCGGACTCCTTGATCAGCAGGGCGCCCGGCGTGTCGAGGATGCGCCGGGTGTACGCGCCGAGGTCCTCGCCGTCGCGCTTGGTGACGGCGAGGACCATGTCCTTGACCTGTTGCGGCAGTGCGGCCCCGGCCAGCCATTCCTCCGACAGGACCCCGTCCTCGACGGCGTCGTGCAACCAGGCGGCGGCGATCTGTTCGTCGGTTCCTCCCCTGACCCTGACCCCCTCGGCGACGGCGTGGAGGTGTTCCGCGTACGGACGTCCGGCCTTGTCCGTCTGCGTGCGGTGAGCGGTGCGGGCGATCGCCTCGACTTCGGCCAGGTCCAGGTTGCTGCGTGGCGTGGTCATGACCCGACTCTACGGACGGGCGGCCGTCCCGCGCAGGGCCGCCCGGGCCGGGATCGTCGCGGCGGCGAGCCCGAGCCCGATGGTCATGGCGACGAAGGTCCCGTACCACACCGGTGGGATGTGAGGGGGTTCGCCGGTCAGCCCCCTCATCATCGGGTTCAGCGTGGCCAGTGCGATGGCGGTGCCGAGCCCGGCCCCGGCCACGGTGACGAGCAGCGCCTCCCAGCGGATCATGCCCATGATCTGGCGGCGGGTGGAGCCGACGAGGCGGAGCAGGGTCAGTTCGCGGCGTCGGTCCAAAACGGTCATCACCAGGGTGTTGACGGCGGCGACGGCGGCGAATCCGCCGAGGACCGCGGCCATGACCATGTTGGCCCATGCGTTGAACTCGCGGTCACGGTCCCGCGCGGTGGCAGAGCCGGACGGGTCGGTGACGGTGCCGAGCGCGGTGAGCTTCCGTGCGGCGGCGGGGGTGGCCCGCACCAGCAGTTCGGAGGCGTACGGCGAGGTGACGCGGGCCCGTAGGTCGGCGGCGGGGAGCGTGACGAGGCCGGTGCCCAGGCCGCGGCCGTAGACGGCGACGATCTTCGGGGACGCCTCCGTGCCGTCCGGAAGGCGCAGTGGGAAGCGGTCGCCCGTCCTGCGGCCGGTGGAGTCGGCGAGGGTGGTGTCGATGGCCACAGTGCCGGGGCGCAGGCCGCCGAGCGAGCCGGTCCGGACATCGAGGTCCTGGACCTCGGTCAGTGCGTCGCCGGTGCCGATGACGCCCTGTGCGGAGGTGTTCCGCATCATTCGCCCGTCGCCCGAGCCGACGGTCACGAGGACTGAGGTGCGGAGCAGTCCGACGGCCGTGGAGACGCCGGGGGTGGCGGCGGCGCGCGCGGTGGCGTCGGAGGCGAGCCCCCCGGCGGCGGTGACGACGTGGTCGGCGGTGATGGCGTCGCGCTGCTGGTGTGCGATCACCCGCTCCTGGCTGGTGTGCATGAACACGAGGGTGGAGGAGAAGGCCATGGCGAGCACGATCGGGGTGATCGCGGAGGCCAGTCGCCGGGAGTTCGTACGGGAGTTGGCGGCGGCCAGCGAACCGGAGGCGCCCGCACCGCGCAGCGGGAGGCCGAGGACGGCGGCGCAGATCCGGGCGATCAGCGGGCCGAGCAGGCCGACGGCGAGCATGAAGAGCATGACGACGCCGAGCGCGGCGTTCGCCGCGTCCTCGCCGCTGTCGGCGCCCGCGACACCGGCGAGGACGATGCCGCCGATGAGCGCGGCGATGCCGAGCGGGGTCCGGACCCGGCCGTACGGCGGCTGTTCGACCGCTGACTGTGCGAGGGCGAGACCGGGTTCGATCCGGGACGGGCGACGGGCGGCGAAGTAGCCGGCGGCGAGCGCGGTGAGCATGGTGGTGGCCACGGCGATGGACAACGGCAGCCAGGACACGTGCAGGCCGACCGCCTCGGGAACGGCGCCCTTGTCCCGGAGCTGTCGAAACCACCAGTGGGCCAGGGCGGTTCCGGGCAGGCAGCCGAGCGCTCCGGCGAGCGGGGCGATGAGCAGCGACTCGGTGGCGATGGTGCGGCGCAGTTGGCGGGGGGTGGCCCCGATGGCGCGCAGCATGGCGAACTCGCGTCTGCGCTGGCCGACGGAGAGGGCGACCGTACCGGCGGCGGTGAAGACGGCGACCGCGGTGGCGACGCCGCCGAAGGAGCCACCGAGCGCGATGAGGAGTTCCTCGGCGTGCGCGAGGTCCGAGTCCTCGACGGCTCCCCGGCCGTCCCCGGTGTGGACCCGGGCCCCGGCGGTGTGGCCGACGCTCGCGCGCACCCGGTCGGCCAGGGTTGCGGTCGCGGTGCCGGGAGCGGCGAGCACGGCGATGGCGTCGACCCGGCCGGGGTGGCCGGAGAGCTTCACGGCCTCGCGGTCGCCGAACCAGACGGTGCCGGTGCCGTTCTCGGTGGCGACCGCGGCGTCGACGGTGCCCGCGACCCGGAACTTCCCGGCGCCCGCGGGGGTGTCGAGGTCGAGGATGTCGCCGACCTGCGCCCCGGCGCCGGTGGGGACGACGACCTCACCGGTGCGGGGGGCCTCGCCGGTGAGCAGCCGGGTGCCGGTGAGGGCGGCGGAGCCCCAGCCGTGGGCGGCGAGGAGGACGCCGTCCCGGCGTACGGGGTAACTGACGTCACCGATCGCCGTGGCCACGCCGGGGACCGAGGCCGCCTTGTCCACCAGGGATTCGGGGAGCCGTGCGGTGTCCGGTACGAGCGTGCCCACGTCGACCTCGCTCTCGCCGCGGCCGATCGTCATGTGGACCCGCTGGTCGGCGGCGACCACGACGGGCGCCTTCGCGTAGCGGTCGGCGGGGACGGAGGCGCGCAGGCCGGTCTCCAGCAGGATGCCGCAGGCGGAGACGATCGCGGCGGCAAGCAGGAGGGCGACGAACGTGCCGACGAACGCCGCGGGTCTGAAGCGGACGGCCGCGCGGGCGAGGCCGTTGGGAAGGCGTGGGACGAACATCAGGCCGCCGCTCCCGCGCGGGCGACGCGGCCGGCGGTGGCGCCCCCGGCCGCCGGTGCGGCCGGTGCGGTCTGCGCGGTCAGCGTGGTCAGCCGGGCCGCGATCCGTGCGGCGTCGGCGCGCGGCAGGCTGTCCACGATCATCCCGTCGGCCAGGAAGAGGACCCGGTCGGCCCAGGCGGCGGCGGCCGGGTCGTGGGTGACCATGACCACGGTGGCGCCGAGCCCGTCCACCGCGTGCCGGAGCAGGCCGAGGATCTCGGCGGCGGTGGTGGTGTCGAGTGCGCCGGTCGGCTCGTCCGCGAAGATCACGTCGGGGCGGGTGATCAGTGCGCGCGCGACGGCGACGCGCTGCTGCTGGCCGCCCGAGAGTTCGCCGGGGCGACGGGCCCCCTTGTCGCCGAGGCCGACCGCGGTGAGCATCTCGGCCGCGGCGCGGCGGCTGCCGGCGCCGCCGGTGCGCCGGCCGGCCAGGCGCAGGGGCAGCAGGACGTTCTGCTCGACCGTGAGGGACGGAAGCAGGTTGAACGCCTGGAAGACGAAGCCGAGACGGGTGCGGCGCAGTTCGGTGAGGCGGTTCTCCTTCATCCCGGTGATCTCGGTGCCGCCGAGGCGGACGGAGCCGGCGGTGGGGCGGTCGAGCCCGGCCGCGCACTGCAGGAAGGTCGATTTCCCGGAGCCGGAGGGGCCCATGACGGCGGTGAAACCGGAGCGCGGGAGGGCGAGGTCGATGCCCCGCAGGGCGTGCACGGCCGCGTTGCCCCGGCCGTACTGCCGACGGACGCCGCGCAGTTCGATCGCGTACTCCGCGCGGTCCGTGCGGTCGGTGGAGTCCGTGCGATCCGCGAGGTGCGGGCGGTCGGTGGAGTCCGCGCGGTCCGCGCGGTGCGTGTGGTCGGCGAACTCCGCTCCGCCGTTCCGTATCCGCTCGTCCTGCTGGGCCCACAGGGCCCGCTCGCCGCGCTGGGCCCGCTCGTGCACGTCCCGCTTCCGCGCGCCCTGCCTGGTGCGTCGCAGCGCCATGATGTCCGCCTTCCGTTGCTCACCGGCCGCCTTTCCGGCCGGCGATTCGAACGTACGGATCACGGGCAGGCGCGGACCATGGCGCCTGCTGGCGGATCGGGGGTGGGGCAAACCCGAGGTCGGCGGTCGCGAGCCCGGGCCACAGGGACGACGTGCTCTCCGGGATGGTCTCGGCACGGGTCCACGGCTTCGGCGCGCAGGCCGCGGCTGACATTCCGACCATGCTGACGGCCCGCGGCGAGTTCGCCCCGATCCTCGCCACGACGGCCGCGGGCACGGGGGCCGGACAAGCGGCTCCCACCGTTCATCGCCGGTTACGTGCTCGTCCTCGCGGTCCTGTCGCCGCCGGCCGCCGGACGCTCGCACTGGCCGGCCCGCGTCCTGCCGGCGGCCGGGACAAGGGTCCGGGCCAGGGCCGCGGCGGTGACAACGACGACAGCGCGGCAGGGCTCCCGGTCCCGGCCTGAGGGGAACAGACGTGCGCCGGCCCGTCCGCGTACCGGGTGCCGGCCCGTTCCGCAGGCCGGTGCCCGGCCCCGCAGGACCCGTCGGCCCCGTTGCGCGGACCGCGCACCGCTCGGGTGCGCGGTCGTGTGCCGCCCGGGTGCCGTACGTACGGCTCGGAGCCAGCGCCCCGCTCAGGCGGTCCGTGACAACAGCAGCAGCGCCCGGTCGTCGTTGACGTCCTTGGCGCACGCCTCGATCAGATGCCAGGCCGCGCCCTCGAATCCGGTCGCGACATAGCGGTCGGCCTCGCCCGTCAATCGGTCGATGCCCTCCGCGATGTCACGGTCGGACGCCTCCACCAGGCCGTCGGTGAACAGCATCAGCACGTCGCCGGGGGCCAGCGAGCCCTTCACGGCGTCGAACTGCGCCCCGTCGTACACGCCGAGGAGCGGCCCCTCCGCGGCCTTCTCCTCCCACCGGCCACTGCCCGCGTGCAGTTGCAGGGCTGGTGGGTGCCCGGCGGAGAAGAGTTCGTAGTCGCCCGATTCGAGGTCCAGGACCAGATGGATCGAGGTGGCGAAGCCCTCCTCCCAGTCCTGGCGCAGCAGATAGCCGTTGGCCGCGGGGAGGAAGCCGTGCGGAGGCAGCGAGCCGAGGAGACCGCCGAAGGCTCCGGACAGCAGCAGGGCGCGGGAGCCCGCGTCCATGCCCTTGCCGGACACGTCGGTGAGAACGGCCTCCAGGGTCTGGCCGCCGTTCGTACGGGCGGCGACGACGAAGTCGCCGGAGAAGGACTGCCCGCCGGCCGGGCGCAGCGACATCTCGCGGTGCCAGCCCTGCGGCAGCCGGGGCAGGGCGCTCTGCACCCGGATGCGTTCGCGCAGGTCGAAGAGCATGGTGCTGCCGCGCCGCCACGGCACCCCGACCCTGGCCCGGAACTGGGCGAGGACCAGCCCGAAGAAGCCGCAGGCCGCGACCACCAGGACGATGCCGGGCGTGACCCGGGCCGGACCGTCCTCGTAGGGGCCGAGTCCGAGCGACTCCACGATCAGGGCCAGGGCGGCGGTCGCGTACACGCTGAGCAGGCTCGCGGGGCGCAGCAGCAGACCGCCCGCCACGATCGGCAGGCCGAGCGCCGCCGGCGAGAACCACACCGGGTTCAGCAGGGTGGCGCAGGTGATCGCCGGAACGGTGAGCAGCAGACCGGCCAGCGCGATCCAGTCGGGCCCGTCGCCCCGGAAGTAGTCGACCCCGGATTTGCGCAGCGCGATGCGCGCCCGGTGCACCGATTTCCGCAATCGGGCCGGGTACGTCTCTGCTCCTGCGCGACGGGCCATTGCTGGGGACCCTATCCACCCGGCGGCTTCCGGTGCAGGGGGACCCCGTGACAATGCGTTCGAAATCGGGTCGACCGCATGCTGCGCCCCTGATAGGTATGCACCATGACGACCGAGCTTCGCGTACTGCGCCCCTCCGAGTGGAACCAATGGTTCACGTGTCTGGAACTCGCTTTCGGCGGTATCGCGGAGCCACCGGAGCAGCGTGAGCTGGATGAGCAACTGACCGAGCACGAGCGGTCGATCGGCATCTGGGACGGTCCCGACGTGGTCGCCACGTCGGGGGCGTTCAGCTTCCGGGTCGCCGTGCCGGGCGGGGCGCTGGTGCCCGCGGCCGGGGTCACGATGGTGAGTGTCGCGTCCACGCACCGCAGGCGCGGACTGCTGACCTCCATGATGCGCCGACAGCTCGACGACGTCCGGGCGCTGGGTGAGCCGTTCGCCGTTCTGACGGCGTCGGAGCCGGTGATCTACGGCCGGTTCGGTTACGGGGCGGCCAGTCGGCAGATGTCCCTGACGATCGACACGGACCGGGTGCGGCTGACGGTGCCGGAGGGCACCGACGCGGTCCGGCTGCGGCATGCGCGGCCGGACGAGGCGATGGCCGCGTGCGAGAGCGTCTACGCGCAGTTGGTGCCCGGCCGTCCCGGCACCCCTGCCCACGGCCCCGGCTGGGAGCGCAAGCCGATGGTCGATCCGCCGAGTGACCGTCAGGGGGCCTCGGCGCAGCAGTGCGTGCTGGCGGAGCTGGACGGCGAGGTCGTCGGCTATGTGACGTATCGCATCAAGCCCGACTGGGACATGTCCGGCCCCCGGGGCACGGTGATCGTGAACGATCTCGACGCGCTGGACCCGGCGGCGTACGCGGCGCTGTGGCGGTTCGTCTTCGACATCGACCTGACGTCGACGGTGGAGGCGCGGAACCGGCCGGAGGACGACGCGGTGCTGCATCTGGTGTCGGACGTGCGACGGTGCAACGTCCGGCTCCGGGACTCGCTCCATGTACGGCTGGTGGAGCTGGGGGCGGCGCTGGAGGCGCGGACGTACCGGGCGCCGGTGAACGTGGTGTTCGAGGTCGAGGACACGTTCTGCCCCTGGAACGCGGGGCGTTGGCGGCTGACGGGTGACGCGAAGGGGGCGGCGACCTGTCGGCGGACCGAGGACCCGGCCGATCTCGCACTGTCGGTACGGGAGTTGGGCTCGGCGTATCTGGGCGGCGAGTCCCTGACGGCGCTGGCGCGGGCCGGGCGGGTACGCGAGCTGCGGCCCGGCGCGCTGGCCGAGGCGTCGACGGCGTTCTCCTCGGACGTGGCACCGTGGCTGCCCCGGGGATTCTGACCCGGAGGTTCTGCCCCCAGGGGTTCTGACCAGCGTTCTGACCCGGAGGTTTTGCCCGGGAGGTTCCGAGAAGGCCCCTCGGGGCCCGGTATCCCCGCTCGAGGCCGGTCCCCCCAACGGGGTCCGGCCCCCACCGGGTCCGGTTCCGCGCCACGGCCTGGACTGGTCCCGATCGGTCCTTCCGGCCGACGGGCGGGTCGCCGACGGACCGGCTCAGGCCCGTTGGCAGCCCGGGCACCAGAAGAGGTTGCGGGCGGCGAGATCGGCGGTGCGGATCTCGCCGCCACAGATGTGGCAGGACTGCCGGGCCCTGCGGTACACGTACACCTCGCCACCGTGGTCGTCGACGCGCGGCGGACGACCCATGGCTTCCGGGGTGTGCTCGGGACGGACCGTGTCGATCCGGTTGTTCCTCACGCCCTCGCGCATCAGCGCCACCAGGTCGGCCCAGATCGCGTCCCACTCCGCGCGCCGCAGGTCCTTGCCCGGGCGGTACGGGTCGATGCCGTGGCGGAACAGCACCTCCGCGCGGTACACGTTGCCGACGCCCGCGACGACCTTCTGGTCCATCAGCAGGGCCGCGACCGTGATCCGGCTGCGGGAGATCCGCCGCCAGGCCCGCTCGCCGTCCTCGTCGGTCCGCAGCGGGTCCGGGCCGAGGCGGTCGTGTATCGCGCGCTTCTCGGGCTCGGTGATCAGGGCGCAGGTGGTGGGGCCGCGCAGATCCGCGTGGTGGTCGTCGTTCACCAGGCGCAGCCGGACCGTCCCGGTGGGCGGCGGGGCCGGGGTGGCCCCGAAACCGAGCTTGCCGAAGAGCCCCAGGTGGATGTGGACCCAGCCGAGGTCCCCGAAGCCGAGGAAGAGGTGCTTTCCGTGTGCGTCGACGCCGGTGAACGTCCGGCCGTCGAGCAGCGCGGCGCTGTCGGAGAACTTGCCCTGCGGGCTGCTCACCCGTACCGGCCGCCCGGCGAACCTGTCCCGGTGGTCCGCCGCGAGGCGGTGGATCGTGTGTCCCTCGGGCACTGCGGCGGCTCTCCTCGGTGGCAGTGACGGTGACGCCGGCGGCGACGGTGGCGGCGACCGCGGCGGGCGGTGTCGCGGACGGTCGGTCGCGCCGCCGTGACGGGGCTGACGGCGGGAACCGCACCGGGCCGGATGCGGCTGTGCCGCCGGGGGTTCCGGCGGCACAGTGGTGGTTTTCGGTCAGCCCTGCTGCGGGTGGTGGGCGGGGATCGGCGGGAGGTCGCCGGTCGTCTCGTACGCCGTCAGCATCTCGATGCGACGGGTGTGGCGCTCCTCACCGGAGTACGGGGTGGCCAGGAAGATCTCGACGAACTTGGTGGCCTCGTCCAGCGAGTGCATCCGGCCGCCGATGGCGACCACGTTGGCGTTGTTGTGCTCGCGGCCCAGGGCGGCGGTCTGCTCGCTCCAGGCGAGCGCGGCGCGCACGCCCTTGACCTTGTTGGCGGCGATCTGCTCACCGTTGCCCGAGCCGCCGATCACGATGCCGAGGCTGTCCGGGTCCGCGGCCGTCCGCTCGGCGGCACGCAGGCAGAACGGCGGGTAGTCGTCCTGGGCGTCGTAGATGTGGGGACCGCAGTCGACGGCCTCGTGGCCCTGGGCCGTCAGCCACTCGACGAGGTGGTTCTTGAGTTCATAGCCGGCATGGTCCGAGCCGAGGTACACGCGCATGTTCCGAGTGTGGCACGGAAGACGCCGGGCGGCCGTCATCGGGGTCATGTCACGGACGGCACCGGGCCCGCCCGCCACAGAAGGCCACCGCCGATGGTGCCGCGTGACGTACGGCACACCTCATGCGGCACGGCAGGAGGATGTGTGAGGCACGGCACCGCCCCGCCCACGGCATGGCGCGGATCGGCATGCGGTACCACGCGCGCGGTGAGGCGGTGCCGCGCGGGGGGACGCATACGGGACCGCCCCGGCGCGGGGCCGGACGCCCCTGGCGTGATGCGTGTGCGAGTCCTGTGTGGGAAATGCCTCACAGGCAACTTTTCTCCCAAGAAATCGGAATGAAGTCTTCCGTTCTTGGTGTCCGAGAGGCTTCAATGCACCACGCCCTGCTCGCGGTGTCCGCGGCCGGGGCGACCGCGCCCCACCGCGGTATTCGTGGCCGAGCGACCGCGCCCCACCGCGGCATTTCGCACGGCGGCCGGGGCGTGCACGAGTGATCGGCACACGTAAGGACTCCCATGACGTCGCAGACGACTCCGACCAGGCAGGACCGGTCCGACGGGCCGACCCCGGCGAACTCCTCCGGTGGCCTCCAGGCGGGCCTCAAGAACCGCCACCTCTCCATGATCGCCATCGGTGGTGTCATAGGCGCCGGCCTCTTCGTCGGTTCCGGTACCGGCATCGCCGCGGCCGGACCGTCCATCCTGATCTCGTACGCGCTGGTCGGCCTGATGGTCGTCTTCGTGATGCGGATGCTCGGCGAGATGGCGGCGGCGCGCCCCACGTCCGGTTCCTTCTCCACCTACGCCGACCAGGCGCTGGGCCGCTGGGCCGGTTTCTCGATCGGCTGGCTGTACTGGTTCTTCTGGGTCGTGGTGCTCGCCGTCGAGGCGACGGCCGGCGCCAAGATCCTGGAAGGCTGGGTACCGGGCGTCCCGCAGTGGGCGTGGGCGCTGATCGTGATGGTCGTCCTGACCGCGACGAACCTGGTGTCGGTCGGGTCGTACGGCGAGTTCGAGTTCTGGTTCGCCGGCATCAAGGTCGTGGCGATCGCCGCGTTCGTGGTCGTCGGCCTGCTGGCCGTCTTCGGGCTGCTGCCCGGCTCGGACAACCCGGCCACCGGGTTCGCCCATCTCACCGACTCCGGCGGGTTCTTCCCCTTGGGGGTGGGCGCCATCCTCACCGGTGTGCTGATGGTCGTCTTCTCCTTCATGGGCAGCGAGATCGTCACCCTCGCCGCGGGTGAGTCCGAGGACCCGCAGCGTGCCGTGCGACAGGCCACCAACAGCGTGATCTGGCGGATCGCCGTCTTCTACCTGGGCTCGATCCTCGTCGTGCTGTGCCTCGTGCCGTGGAACGACCCGTCGCTCGTGAAGGACGGCAGCTATGTGGCCGCCCTCAACGCCATCGGCATCCCGCACGCGGGCCAGGTCATGAACGTCATCGTGCTGACGGCCGTGCTGTCCTGTCTGAACTCCGGTCTCTACACCGCCTCGCGGATGGCGTTCTCGCTCGGCGAGCGCGGGGACGCGCCGAAGGCGTTCGCCCGGGTGAACAAGCGGGGCGTGCCCCAGGCGGCCATCCTGTCCTCCGTGGTCTTCGGCTTCGTCGCGGTGTTCTTCAACTACCAGTGGCCCGACACCGTCTTCCAGTTCCTGCTGAACTCGTCCGGCGCGGTCGCGCTGTTCGTCTGGCTGGTCATCTGCTTCACGCAGTTGCGGATGCGGGGCATCATCCTGCGCGAGTCGCCGGAGAAGCTGGTCGTGCGGATGTGGCTCTTCCCGTACCTGACCTGGGCGACCATCGCGATGATCTCGTTCGTCCTGGTCTACATGCTGACCGACGACAGCGGGCGTGAGCAGGTGCTGCTCTCGCTGCTCGTCGCGGCGCTGGTGGTGGCGATCGCGCTGGTGCGCGAGGTCCGGCAGCGGAAGGCCGCGGGAGCCCCGCAGGCCGTGAACGCGGCAGACGCCGCGAAGGGCGGGGCCGCGCAGGAGGCCCGGGCCTGAACGAGGGCCCCACGCCGCTCCTGACGTGGGGGCGCGAGAACGCGGAAGAGGCTCCCCGGCCGTGACGTGTCACGGCCGGGGAGCCTCTTCGGTTCGCGTGTACGGAGGTACGCGGGTGGTGCGCCCCCTGAGCGTCAGCCCCGGCGGCCGACCAGCTTCCAGGCCGCGGGCAGCACGCCCATCGCGAGCGCGGCCTTCAGTGCGTCACCGAGCAGGAACGGCACCAGGCCGGCCGCGATCGCGGCGCTCGCCGACATGCCGGTGGACAGCGCCAGGTACGGGACGCCGACGGCGTAGATGATCGCGGAGCCCAGCACCATCGTGCCCGCGGTGCGCAGCACGGAACGGTCCCCGCCCCGACGGGCGAGGGCGCCGACGGCGGCGGCGGCGAGCAGCATGCCGAGGACGTAGCCGAACGACGGGAAGCCCATTCCGGACCTGGCCTCGGCGAACCACGGCATCCCCGCCACGCCGACGAGCGTGTACACGGCGAGGGAGAGGAAGCCGCGGCGGGCGCCGAGCGCGGTGCCGACGAGGAGCGCGGCGAAGGTCTGGCCCGTGACCGGGACCGGGGAGCCGGGGATCGGGACGGCGATCTGGGCGGCGACCCCGGTGAGCGCGGCGCCCCCGAGGACCAGGGCCGTGTCGACGGCGTAACGGTGCCTGGCGGCGGGCAGCAGGTCGGCGAGGACCGCTCCGGTACGGGCAGGGGCGGCGGCAGCAGTGCTCATCGGGACTCCGCGGGGTGAGGACAGGTGGGGACAGACTGGACCGACGTTAGCCCACGGGTTGACGACCGATCACCGTCAGCGGCTGACAAGCGGTGATCGAAGCAGTGATGGAGTTCATACAAAGACGCCCGGGCAATCATGCGGTGGCGTGATGCTCATCACTGAGGCGAGAACGGACGCGTTTCACCGTTCGCTCACGCGAGCCCCTCCGGAAGAACTGTAGGTTCCCCCCAAAAGCCGGTTGCCGACGCTTTTTCCGGCACGTCCCGCCGAGGGCGCCGCGTGCCCGTATGTGCACGATGTGTGAGCATCGTGCCCGTATGGCGGACAGTGGTTCCCGGCCGCCGGTGCGCACGCTCAGACTGTGCCCGACGTCCCCCCACGCCACACCTCGCGTCCCCCCATGTGTCACCTACCGAACAGAGCACGTCCATGTCTCGGAATCCCACTTCTTCCCCCACCGAAGACCCCACGGAGCCCCGGGCCGCAGCCCGCTCCGACTCCCCCGTCGAGTCCCCCGCGACCGTCATCGCCGCCCCCGCCGACGGCGGGCTCACCCACGGGCTCAAGCAGCGGCACCTGTCGATGATCGCGCTCGGCGGTGTCATCGGCGCCGGGCTGTTCGTCGGCTCGGGCGCCGGCATCGCCGCCGCGGGCCCGTCGATCGTCATCGCGTACGCCGTCTCGGGGCTGCTGGTCATGCTCGTGATGCGGATGCTCGGCGAGATGTCGGCCGCGAACCCGGCCTCCGGTTCCTTCTCCGTCCACGCGGAACGGGCCATAGGACCGTGGGCGGGATTCACCGTGGGCTGGGCGTTCTGGGTGCTGCTCTGCGTCGCCGTCGGCCTGGAGGGCATCGGCGCCGCGAAGATCGTCACGGGCTGGCTGCCGGGCACCCCGGAATGGGCGTGGGTCGCGCTGTTCATGGTGGTCTTCCTCGGTACGAACCTGGCCTCGGTGAAGAAGTTCGGCGAGTTCGAGTTCTGGTTCGCCACCCTGAAGGTCGTGGCGATCACGCTCTTCCTCGGCCTGGGCGTACTGGCGGTCCTCGGCCTGCTGCCCGGTACGGACGCGCCCGGCACCAGCAACCTCACCGGCGCGGGCGGCTTCCTGCCCAACGGCGCCGAAGGACTGGTGATCGGTCTGCTCGCCTCCGTCTTCGCGTACGGCGGTCTGGAGACCGTCACCATCGCCGCGGCCGAGTCCGAGGACCCGGTGCAGGGCGTCGCCAAGGCCGTGCGGACCGCGATGTGGCGGATCGCGCTGTTCTACGTCGGCTCGATGGCCGTCGTCGTGACCCTGGTGCCGTGGAGCGACCCGCAGATCGTGGAGGTCGGCCCGTTCTACGCGGCCCTGAAGCACGTCGGAATCGGCAGCGCGGCACAGATCATGAACGTGGTCGTCCTGGTCGCCCTGCTCTCCGCGATGAACGCCAACATCTACGGCTCCTCGCGCATGGTCTGCTCGCTGGTGGCCCGGGGCCAGGGCCCGCGGCGGCTCGGCCGGATCTCGTCCGGCGTGCCGCGCGCGGCCGTCCTGGCCTCGTCGGTGTTCGGCTTCCTGTGCGTGCTGCTCAGCTACTGGCGTCCCGACGACGTCTTCCCCTGGCTGCTCAACATGATCGGCGCGGTGATCCTGGTCGTCTGGGTCTTCATCGCCGTCTCCCAACTGATCCTGCGCGGCCGGATGCAGCGCGAGGCCCCGGAGAAGCTCGCCGTGCGGATGTGGTGCTTCCCGGTGCTGACGCTGGTGGCGCTGCTGGCGATGGGCGGGATCTTCGTCCTGATGCTGGGCCAGCCGGACACGCGCGACCAACTGGTCGCGAGCGGCGCCCTCACCGCCGTGCTGATCGTCGCCGGTGTCGTACGCCAGCGGCGGGCCGCGGCCGTCACGGGCTGACGTCGGGTACCCGGGGCGCATCCGGCGCGTCCGGCACGGCGGGCACGTGCGGCGCGGTGGGCGCGTGCGGCGCGGCGGGGGCGTGCGGCGCGCACGGCACGTTGAGGGAGAGCAGCGCCCCGCCCCGCTCCCCGATCCGTACCTCGCTGATCGCCGTGTTCCGCAGCTTCGGGAAGGCCCGGCGGTAGGCGCCCAGCGGGATCGACAGCAGTTCGCAGAGCACGAGCCTCAGCAGGGTGTTGTGGGCGACGACGAGAACCCGCTGTCCCGGGTGCTCGTCCGCGATCCGGCGCAGTGCCGTCGCGCCCCGGGCCGCCGCCGTCCGGGGGTCCTCGGCCCCGGGGAACGGATGGGCCACCGGGTCGGCGCGGTACTCCCCGCCCCGCCGGGGGTGCTCGGCCTCGAACTCCGCCAGCGTGCGCCCCTCCACCTCGCCGAAGTCGCACTCGCGCAGCTCGTGGTCGCGCCGGGGCGTGAGGCCGAGCGCCCGGCACGCGGGCCGCGCGGTCTCGATCGCGCGGGTGAGCGTCGACGTCCAGACCGCGTCGACCGGGTTCCGGGCCGCCCACTCGCCCAGTTGCCGGGCCTGGCGGAGCCCCTCGTCGCTGAGCGCGATGTCGCTGACCCCGGCATAGCGGTTCTCCGCGTGCCAGACGGTCTGTCCGTGGCGGACGAGCAGCAGGGCGGCCGGGGCCGCACTCGTCGTCATGGGTCCTCCGTTCGGTGGGGGGAGGCGGCCGTCGGCCGGGGACGGACCCGCCGGTCGCACGCTCCCGCCCCGGCCCGGCCCGGTCGCGGCCCATGCCCGGGCCCGGGTATGGGCCGCGACCGGGCCGGGGAGCCAGCCGCGCCGCTCCAGCTCGTCCACCAGCGCGACGTACGGCTCGGTGTACCACGCGGTGCGCGCCGGACGCGGGCGCAGCACGTGCCGAAGTCGTACCATCCGGTTCGCGGCCTCCGCCTTCCAGCGGCTGACGGGGGTCCGGGCCACGGACGTCTCCGACGCGTCGATGCCCTTCCTGGACCCGATGACGCGTACGTACTCCGCCGATGTCGTGGCGGCGCTCGGCCTCGGGCACCGGGCCGCGCTCCTCGCCCCGGTCAGCGACCCGGTCGCCACCGCTGAGCTCCCCTCGGGTGTACGGATCTCCAACGGCCCGTACGACCTGCCGGCCTGCGCGCTGGGCGCGGGCGTCACCCGGCCCGGCGACGGTCTGCTGATCGTCGGCATGTGTCTGGCCGCGCTCGTGGCGACGGAACGGCTCGACCTGGACGGCGAACCCGCGGGCCTGCACATCTCCACCGACCGTCCCGGTCACTGGCTGCGCGCCATGCCCGCGATGGCCGGCACGGCGGCCCTGGACTGGGTCCTGGCCACGACCGGCGTACGCCACACGGACGTCGACCGGCTGCTCACCACCACCCCGCCGGGCGCCAACGGCGTACGGGTGCGGCCCTACTTCGCCCCCTCCGGCGAACGCGCCCCCTTCCTCGAGCCCCGGCTGCGCGCCGAGTTCCTCGGGGTCTGTCTGGAGACCACCGCGGCGGACCTGGTCCGCGCGGTCTGCGAGGGCATCGGTTTCGCCGCCCGCCACTGCCTGGACGCCGCGGGCCTCACCGGCACCCTGGCGCTGTGCGGCGGCGGCACCCGCTCCCCCGCCTGGACCCGGCTGTTCGCGGACGTGCTGGGCCGTCCGCTGCGGATCGTGGAGGGCGAGGTGGGTGCGCGGGGCGCCGTCCTCTCGGCGGCGCGACGCTTCGGCGCGGCGCTGGACACGGCCGCCTGGACGGCCCCGAGGGAGGTGGTCGAACCGGACCCCGCGCGTGCGGCGTTCTACGCCAAGGCGTACGAGGACCATCTGACCCGCCTCGCCGAGGCCCGCACGCGAGCCCGCGCCCGCGCCTGAAGCCGGGCCTTACCTGTACCCGCGCCCGCTCCCCGTTCCCTCACTTTTCCCCGGGACCGCGCCGGTCGGACGCCTCGCGGCGGACCCGGTAGCCGTCCTCCGTGTCGGGGTTCACATCGAAATACATCTCCGGCTCGTCCCTGCTCCGGACGGGCCGAAGCAGGGCGAATCCGGCGTCATCGGTGAACGAGCCGCCCTCGACGAAGCGGAGCTCGACGCCGCTGCTCGGGTCCCGCTGCCCCTCCAGGTCCCACCTCCCCCTCCCGGAAAGGCTGCCCTCCCCGGGAGGGGGTGTGGAGAAGCTGAACTCGATCGCGCTCCGCGGGATGCCTGACATGTCGAACGTGCCGTCCGCCCGGAACTCGATCCGCCCGCCGCCGGAGCCTTTCCAGACACCGACGACCTCCTCGGAGCGAAGTTCCGGGCTCTTCCCCCCGCACCCCTGCATCACGAACAGGGCCACGAACAGCAGCAGAGGAACAGCCACACATATCGCACACCCACGAAAACGTCTCATACCCAGCCCACTCGCTACTTGTAGATCTTTTCCTGCCAGCGGATATCGACCCGGAATCCCGCGAAGTACCCGCCCATATGGCGCGGCGCCTCGTTCACGACCTCTTGCCCCTTGACCTGGCCCGGGACGAATGACTTTCCACCTCCCCGGCCACATCCTGCACTCGATCTACTGGCACAACATGACCGGTGACGGCGGCGGCGAGCCCCTCGCGGCGGACGGCGTCGGCGACCTCGCGGACGCGATCACGGAGTCGTTCGGTTCGTTCGCCGGTTTCAAGGCCCAGCTGACAAAGGCCGCGGCCACCACGCAGGGCTCCGGCTGGGGCGTGCTGGCGTACGAGCCGGTCAGCGGCAAGCTGATCGTCGAGCAGGTCTACGACCACCAGGGCAACGTCGGCCAGGGCTCCGTCCCGATCCTGGTCTTCGACGCCTGGGAGCACGCCTTCTATCTCCAGTACAAGAACCAGAAGGTCGACTTCATCGACGCCATGTGGGCCGTCGTCAACTGGCAGGACGTGGCGAAGCGTTACGCGGCGGCCAAGGAGCGCGCCGACGTGCTGCTGCTCGCCCCCTGACCGGGAGGCGCGTGAACGTCCTGCCTCGTGATCGTCTTCTCAGCCTTCACCGGGCAGGCGGATGAAGAAAGGACCCCCGCCAGGACGTGACCTGGCGGGGGTCCTTCCGTCGTGTCGCCACGGCAGGACGTCAGGGCGCGGCGACGTGCTTGAGCAAGGTGCTCAGCACCTGCTCGGCGTGGGTCCAGAGCACCGACCCGCCCGCGTCGGGCACCAGGTGCCGGACCGCGCCCGGGATGCGCGCGGCCAGCCCTTCGCCGTGATCGGGCGAGTGGCCGGTGTCCTGCTCCCCGTACCAGAGGTCGACGGGCACGGCGATGTCCGGCAGCGCGATCCCCCAGTACCCCATGGCCAGGACGGTGTCGCGGGCGTATCCGTCCGCTCCCTGCGCGAAGGCTTCGTCGAGGGCGCGGCGGTAGGCGGCGGCGAACGCGGGCTGCCGGTACACGGCGAGGTCGCGGTCCGGGCTGCCGGACATGACCAGGTCCCACATCGCCCGCGGGGTGAACCCGGCGAAGATCTTCTCGGCGGCGGCCGGATCGGACACCACCAGACCGACGAGGCCCCGCAGGTCGTCCGGGAGCGCCTCGGCGAACCGCGGCTCGGCCACCTCGTCCGCCCCGGAGACCACCGCGAGCGCAGCGACCGTTCCGGCGGCGGCGCAGGCGAGGGCGAAGGGCGCCCCCTGCGAGTTGCCGACCATCAGTGGCCTGCCCAGACCGCGCAGGGCCGCGAACGCCCGGATGTCGTCGGCGAAGTCCTCGAACGTACGGCCGGGCAGCGGCGAGGAGACTCCGAGCCCGGGGCGGTCGACGGAGATCAGTCGCACGCCGATCCCGTCCAGCACGTCGGCCCCGAACCCGAGATGCCTGCTGGTGGCCGCGCCGGGCGACAGCAGCACCGGCGCGCCGTCCTCCGGTCCCCACTCCGCCCACCCCAGCAGCCGCCCTCCCGGCAGCCGCTCCGTACCGATACGAACCGGGTCGATCACGCGCAGATCCATGCGCCTCATCCTGAGCGGGTCCTTGGGACCTGTCGAACGGATTACGCCGGGCAGGCGGCTCGCGCACGGACAGGCGGCGAAGGGCCGGTCCCGCCCGCGCCGGCCGCGAAGGCGCGTTCCCCTCCCGGGCGTCGAGTTCCCGGGAGGAACTCGTCCCGGGTGAGGCGGATGCGATGATGAGGGCCATGAATCCCGTCCCCGACAACCTCGCCGTCGACGACGTCCCCGCCGATCCCACCGTGCTCCACCCGATGCCGGGGCAGCCCCGGGTCGTGCTGCTGAAGCCCCTGGTGACGTCCGGGCTGATCGAGGTCGGGGACTTCTCGTACTACGACGACCCGGACGACCCGACCTCGTTCGAGACCCGCAACGTGCTGTACCACTACGGGCCGGAGCGGCTCGTCATCGGGAAGTTCTGCGCGCTGGGCACCGGCGTGCGGTTCATCATGAACGGCGCCAACCACCGGATGGACGGCCCGTCCACCTTCCCGTTCCCGTCCATGGGCGGCTCCTGGGCCGAGCACTTCGACCTGCTGACCGGGCTGCCGAACCGGGGCGACACGGTCGTCGGCAACGACGTGTGGTTCGGATACGGCGCCACGGTGATGCCCGGCGTACGGATCGGGCACGGCGCGATCATCGGCGCCGGTTCGGTCGTCACCGCCGACGTGCCCGACTACGGCATCGTCGGAGGGAATCCCGCGCGTTTGATCCGCACCCGCTACGACGACAAGACCGTCGCCCGGCTGCTCGCCCTGTCCTGGTGGGACTGGCCCCTCGACCACCTCACCCGCCACATCCGCACCATCATGTCCGGCAGCGTCGACGAACTCGAAGCGGCCGCCCCGGAGGGGACACCGTGACCATCACCGTTCGCGAACTCACCTACTACCCGGTCAAGGGCTGCGCCGGAACCGCGGTCGATTCGGCACGGGTTCTCGGGACCGGCCTCGAACACGACCGTACGTTCATGGTGGTGGACGCGACGGACGGCGCGTTCCGCAGCCAGCGCACGCACCCCGCGATGGCCGCGATCGGGGTCGAAGTCCTGGACGGCGGCGCGGCGTTGGCGCTGTCCGCCGAGGGCGTCGAGCCGCTGCGGCTGGACGTTGACCGGGGCGGCCCGCACCGCGAGGTCAGCATGTTCGACCAGCCGCTCGGCGTCGCGTCCGACCAGGGGGACGAGGTCGCGGAGTGGTTCTCGGACGCGCTCGGCGCCAAGTCCCGCCTGGTGCGGGTGGTTCCCGGCTTCGACCGGGACGGCTGGGGCGACACCCCCGGCAAGGTCAACTTCGCCGACGCGCACGCGGTGCTGGTCGCCTCGACGGCCTCCCTGGACGACCTCAACGCCCGCATCGCCGCCCGGGGCGACGCGGCGCCCGTCCCGATGGACCGCTTCCGGGCCAACATCGTCCTGACCGGCGACGACGAACCGCACTTCGAGGACCGGGTGCGCCGCATGACCCTCGGCACGGTCGAACTCGCCCACTCCGTACGGGCCACACGGTGCGCCGTCCCCATGGTCGACCAGCGCACCGGCCGCCGCGCGGGCCCGGAGCCGATCCGGACCCTGTCGACGTACCGTCGCGAACCGGAGTACAGGAACAAGGTCAGCTTCGGCGCGAAGAACGCGGTGGTGCGCGAGGGCGTGGTGAGCGTCGGGGACGGCGTCGAGGTCGCGGAGTGGCTCGGCCGCTGATGGAAGACCCCATACGGTCGCCCCGACCTGGACCGGAACGGACCGGACCGGGTCGGGGCGAGCGAAGGAGGATCAGGGCAGGAGGTAGCCGAGCGTCCCGCCCATGATCTGCCCCTCGCAGTCGGGCTGGTGCGACTCGAAGATCTGCCGGTTCTCCTTGCGCAGGCAGCGCAGCAGCGGCAGGCTCGACGTTCCGGCGGGCGGTGCGGCGTACAGCCAGCCGAGGCGCGTCACGTAGGTCTGACCCTCGCAACCGACGTCGGTGGTGGCGAAGTGGTCGCCCCGTACCTGGCAGAGGTAGAGGGGCATGGTGTCCGGGCTGGGCGCGGTGAACAGGGTGCCCAGCGGGCCCTGGAGGTCGTAGCCGACGGGAGCGTCCCACGGGGTGCTGAGGGTGTCGGAGCTCTTGTGGTAGCGCTTGAGCACGAAGGTCGGGGAGCCCACGTTGGGCTCACCGGTGCACAGATACTCGATGTGCACCTGCACCCACCCGTTCGGGAGCGAGTTGACGACGGCGGGGCCGGCGCTCACCCGACATTCGGAACGCGCGAAGCCGCGGGCAACCGCCGCGTCGAGTCCGCTCTGCCGGGCGGACTGCTCGGCGACGTTCAGCGGGCCGCTGCCGAAGCCCTTGACGTAGAGCTTGACGGGCCCGACGGACGCGGTGGCGGCCGGGGCCGCGACGGCGGTGCCACCGAACGCGGTCAGGGAGAGCGCGGCGGCGAGCGCTGTGGCGAGAGCGGCGGCGGACCGGCCGACGGCGCGGCGGAACAACCTCACGGGCATACCTCGTTCCGGCAGGCCGGTGCACGCCCTTCCTACGAGGCCACGCGCACCGGCAGGGTCAGTACGACAGGGCATGAATATCAGGACGAATTGCCTCTGTTGGCAAGCCTCACGCGGTATGTCCGGTTCCGCGAGGATGCTGGCCGAATGGTTACCCTTGACCGCGCGCCAGCTGCCCGGGCAAGAGGCCGGGGCAAGCTCTCCGCCGGGCACGCATCGAGGGTCGTTCCGGGGTTTGAGCCCCGCCCGCACGCCAAGCCCGGTACCTTCTCGCGTCAACCACGGCTACCCCTTTCGGCCCGAGTCAGCCGTTGAAGGCTCCGGCCTTCACCCCGTCGATGAACGCCGCCCAGCCCTGGGGGGCGTAGAACTGGAGCCCGCCGTCAGGGTTCTTGCTGTCGCGCACGGCCCGGCCGCCGTCGGCGGTGTGGGCGACCTCGACACAGTCGGCGGCCTGCCCTCCGGTCGAGTAGGAGGACTTGACGAAACGGGAGTTAACGACGCGGTTGCTCACGATTCCTCGATCTCTTCAGTGATGCTGTTCACGACCGACTTTATGAAGGCGACACTCTGGGGCGGCGTGAGAGCCGCAGACCTGAGAGCGTCAAAGGCATGCACATAGCTGGGCATGACATCAGAGTCTTCCAGAATGACGCAGTTGGAAGCCGTGTCATGCACAACAACTTCCGGTGCCGTCTCGCGCGCGTAGGAGAAAGCGACGAAGGAAGGTGACGCTCTCGCCGCAGCCCACTCACTGATGGGCAGCACCTGAATGGTCACGTTCGGCCGCTTGGCCATCTTCGCAAGGTGCGTCAACTGCTCCTGATGGACGGCTCGATCGGGCATCCGACCGGTCAGCGCCGGCTCCCAGATGACTGCGGCCAAGCGCGTACCGCGCTCCTCGAAGGCTCGGCGACGCGCCTCCCTCACCTTGACAACCAGGTCCGCCGCGGCGTCATCGACGGCATCGGGACTGGCTTCCGTCAACGCCCGCGTGTACTCCGGAATCTGGAGCAGCCCCGGCACCACCAATGGTTGCCATGTACGGATGTACGTCGCGTCGGACTCCAATGCGAGAAAGTCACCCAAGACATCACGCATGGGCCGGTCGGTCTTGAAGTCCATCCACCAGCCACGCTTGTTGCTGTCGCGCGCCAGTTTCTCCAGCAGCTTCCGTTCAGCCTCGTCCTCGACCTCGTACAGGTCGAGCAGTACGCGCACATCACCCACCCGGGCGCTGACGGCTCCCGACTCGATCCGGCTGATCTTCGCCGTCGAACAGGCCACCGCCTCGGCCGCGTGTTCCTGGTCGAGGAGCGCGTTCAGGCGTAAGCGTTTCAGCGCCGCGCCCAACCGGCGACTGCGCACCGTGGACTTCCCACCTGCGGGCATACGTCCCCCTCACTTTCCGAACCAGTCTGCCCAGCAACTGCCCGCAGACGCCAGCACTTGCCACCCAAGAGTGAATGCAAGCTTGCAGATTTGATTCGCTTGCATCTCGGCAAGTCCCACCTCTAGCGTGGCCCGCATCACAGCATGACGCCAAACCGGCGCACTCCGTGACCACGATTCCGTCTGCCCACGCTCACCCACGACCTTGGGGGACCCATGTCCGGGCGCACGCACATCAAGAGATTCCGGGTCCGCAGGGACTCCGTTCCAGCGGCCCGGCACCACGCCGAGCACGTCCTGACCGAGTGGAGACTTGGCGGGCTCATCGACGACACCGCCCTGATCGTCAGCGAGTTGACGACCAACGTCGTCAGCCATGCCAAGGGCACCGGTGACTACTTCGAGCTGGGTTTACGCCGTCGCCACAGCACCCTCGTGCTGGAGGTGTCCGACTCCTACCAGTGGCGCATGCCCGAACTGCGCACGCCTTCGCTGGACGACCTGTCCGGCCGCGGGCTGGTCATCGTCGACGCCCTCGCCGCGAAGTGGGGCGTACGGCCGCGCGATCCGGGCAAGACCGTGTGGGCACAACTGCCCATCGGGCGGCGCGAATCGCCCTGAGGGCCGGGCTCCCCGGCCGTGGATCGTCCGTCCGCACCCGCAGCACGTACATGCGGGTGCGGACGGGTCCCTGCCCGCAGGTGCGGGCACGTCACCGGCTCAACGGGCCCCTGTGTCCACGCTGTTGTCCCGGCCCGTGTCGAGGGAGTCCGCGATGTGGGCCATGACGGACCAGATGATGGCCTTCTGGCACTGGCTCATGTCCTTGGTCCCGATGTACAGGGTGTTGTCCCGCCGACCCGGTAGTTCCCCCGGGTGCCGTCCGCCTTGAGCTTGACGCCTTCCATGCGGCGCTGGAGGTGGGGGACGGTGATGGCGATCTGCTGGGCGTCCACGGTCATCCGGGTGACCTCGTCCCACGGGATCTCGTCGGCGGCGTCGTCGACGTAGAGGTACGTGGCGCCGATCTCGAAGGGCGGATAGCGGACATCGCCGCCCCCGGCCAGTTCGCTCAGGATGAGCCGTACCCGCGCCTCGACGACGCGGTCGACGATCCCGCCGAACATCGGCGTCAGGCTGCCCCGGGACCGGAAGAACGTGTGCGGGAAGCCGCCGCCGCTGTCGGGGATGAAGTAGTTGCCGGAGAGGTGGCAGGCGATTTTCTCGTTCGCCGTGTACAGACGCGCGACGATCTTGTCCGAGAGCGGCCGCGACGACCCGCCGACGTAGGTGACCTCGTGGGACAGCGTGACGTCGTGGAAGTCCTCCCAGGCATACGCCCACCGCACCCCGCGCCGGCCCCGGTAGACGATCCCGTCCTCGTACAGGTCCAGCCAGGAGACGAAGGAACGGATCAGTCTGACCGCTCCCCAGACGGACAGCAGGAGGCAGACGGCGTCGAATATGAGGTGTCCGACGCCGTGCGTGGCGAGGGATTCGTCCAGGAACAGGAAGAACGCGACCGCCGGGACGACGGTCATGGCGAGCTTGCCCATCGTCGGGCGTTCCCGGTAGGGGGCGAGGAGCCGGCCCAGTTCGGCCGGGTCCGCCGTCCGCCGCCCCTTTCCGCCGGTGCCGCTCCCGCCGCTCCCGCCGCTCCGGTCCGCCATGGTCGCTCCCCCTTGCTCGACCCCTTGTCGTCTTCGCTCGCTCAACGGCGTGTGGGGCGACCGGCGTTCGGCGCCCATCGCCTCCCGGCTCCGATGTGCTGTCCGCAGCCTATGCCCGCCCCGGGCGGGCGGCGGGCCCGGCGTCCGTCCGGCCGTCCCGCCCGGCGTCCACCAGCACGTCCCCCGCGTCCGTACGGAAGTACAGCACCGACCGACCGGCCCGGCGCCGGTCCACGAGACCGGAGTCCAGCAGCACCTTGAGGTGGCGGCCCACCGAGCCCAGGCCCTGGCCGGTCAGCGCCACGAGCTGGGTGGTGCTCTTGGGGTGCGCGAGGAGGACCAGGACCGCCGCTCGCGCGGGGCCGAGCAGCCGGCCCAGGGCGTCCGGCACCCGTTCCCTGTCCGCGTCGGCGAGGGCGCCCGAGCACGGGTAGACGATCGCGTACCGCAGGGCGTCGTCGGCCCAGGACACCCAGCCCGCCCTCTGCGTGACCGGTACGAGGAGCAGCCGCGCCCCGGACAGTTGCTTCGGCGGGTGGTCGTGCGCGTTGATCCGGAGCCGGCTGCCGCCGAGCCACCGCATTCCCGGGCGCAGACCGCTGAGGGCGGCGGCCCAGCCGTCCCGGCTCAGCTGCCCGGTCCGCGCGACCACGTCCGCCTCGATGATCCGGCGACGGCGCGGCCAGTCCGGCAGGACGGTGTGCCGCCAGACCCAGTGCAGGACGTCGGCGGCGGACCGGGCCAGGTCGTCGCGGTCCAGGAGCGGCGGGAACGGCCGGTCGCCGAGGGACAGCACGAGGTCGGACCGGGCGCGCTCGGACGTGGTGGCCCGGACCGGGGCCAACTCCTCCTCGAAGGTCGGCGTGCCCTCGCCCGTCGGGGTGGGGGTGATGAAGTCCGCGTTCCAACTGCCGCAGAGCGCCACCGGTACGAGGAGTGCCGCCACCGGGTCGGCGGCCTGCCGGGCCCGGTAGGCGGGCAGATGCGCGGCGAGCCAGGACCGTTCACCGGGGTGACCGGCGCTCCCCCGCTCCAGGGACTTCAGGGCGGCGACGGTCTCGGCGAGCGGTGAGACGACGAACCTGCTCCCGGCGAGCGTGTCCGTGTTGATCTCCCACAGGCCCATGACGTTTCGCCTCCGCGCGAAACAGTAACGGCCCGCGCCGACGCCCGCCCAGACTCCCCGCATGCGCACCTACCGGGAACTCTTCCGGGTGCCGCGGTTCCGGCCGTTCTTCGCGATCAGCGCCCTGCAGGTCGCCGCGTCGACGGTGAGCGGGCCGGCCCTGGGCACCCTCGTCTACTCCACCACCGATTCACCACTGCTGGCCGCCCTGTCCATGTTCGGCCCCTCGCTCGCCCAGGTGATCGGGGCGACCGCGCTGATGTCGGCGGCGGACCGGCTGCCGCCCCGGGCCGCGATGAGCGGCATGGCGCTCGCCTTCGCGGCGGCGACCGCCGTGCTCGCCGTACCCGGGCTCCCGCTGCCGGGCGTCTTCGCGATCATCCTGGTCGAGGGGGTGGTCGCCGCGGTGGGCGGCGGGGTGCGGTACGGACTGCTCCACGAGATCCTGCCCAAGGACGGTTATCTGCTGGGGCGTTCGGCGCTGAACATGTGCACCGGTCTGGCGCAGGTCTGCGGGTACGCGGTCGGCGGGCTGCTGGTCGTGACGCTGTCCGCGCGCGGGACGCTGATGGTGGCCGCCTGCCTGTACGCGGCGGGGGCGGCCGTGGCCCGGTTCGGGCTGGCGCGCCGTCCGCCCCGGGCCTCCGGGCGGCCGTCGGTCGGTGAGACGTGGCGGGTCAACCGGATGCTGTGGTCCTCGGGACCGCGCCGCCGGACGTATCTCGCGCTCTGGGTGCCGAACGGGCTGGTCGTCGGCTGCGAGTCACTGTTCGTCCCGTACGCCCCCGGGCACGCGGGGCTCCTCTTCTCCTTCGCCGCGCTGGGGATGCTCGTCGGGGACACGGTGGTGGGCCGGTTCGCCGCTCCGTTGCGGCGGGGACGGGCGGCCACACCGCTGCTGCTGCTCCTGGCCGCGCCCTACCTGGTGTTCGCCGCACGTCCGGGGCTGCCCCTCGCGCTCGCCCTGGCCGCGCTCGCCTCAGTCGGGTTCGGGGCGAGCCTGCTGTTCCAGGAACGGCTGATGGCCCTGACCCCGGACACGATCACCGGCCAGGCGCTCGGGCTGCACGCCTCCGGCATGCTCACCATGCAGGGGGTCGCGGCGGCGCTCGCGGGCTCCGTCGCCCAACTGACCTCGCCGGGAACGGCGATGGCCGTGATGGCGGGGGCCTCCCTCACGGTCACCCTGGCCCTGGCGGCGGCCGGGCGGCGGGACACGGAACCGGCGGACACCGGGCCGACGGGCGCCGGTCCCGCGGCTCCCGGTCCCGCCGATCCCGGTCCCGCGGACGCGGGGCGCGTGGGCCCCGGCCCTGTGGACCCCGGTACGACGGACGCGGGGCCCGGTACGCGGCGGGGTGTCAGCGCGGAGTGAGCACGTACTCCATCAGCGGCAGCACGCGTCCGGGGATCGAGCCCGACGGGGTCTCCCCGATCCGGACCGCGCCCATCGCCCGGTAGAACGGTTCCGCGTTCGGGTCGGCGTCGATGGTGAGCCGGGCGAAGCCGAGGCTTCGGGCCTCCGCCGCGGTGTGCTCGAACAGGCGCCGCCCGATGCCCCGGCCGATCGCGTCGGGGGCGATGAACATCATGCCGAGGGCGCCCTCGGGCGGGATGCCGTCCAGGGTGGTGAAGCCGAGGACGCGCCCGTCCTCCTCGGCGACCGTCGTGCGGCGGCGCTCGACGTCGGCGGGAATCAGGGTGAGCTCGTCGCGGCAGGCGGCGAGGAATGCCGCGTCGTAGTCCCAGTACCCCTTCGACTCCAGTGCCAGTTCGGTCAGCAATCCGGCCTCGTGCGCCCGTGCCGGTCGCAGGTCCATGTCCGCCCCTCCGTCGTCCCCGTGCCGTTCGGTCCCTCGTCCCGTCCCGCTCCGGTGTTCCGCCCCTCCGCTCGGCGCCTTCGCCGCCGTCGGGGGCTCGCCGGGCCGGGACCGCCGGACCATGATCCATGCTCTCGCCCATGGACGCCACGGACTTCCGGCGCCCGACGGCCGCCCCCTGCCGCGCCGCGCCGTGCGCCCGACGGGCCGCCCGCCGTGCCCAGGGGCACGGGGGTGTGCGGGACCGGCTCGTGGCCCGGTCCCGCACACCCCTGTCGTCACCTCGTCGGCGGCGGTGCCGCCGTCGCCGGGCGGTCACCGGGCCGGCGCCGGACTGCCGCCGGGCTCAGTCGAAGATCGGGCCCTGCGTACGCGTCCGCTTGATCTCGTAGAAGCCGGGGATCGACGCCACGAGCAACGTGCCGTCCCACAGCTTCGCCGCCTCCTCGCCCTTCGGGGCGGGGGTGACGACCGGACCGAAGAAGGCGATCTGCTCGCCGTCCGCGCCCGGGACGGCGATGACCGGGGTGCCGACATCCTGGCCGACCTTGTCGATGCCCTCCTTGTGGGAGGCGCGCAGCTCGGTGTCGTAGGTGTCGCAGTCCGCGTGGTCGGCCAGCTCGGCGGGCAGGCCGACGTCCTCCAGCGCGCCCACGATCGCCTCGCGAGTGGCACCCTCGCCCCGGTTGTGGAAGCGGGTGCCGAGCGCCGTGTAGAGCGGGCCGACGATGTCGTCGCCGTGCTTCTGCTGGGCGGCGACGACCACGCGGACCGGGCCCCACGCCTGGTTCTCCAGCATGTCCCGGTACTCCTCGGGCAGCTCGTCGAGCTTGTCCTCGTTGAGGACGGCCAGGCTCATCACATGCCAGCGGACCTCGACGTCACGGACCTTCTCCACCTCCAGCATCCAGCGGGAGGTCATCCACGCCCAGGGGCAGAGCGGGTCGAACCAGAAGTCGACGGGGGTCCGGCCGGTCGCCGTGCTGTTCTCGGACATCTCTCTCCTCATCGGGACCTCATCGCACGTGATGCGGGCGTGCGCCCGTGCCCGCATACGCACATGCGGGCGTGCGCACATCTGGGCACAACGCCGTCGTGCGCACCGCTCATTCCCGCGCGCGGGCCGGTCGACGACGTGGCCGCCCGGCCGGACGACGGCATGGGAGGATCAAAGTAATCGAACGTACACAAAGGAACGTGACACAAAGGAGTGTGCCCGTGCCCGGTGAGAACCTGTCCCGCGACGAGGCCCGCGAGCGGGCCGAGCTGCTGAGCGTCGACGGTTACGAGGTCGTTCTCGATCTGCGTTCCGCCGTCGGCGGGCCCGACGGGGAGGGCGGGTCCGAGGGGACCGGCGACGGCGCCTCCCCCGGCCCGCTGACCTTCCGCTCGGTGACGACGATCCGGTTCCGCACCGCGCGGGCGGGGGCGTCGACCTTCGCGGACCTGGTGGCGCCGAGCGTGAACGCGGTGACGCTGAACGGGCGCCCGCTCGACCCCGCCGCCGTCTTCGACGGCACCCGGGTGGCCCTGGAGGACCTGCCGGAGGGCGAGAACCTCCTGGTGGTCGATGCGCAGTGCGCGTACAGCCGGACCGGCGAGGGCATGCACCGGTTCGTCGACCCGGAGGACGGCGAGGTCTACCTCTACACGCAGTACGAGCCGGCCGACTCGCGCCGGGTCTTCGCGAACTTCGAGCAGCCCGACCTGAAGGCTCCCTTCCGCTTCGAGGTGGCGGCGCCCGAGGGCTGGACGGTCTGGAGCAACGGGGCCGTGGAGTCGCGGGACGACGGGGTGTGGCGGTTCGCCGAGACGAAGCCGATCTCGACGTACATCACGGCGGTCGTCGCCGGTCCGTACCACTACGTCACCGACTCCTACACCCGCACGTTCGAGGACGGCACCACGCTGGAGATCCCGCTCGGCGCGATGTGCCGCAAGGGGCTCGCCAAGCACTTCGACGCGGACGACGTCTTTTTGATCACCAAGCAGGGCCTGGACTTCTTCCACGACCACTTCGACTACCCGTACCCGTTCGGGAAGTACGACCAGGCGTTCGTGCCCGAGTACAACCTGGGCGCGATGGAGAACCCGGGCTGCGTGACGTTCCGCGAGGAGTACATCTTCCGCGGCAAGGTGACGCAGGCGTCGTACGAGGGCCGGGCCAACGTCATCCTGCACGAGATGGCGCACATGTGGTTCGGCGACCTGGTCACCATGCAGTGGTGGGACGACCTGTGGCTGAAGGAGTCGTTCGCGGACTTCATGGGCGTCTTCGCCATGGTGGAGGCGACCCGGTTCAAGGACGGCTGGATCACCTTCGCCAACAACCGCAAGGCGTGGGCGTACCGAGCCGACCAACTGCCGTCCACGCACCCGATCACGGCCGACATCCGTGACCTGGAGGACGCCAAGCTGAACTTCGACGGCATCACGTACGCCAAGGGCGCGTCGGTGCTGAAGCAGTTGGTGGCGTACGTGGGCCGGGAGGCGTTCCTGGAGGGCGCCCGGCGCTACTTCAAGAAGCACGCCTACGGAAACACCCGGCTGGACGACCTGCTGTCGGTGCTGGCCGAGACCTCCGGGCGCGACATGACCGCCTGGTCCCGGTCCTGGCTCCAGACCGCGGGCGTCAACTCGCTGACGCCGGTGGCGACGCACGACGCGGCGGGCCGGCTCACGGAGCTGGCCGTCCTCCAGGAGGCGGCCGAGTCCCACCCGGAGCTGCGCCCGCACCGGGTCGCGGTCGGGCTGTACCGGAGGGCGGCCGACGGGAACCTGGTGCGGTACGCGCGCGCCGAGGTGGACGTGGCGGGGCCGCGCACGGTGGTCGAGGAGCTGGCCGGGGCGGAGCGCCCGGAGCTGATCCTGGTCAACGACGACGACCTGACGTACTGCAAGGTCCGCTTCGACGAGATGTCGCTGGCGACGCTGCGGGAGCACCTCGGGGATCTGACCGATCCCCTCGCGCGGGCGCTGTGCTGGTCGGCGCTGTGGAATGTGACGCGCGACGGCCTGATGCCGGCCCGCGACTTCGTCTCCCTCGTGCTGGCCTTCGCCGGCCGGGAGTCCGACATCGGCGTCCTGCAGATGCTGCACGCCTGGGCCCGGACGGCCGTGACCCATTACGCGGCGCCGGAGTGGCGCGAGGAGGGCGGCAGGGCGCTGTCCGAGGGCGCGCTGCGGGAGCTGCGGGTCGCCGGCCCGGGCAGCGAACACCAGTTGGCCTGGGCGCGGTTCTTCGCGTCGGTCGCCGACTCGGAGGCGGACTTCCGCCTGCTGTCGGGGCTGCTCGACGGCTCGGCCGGCATCGACGGCCTGGACGTCGACCAGGAGCTGCGCTGGGCGTTCCTGTCGCCGCTGGCCGCGCACGGGGTGGTCGACGTGTCGGTGCTCGACGCCGAACTGGCCCGTGACGACACGGCGTCCGGCGAGCGGCACCAGGTGCGCTGCCTGGCCTCGCGCCCCTCGGCCGAGGTGAAGGCGCGCGCCTGGGCGGACGTCGTGGAGTCGGACGCGCTGTCCAACGCGCTGACGGAGGCCGTGATCGCGGGCTTCGCGCAGCCCTCGCAGCGCGAGCTGCTGGCGCCGTACGCGGAGAAGTACTTCGCCGTGATCGAGCGGGTGTGGGCCGAGCGCTCGATCCAGACCGGGATGAACGTGGTGCGGGGCCTGTTCCCGGCGCTCCAGGACAGCCCCGCCACGCTGGAGGCGACGGACGCGTGGCTGACCGCCCACGCGGACGCGGCACCGGCGCTGCGGCGGCTGGTGCTGGAGGCGCGGGACGACCTGGCGCGGTCGCTGCGGGCCCAGGCGTGCGACGCGGGCACGACCGCGCCGACCGGGATCTGACGGGGGGACGGACGCGGGCCCGGTGGTCCGATGGTCCGGTGGGGGCCGTTCCGGCGGGGATTCCTGTCGGGGCGGCCCCTTCCGCCGGGCCGTCGCGGCGGCCCTTTTCGGCCGCGGGACGCACACACTTGAGGACTGTGTTGTCCCGGTTTGCCGACGGGTCTGTAACAGCGGGTTGGTACCGGGGCCGGATGCGGGATACCCGGACACATGACGCCGAATTCCTCGTACATCCCGCCTTCCCCCCGCCGCCTCCGCATCACCGGCGATGTCCGACAACGCGTGCTTTCGGCAGTGCAGTTGCGGGCGTACGGCGTGTCCGCGGCGGAGGCGGCCACGCGGTGCGGCGCCGGTGGCCCGTGGCAGCAGCCGCTGCCCGGCGTGTACGTCCTGCACCCGGGACCGCCGTCCGTCGAGGAGCGGCTGCGCTCCGCCCTGCTGTACGCGGGCCGGCCCCCGGCCTCCCTGCGCCGTGGCACGCACGGCCTGCCGAGCGGACAACAGCCGGGCCCGGGCGGACGGACACGAGCGAACGGGCAGGCGGGGAACGGGCAGACGGGGAACGAACCGCCAGGCGCGGACGGACGGCCGGGCACGGACGGGCAGGCGTGTCCGGGCACGGACCCCGGGTACGGGGAGGCCATGCTCACGGGGCTCGCCGCGCTCGTACTGCACGGGTTCACGGCGGCGGTGCCGTCCGGTACGCCGGAGCGGATCGACGTACTCGTGCCGCGCACCCGCCGCCTGCGCTCGGTGCGCGACGTGCGCCTGGTGCGGGCCGCCGACCGTCCCCGCCCGGAGCAGGTCCGCGGGCTGCCCGTGGCCCCGGTGGAACGGGCGCTCGCGGACGCGGTCGCCGGGCTCTCGGACGGGTCGGCCGTACCGCGGCTGCTCACCGCTGCCGTGCGCGACGGGCACGCCGAACCTAACGCTGTCTTACGCGAGTTGAGCCGGGCCGGGCTGTTGGACCGTCCACACGTGGCGGACGCGGTCGACGCGCTGCTCGTCGAGGGACGCGCACGGGCGGAGGACCGGCTGTACGCGCTGGTGCGGTCGTATGGCCTGCCGGAGCCGTTGTGGAACGTGGACCTGCGGCTGCCCGGGGGCCCGCACCTGGGCGCGGTGGACGCCTACTGGCCCGAGCACGCGGTCGCCGTGGTGCTCGACGTGAGGGCACCCCGTCACAGCAGGCTCGACGGCGACCGGCGCCAGGCGGAACACGACGCACACTGGTCCGCCTGCCTCGCCCAGCGGGAGCATCTGGAACGGCTCGGGGTCACCGTCGTCCATCTCCCGCCGGAAAAGCTCCTCGACGCGGCCGAGCAGCAGGCGGTCGTGGCGCGTACGGCCCTGTCGGCGGCGGCCGACCGCGCACCGGCCGCCCGTCTGGTCATCCTGCCCCGCTGACCACACGCGGCATCACACGCATCGCGCACCGCGCCACGCGCACCGCACCGTACACACGCCACGCCCTCGCCCCAGAGGCCGCTTTCGACCGTTTCATTCCTGATGGCACATCAGACCCGTTGGCGGGATGCCGCCATGTCCACATCTCGCCCCCCCACAACTCTCCACAACCCCTGTCATTTACGAAAGGGTGAGCGGTCATCCGGTACCGAATTCCGGACCGTCTCTTTCACTTTCAGGGATGCTGATGACCACCGAGTCCTCCAGTCTCATACCCGGGGCGAGACGCGCGGCCCGAGTCGCGGCTGCCGCCGGCCTGGTGGCCGCGCTCGCCGCCACCGGCGCGGCCCCCGTCTTCGCCGTCGACAACCCCGCGCCCGGCCCGGTCAAGTCCGCAGCCGAGGACGCCTCGAAGGACAAGCTCGGCGCGACCGACGCCGAGGTCCTCGCCAAGGCCAAGGCCAAGGGCGAGAAGAACATCACGATGATGGTCGCCACCGCTCCCGGTGCGACCGCCCAGGTCGCCAAGCAACTGGACGCCGTCAAGGGCTCCGTGCTGGGGCGCGCGTACGACAAGCTCGGCTACGTACGGGCCACCGTGCCGACCGCGAGCGCCGACGCGACCATCAAGGCCGCCTCCAAGCTGTCCTCCGTCCACGGCATCGATCTCAAGCAGGAGATCAAGCTGGACGACCCGACGCCCGCGGGCGACCGCGCCGCCGGGGCCACGAGGACGAAGGTGACCGGCAGCTACCCGGCGCCCGACCAGAAGACCCCGGCGAAGAACCCGTACAACCCGTCCTTCGAGACGGGCGCGGTGGACTTCGTCGAGCAGCACCCGAAGGCCGACGGCCGCGGGATCACCATCGGCGTCCTCGACTCGGGTGTCGACATCGGCCACCCCGCGCTGCAGAAGACCACCACGGGTGAGCGCAAGATCGTCGACTGGGTGACCGCCACGGACCCGGTCAGCGACGGCGACGGCACCTGGCTGCGGATGACCGACGCGGTGTCCGGACCGGCCTTCACGCACCAGGGCCGCACGTACAAGGCACCCAAGGGCGACTACCGGATCAGCCTGTTCGCCGAGGCCGCCACCAAGGGCGGCGAGATGGCGGGCGACCTGAACCGCGACGGCGACACCACCGACGTGTGGGCCGTGCTGTACGACCCGGTCACCGGTGACGTGCGCGTCGACCTGAACGACAACGCCGACTTCACCGACGACGCGACCCTGAAGCCGTACAAGGAGAAGCACCAGGTCTCCTACTTCGGCAAGGACGACCCGCGCACCGATGTCGTCGAGCGCATCCCGTTCACCGTGGAGACGCGCAAGAACGTCGTCCACAACGCGGCGGGCGCCAAGGCCGACTTCGTCAGCATCGGCGTCATCGAGGGTGCGCACGGCACCCACGTCGCGGGCATCACCGCCGCGAACGGCCTGTTCGGCGGCAGGATGAACGGTGCCGCGCCCGGCGCGAAGATCGTCTCCTCGCGTGCCTGCACCTGGTCCGGCGGCTGCACCAACATCGCGCTCACCGAGGGCATGATCGACCTCGTCGTGAACCGCGGTGTGGACGTCGTCAACATGTCGATCGGCGGCCTGCCGCCGCTGAACGACGGCAACAACGCCCGCGCGGAGCTCTACAAGCGGCTCGTCGACATCTACGGCGTCCAGCTCGTCGTCTCGGCCGGCAACGACGGCCCGGGCGTGAACACCATCGGCGACCCCGGTCTCGCCGACCATGTCATCTCCGTCGGCGCGTCCATCTCCAAGGAGACCTGGGCCGCCAACTACGGCTCGAACGTCACCAAGAAGTACGCCATGATGCCGTTCTCCTCGCGCGGTCCGCGTGAGGACGGCGGCTTCACGCCGACCCTGACGGCCCCGGGCGCCGCGATCAACACCACCCAGACCTGGCTGCCCGGCGGTCCGGTCAAGGAGGCGGGCTACAGCCTGCCGGCCGGCTACTCCATGCTCCAGGGCACCTCGATGGCCTCGCCGCAGGCCGCCGGCGCCACCGCGCTGCTGCTGTCGGCCGCGAAGCAGAGGAACATCGAGCTGCCGCCGGCCGACCTGCGCACCGCGCTGACCAGCTCCGCCACCCACATCAAGGGCGTGCCCGCGCACGCCCAGGGCTCCGGTCTGATCGACATCGTCGGCGCCTGGAAGCTGATCGAGAGGCAGGGCACCCCGGCGCACGAGTACGCCGTGAAGGCCCCGGTCGACACCGCGATCGACTTCGCGCTCAAGACCCCCGGTTTCGGCACCGGTCTCTACGACCGCGAGGGCGGCCTGAAGGCCGGCCAGAAGAAGACGTACGACGTCACGATCACCCGCACCACGGGTCCGGACAAGGCCGTCAAGCACCGGCTGTCGTGGAAGAACAACGACGGAACCTTCAAGCTCGTCGGCCCGTCCACCGTCTCCCTGCCGCTGGACCGGCCGGTCACGGTGAAGGTCCAGGCGAAGCCGGGCAGCAAGGGCGTGCACAGCGCGATCCTGCGCGTCGACGACAAGAAGACCGTCGGCGTCGACCAGCAGATCCTCACCACGGTCGTCGTCTCCACGGAGCTGGCGAAGCCCTCCTACGCGTTCAAGGCGTCCGGCTCCGTGCAGCGCAACAGCAGCACGTCGTACTTCCTGACCGTCCCCGAAGGCGCCAAGACCCTTGAGGTCGCGCTGAGCGGTCTGCGCTCCGGCAGCCAGACCCGCTTCATCTCGATCCACCCCTACGGGGTGCAGATGGAGGACAGCGCCACCATCTTCTGCTACCCGAACTACGAGAACCCGGCCAACACCTGTCGCCCCGACGTGCGCTCCTACAAGGACCCGCAGCCGGGCGTCTGGGAGATCGAGGTCGAGTCGCGCCGCACCTCGCCGCTGCTGGACAACCCGTACAAGCTGGACGTTTCGCTGCTCGGTGCCACCTTCGACCCGGCGGTGCAGACGCTCCCCGAGGCGAAGATCGGCACCCCGGCCCCGGTGACCTGGAAGGCCACCAACAACGCCGGTGACCTCGTGGGTTCGCTCAAGGGCGGTTCGCTGGGCTCGGCCAAGGTCGCCGAGCCGACGATCAAGACGGGTGACGAGCAGCTGTACACGGTCACCATCGGTGAGGGCGTCGAGAAGCTGGACGTCGCCATCGGCGGCACCTCGGACGCCAACGCGGACCTGGACCTGTACGTCTTCAAGGGCAACACCCAGGTCGACAAGTCCACCACGGCCGGCTCCGAGGAGGCGGTCAGCCTGGAGAAGCCCGCCGCCGGTACGTACACCGTCCTCGTCCACGGTTACGACGTCCCCGCCGGGACCAGCACGTACGACTACCGCGACGTGTACTACACGCCGTCGCTCGGCACGATCAAGGTCGACGAGTCGAAGGCCGTGAACCTGGCGGGCGGCGCCTCCACCGAGATCGCCGCCGAGGTGTCGGTCGCCGGGGCGGCCCCCGCGGGCCGGCAGTTCTTCGGCGAGGTCCACCTGGTGAACAGCCGCGGCACCGCGGCGGGCACCGGCAGCGTCGTGATCGAGAAGGTCACGCCGTAACGGACACCGTGTCCGGCATGTGATCCGTACGACAGTGGGGGGGGGGGGCGGGCGCGCCCCCCCCCCCCCCCCCCCCCCCCCCCCCCCCCCCAGCCGGGCCGCCGCGCACCCACCCCCTGTGTCCCGCGCGGCGCCGGCCCCGCCCCCCCCCCCCCCCCCCCCCCCCCCCCCCCCCCCACTGCCATGCGCGCCGCGCCCGCGCACGACCGGGCGGGCGGGCACTGTCCACACCCCGGACAATGGATTGGACAAGGAAGCCGTGGACATACGCATCATGGAGCGGCAACCGTGACAGTTCGTACGTTCGAAGGAGTTCCCGTGAAGGTCGGAATCGTCGGCGCCACCGGTCAGGTCGGCACAGTCATGCGCGGGATCCTGGCCGAGCGGAAGTTCCCGGTCGACGAACTGCGGCTGTTCGCCTCCGCGCGCTCCGCGGGCTCCACCCTCGCGTGGGAGGACCGGGAGATCACCGTCGAGGACGCCTCGACGGCCGACTACACCGGACTGGACATCGTGCTGTTCTCGGCCGGTGGCGCGACCTCGAAGGCGCTGGCCGAGAAGGTCGCCTCGCAGGGCGCCGTCGTGATCGACAACTCCTCCGCCTGGCGCAAGGACCCCGCGGTCCCGCTGGTGGTCTCCGAGGTCAACCCGCACGCGGTCGCCGACCGCCCCAAGGGCATCATCGCCAACCCGAACTGCACCACGATGGCCGCCATGCCCGTGCTGCGCCCGCTGCACGAGGAGGCTGGCCTGGAGGCGCTGACCGTCGCCACGTACCAGGCGGTGTCCGGTTCCGGGCTGGCCGGCGTCGCCGAGCTGCACGGCCAGGCGTCCAAGGTCGTCGCCGACGCCGACCGGCTCACCCACGACGGCGGGGCCGTCGACTTCCCCGAGCCCGCCGTCTACAAGCGCCCGATCGCCTTCAACGTGCTGCCGCTGGCCGGTTCCATCGTCGACGACGGCTCCTTCGAGACCGACGAGGAGCAGAAGCTCCGCAACGAGTCCCGCAAGATCCTGGAGATCCCGGAGCTGAAGGTGTCCGGCACCTGCGTCCGGGTCCCGGTGTTCTCCGGCCACTCGCTCCAGATCAACGCGCGCTTCGCCCGCCCGATCGGCGTCGAGCGCGCCTACGAGCTGCTGAAGGGCGCCCCGGGCGTCGAGATCTCCGAGATCCCCACCCCGCTCCAGGCAGCGGGCAAGGACGCCTCGTACGTGGGCCGGATCCGGGTCGACGAGACCGTGGAGCACGGCCTCGCGCTCTTCGTCTCCAACGACAACCTGCGCAAGGGCGCGGCGCTGAACGCGGTGCAGATCGCTGAGCTGGTGGCGGCGGAGCTGAAGAACGGCTGACGCGTCCGCGTACGGACCACGCACGGGAGAGGGCGGCCACCGGAGTGCGGTGGCCGCCCTTTCCTACGCCCGCGTGCTCGCCCGCGTCCGTCCGCGCCCGCTCGCGTTCCTCCGCGCTCCGCCCGGGCCTGCGACGTGGAAGGATGTCCGAAAACGTCACACCCAAGGAGATGACCGCGTGCCTGGCACGAATCTGACCCGCGAAGAGGCACAGGAGCGGGCGCGCCTGCTGACCGTGGACGCGTACGAGATCGATCTCGACCTCTCCGGAGCGCAGGAGGGCGGCACCTTCCGGTCCGTGACCACGGTGCGCTTCGACTCCGCCGAGGCCGGTGCGGAGACCTTCATCGACCTGGTCGCGCCGACCGTGCACGAGGTCGAGCTGAACGGCAGGACGCTGGACGCCGCGGCCGTGTTCCACGACTCGCGCATCGCGCTCCCGGACCTGGTCGCGGGCTCCAACGAGCTGAAGGTCGTCGCCGACTGCGCGTACACCAACACCGGCGAGGGCCTGCACCGCTTCGTCGACCCGGTCGACCAGCAGGCTTACCTCTACACCCAGTTCGAGGTCCCGGACGCCCGGCGCGTCTTCGCGAGCTTCGAGCAGCCCGACCTGAAGGCGACGTTCCGGTTCACCGTGAAGGCCCCGGAGGGCTGGACGGTCGTCTCGAACTCCCCGACGCCCGAGCCGCGCGACAACGTCTGGTCCTTCGAACCGACGCCCCGCATCTCGACGTACATCACGGCGCTGATCGCCGGCCCGTACCACGCGGTGCACAGCAGCTACGAGAAGGACGGCCGCACCGTTCCGCTCGGCATCTACTGCCGCCCGTCGCTGGCCGAGTACCTCGACGCGGACGCGATCTTCGACGTCACCCGGCAGGGCTTCGACTGGTTCCAGGAGAAGTTCGACTACGACTACCCGTTCGCCAAGTACGACCAGCTGTTCGTCCCCGAGTTCAACGCGGGGGCGATGGAGAACGCGGGCGCGGTGACCATCCGCGACCAGTACGTGTTCCGCTCGAAGGTGACGGACGCGGCGTACGAGACGCGCGCCGAGACCATCCTGCACGAGCTGGCCCACATGTGGTTCGGCGACCTCGTCACGATGGAGTGGTGGAACGACCTGTGGCTGAACGAGTCGTTCGCCACGTACACGTCGATCGCCTGCCAGGCGTACGCGGAGGGCTCGAAGTGGCCGCACTCCTGGACGACGTTCGCCAACTCCATGAAGACGTGGGCGTACCGCCAGGACCAGCTGCCCTCCACGCACCCGATCATGGCGGACATCCGTGACCTGGACGACGTGCTGGTCAACTTCGACGGGATCACCTATGCCAAGGGCGCCTCGGTCCTGAAGCAGCTGGTGGCGTACGTCGGCATGGACGAGTTCTTCAGGGGCGTCCAGGCGTACTTCAAGGCCCACGCCTACGGCAACACCCGCCTGTCCGACCTGCTGGGCGCGCTGGAGGAGACCTCCGGCCGCGACCTGAAGACCTGGTCGAAGGCGTGGCTGGAGACCGCGGGCATCAACATCCTGCGCCCGGAGATCTCCACGGACGGGAACGGCCACGTCACCTCGTTCACGGTCCTCCAGGAGACCCCCGCCCTGCCCGAGGGAGCGAAGGGCGAGCCGACGCTGCGCCCGCACCGGATCGCGATCGGCGCTTACGACCTCGACGACTCCGGCAAGCTGGTCCGTACGAACCGGATCGAGCTGGACGTCGACGGCGAGCGCACCACCGTGCCGTTCCCGGCCGGCACCGCCCGCCCCGCCGTGGTCCTGCTCAACGACGACGACCTCTCGTACGCGAAGGTCCGGCTCGACGAGGAGTCGCTGCGCGTCGTCACCGAGCATCTCGGCGACTTCGCCGAGTCCCTGCCCCGCGCCCTGTGCTGGGCCTCCGCGTGGGACATGACCCGCGACGGCGAGCTGGCGACCCGTGACTACCTCTCCCTGGTGCTCTCCGGCATCGGCAAGGAGTCGGACATCGGCGTCGTCCAGTCCCTGCACCGCCAGGTGAAGCTGGCCCTGGACCTGTACGCGGCGCCCGAGTGGCGCGAGGCCGGTCTGACCCGGTGGACGGAGGCGACGCTCGCCCACCTGCGCGCGGCGGAGCCGGGCAGCGACCACCAGCTCGCCTGGGCCCGCGCCTTCGCGGCGACCGCCCGCACCCCGCAGCAGCTTGACCTGCTGGCCGCGCTGCTGGAAGGCAAGGAGACCATCGAGGGCCTGGCCGTCGACACGGAGCTGCGCTGGGCATTCGTCGAACGGCTCGCCGCGACCGGCGTCTTCGAGGAGGACGAGATCGCGGGCGAGTACGACCGCGACAAGACGGCGGCGGGCGAGCGCCACGCGGCGACCGCCCGCGCAGCCCGCCCCACGGAGGCGGCGAAGGCGGAGGCGTGGGCCTCGGTCGTCCAGTCCGACAAGCTGCCGAACGCCGTCCAGGAGGCGGTCATCACCGGCTTCGTCCAGTCCGACCAGCGCGAGCTGCTGGCCCCGTACACGGAGAAGTTCTTCACGGCGGTCAAGGGCGTCTGGGAGTCCCGCAGCCACGAGATGGCGCAGCAGATCGCCGTCGGCCTCTACCCGAGCATCCAGGTCTCGCAGGAGACCCTGGACGCCACGGACGCCTGGCTGTCCTCGGCGGAGCCGAACGCGGCCCTGCGCCGCCTGATCTCCGAGTCGCGCTCCGGCGTGGAACGCGCCCTGAAGGCCCGCGCGGCGGACGCGGCGGCGCCCACCACGTAACCACGGCCCGTACGGGAGACGGCGATGCCCCGGACCGCAGCCGCGCGGTCCGGGGCATCGCTGTTCTCCGTTCCCGGACGTACCAGGGGCACCGCTGTTCAGCAAACCATGCTCCTGAGCCCCGGGGCGCAGCCGCACAGACGGGTTACACCAGGGCCCGCTCGAAGCGGCGGGTCAGCTCGGCCGCGCCGGTCTCCGTGAGGGTGCCGTGCAGCCGCATCCGGGCGACGCCCCCGTCGGGGAAGGCGTCGAGGCGGACGTGGGTGACGACGGCGCGGGCACGCAGCACGAAGCGGTGGAGGGTGTCGGGCTGGAGGCGGGTGCGGGGGATGATCTCGCACCATTCGCCCGTTTCGCCGTCGCGGCCGTGCAGGGCGATCCAGCCGGCCGCGTTGCCCTTGAGGCAGGCGGTGTCGATCTCGACCGCGCGGACCGCGCCCTGGGCGGGGAGGCGGAAGCGGACCCAGTCGTGGGTGTCGCGGACCCGGCGGCGGCGGTTCTCCCAGCCGTCGTCCATCCTGCGGGAGGTGCCCGGCAGGATGATCTGGGTGGGCGAGGAGTAGAAGCGGTCGGAGGCGTCCTCGTAACGGCCGCCGTTGAGGACCGAGATCAGGTCGATCGTGCCGAGCGCGGCGAGCCAGGCCGGGTCGGGGACGACCTCGCCGTGGACGCGGAGGCGGGCGATGCCGCCGTCGGGGTGCTGGCAGAGACGCAGGTGGGTCCAGCGCCGGCCGCTGGTGATCGCGAAGCCGTTGGCGGCGTGGCCGCGCACCGGGGCCGGCGGGAGGATCTCCTGCCACTTCACGTCGTCCGTGAGAAGTTCCTCCGGGCTCGGGGCGCCGTCGACCGCCGTCGCCTGGACGGAGACGCGCTGCGGGTAGTTGCCGCGGAAGTGGGCCGTGTCGACGACGATGCCGCGGATGACGCCGGGGGCGCCGAGGCGGATCAGGGCCCAGTCGTGCTCCTCGGGGGCCGGGAACGGGTGGTGCGCGTCCGCACCGCGTCGGCGGCGGGTCTCCCAGCCGTCCATGACCTTGCCCTTGTGGCCGAAGCGCTCGGGGTCGAAGACCGCGCGCTGCGGGACGAGGAGATTCTCGCGCTGGGCGAAGAACTCGTCGTTGGCGGCGATCACGCCCGCGCCGAGACGACGGTCGGCGAGGTCGACGAGATCGGTGAACGGGAGGTCGGTGGTGCGGTAGTCGGCGTACGGGTCACCGCCGCCGTACGGGGTCGCGTCGTTGGCGTGGGGGTCCTCGGCGGCGTTCTCGTGGTGGTACTCGTGCTCTTGGGACTTCCCCTGCTGGTTCTCGTTCCGGTCGAAGGTCATGGGGGCCACTGTCGCCATCGCCGAACCGGCAGGTCCATCGAAAGTTACTGCACTGTCCGTGCAGTTGAAGTGAACGATGCTGCCGTCCCGGTGAGCGCCGTGAGGACCCGGGCCACCGCGGGCCCCCGCTCGGCGCCCTGCCGTACCGCCGCCATCACATGCCGTCGCGGCTGGTCCGCCTCCAGTACCCGCAACACCACGCCACCCCGGCAGCCGCGCCGTTCCGCCGATGCCATGCGCGGGATCAGCGCCACCCCCATGCCCGCCTCGACCATGGCCAGGATGGCCGTCCAGCCCGCGGCGCTGTGCGCCTGCTCGGGTACGAATCCGGCCGCCTCGCACGCCGCCGTAGTGATCCGCGACCAGGGGCCGGAGCCGCCGAAGATCCAGGGGTCGTCGCGGAGGTCGGCGAGCCGGAGCCCGGGCACGGCGGCCAGGCGGTGGCCGACGGGCAGGGCCACGTCCAGCGGCTCCGCGAGCAGCGGCAGCACCGCGAACCGGGGGTCGTGGGTCGCCGGGGCGTGGGCGGCGAGGGAGAGCGCGAGGTCCGCGTCACCGGCGGCCAGCAGTTCGTATGCCTGCGCGGCCTCCGCCTCCCGCACCCGCACGTGCGGGCCCGGGCGGTCCTCGGCGCGCAGCCGCCGGACCGCCGGTACGACGAGGGCGGGCACCGCCGTGGAGAACGCCGCGACCCGCACCTCACCGGCCTCGCCGCGCAGATAGTCGGTCAGTTCCGCGTCGGCGCGCTCCAACTGGGCGAAGACGGCTTCGGCGTGACGCAGCACGAGGTGCGCGGCGTCGGTGAGGCGGACCCGTCGCCCGTGGGCCTGCAGGAGCGGGACGCCGAGTTGCCGGGACAGGGTGGACAGTTGCTGCGAGACGGCCGACGGGGTCATCAGCAACGCCTGCGCGGTCGCGGTGACCGTGCCCCGGTCGCGCAGCGTGCGCAGGATGCGGAGCTTCTTGAGGTCCCAGTCGGTCATGGGCGCGAACCGTCCGGGCGTCCGGGAACGGCTCGGGGCCTTTGCCGCCCGGACACGCGTGTGCGCCGCGCGGCACAAGGTACCGGCGGCGCACTCGGCGGGAGCGGGTCCGTGTCCAGGACACGGGTCGTCCGCATCCAGGAAACGGGTCCGTCTCCGGACGCGTCGGGCCGTCTCCCGGGGTTCGTCAGGCCTGCTTCTTGGACTTGTCGAAGATCATGACCAGGCCCGCGATCACCACGTACAGGGCGATGGGGGCCACGACGTACAGGCCGACGGTCTCCATCACGCTCAGGCCCGGACCGGGGTCGTCACCGTCGTCCCGGGTGAGCGCGAGCGCGGGGGACGACATGAGCAGCATCATCAGCGTCGTTCCGGCCGCGACGGCGCCGGCGCGCATAGCGTTCTTCTTGTCCACGGTGCAAACGTAGCGAACGCCCACGACGGGCGCGCGCCCGGGGGTGCCGTACGGGTCCCGGGACCGCGTACGGACGGCATACGGACCGCGTGGGCCCGGGTTCGCGGCGGGGTCACCGTCGGGTGCCGGGCCCGGTGCGCGTCACCGGCCATCTGGTCCCTGGTCCTCGTGGGGGCGGAAGATCTCCATCAGCCGGTGCAGACGGGGCGCGGCGGCCAGTTCCTCCAGGGTGACCGCGTCGCCCTCCGCATCGGCGACGGGCAGCCGCCAGTTGGGGTACTGGTCCCAGGTGCCCGGAACGTTCTGCGGGCGGCGGTCGCCAAGGGCGTCGGGGAGCCAGACACCGACCATGCGGGCGGGGGTGCGCAGCAGGAAGCGGTGTACGGCGCGGACGGCACCCTCCTCGTCGCCCTCGCCCTCCGGGAGCAGGCGGAGCCGGGCGAGTTGGCCGAGCCACTCGGCGGTGTCGTGGGCCTCCGCGGCCCGTTCCTCCGCGAGGCCGCGGGTGAGCAGACCAAGGCCGTGACGCAGCGCCACGTGATCGCCCGTCAGCCGGGCGGCGGTGGGCGGCAGGTCGTGCGTGGTGGCGGTGGCCAGGCAGCTCTCGCGCCACCGCTCGGGGGCGAGGGGGCGGCCGGTGCCGTCCCAGTCCCGTTCGAACCAGAGCACGGAGGTGCCGAGCACACCGCGGCGGGCCAGCGTCTCGCGCACCCGCGGTTCGACGGTGCCGAGGTCCTCCCCCACGACGACGGCCCCGGCGCGGTGCGCCTCCAGCACGAGGACGGCGAGCATCGCCTCGGCGTCCTGGCCGACGTACGCGCCCTCGGTCGGCGGGCGCCCCTCGGGCACCCACCAGAGCCGGAACAGCCCCATGACGTGGTCGATGCGCAGGGCCCCCGCGTGGGCGAGGAGACGGCGCAGCAGTTCGCGGTACGGAGCGTAGCCGGACGCGGCGAGGGCATCGGGGCGCCACGGGGGGAGCCCCCAGTCCTGGCCGTGGGCGTTGAAGGCGTCCGGGGGCGCGCCGACGGACATGCCGTGCGCGAGGGTGTCCTGCAGGGCCCAGGCGTCGGAGCCGCCGGGGTGCACACCGACGGCCAGGTCGTGGACGATGCCGACGCTCATCCCGGCCTCCACGGCGGCGCGCTGGGCGGCGGCGAGCTGTTCGTCGGTCAGCCAGGCGAGCCGGCAGTGGAAGTCGACCCGGTCCATCAGGTCGCGGCGGGCCCGGGCGGTCTCCTCGGAGCGGGGGTCGTGGAGGGCGGGCGGCCAGGTGTGCCAGTCGGGGCCGTGCACCTCGGCGAGGGCGCACCACAGGGCGTGGTCCTCCAGGGCCTGCCCCTGTTCGGCCAGGAAGTCGCAGTAGGCGGCGCGGCGGCCCGGGGTGAGGGGGACGTCCCGGACGAGTTCGAGGGCCTGGCGTTTGAGTTCCCAGACGGCGTCCCGGTCGATCAGGGCCCCCTTGTCCAGGACGGTGTCGGCGAGCGCGGCGGCGCCCTGCCGCAGGTCGTCCAGGGTGGCCCGGTCCGGTACGTGTCCGTACTCGGGGATCGATTCGACGTGCAGATGGACGGGGTCGGGGAAGCGCCGGGACGACGGACGGTACGGGGACGGGTCGGTGGGGTCGCCGGGCACGGCGGCGTGGAGCGGGTTGATCTGGATGAATCCGGCGCCGAGTGCGCGCCCCGACCAGGCGGCCAGATCGGCGAGGTCGCCGAGGTCGCCCATGCCCCAGGAGCGGGCGGACAGCAGGGAGTAGAGCTGTACGAGGAAGCCGTGGCAGCGGGCGGGCGGGCCCGGCGCCCGCGGCGGGGCGACGACGAGCGTGGCGCCCGCGCTCCGGCCGCCCGGCTCGCGCACGGACAACCGGTGCACGCCGAGCGGCGGTTCCCTCCACCACGCGGGGGCCGTCGGCTCGCCCGCCCCGGCGCCCGCCTCCGTACCCGTACCGGCGGCCCCCGCGCCCGTGCTCGTGGTCCTGGCCGAACGAGCGCCCCGGCCCGGGGTCGTGCCGCCGCCCGCTGCGGCGGCCCCGATCCGCATGGAGGGCGGCGGGGGCGAACCGGCGTCCTCGAGGGCGATGTCGAGCGTGGTGCCGGGCGGCAGGGCGGTCAGCGCCGCGGGAGGCGGCTCCCCGGACCACACCACCAGCGTCGGCGGGAGGAGCGCGGAGCGGGCGGCGGACTCGGCGGCGACGAGCGACTCCTGTACCGCCTCGGGCGTGGCGGCGTCCACGCCGAGCGCGGCGAGCACGGCGACGAGCGTGTCGTCGGGGACGGGCACCGTGACACCCGCGGACGGGGAGGAGGGGGTGGCGACGCCGTGCAGTGCGGCGAGCCGGGACAGACCCATTCAGACTCCTGGGGACTCCATGCCCCACGTGCTGCCGACGGTGGCCGGCTCGCTGATCAGCGGGGCATTGACGGCGAGCGGGGGTTCGCTGGTCAACGGGGTGGCCTCGGCGAGCGGGGGCTCGCTGGTCAGCGGTATGGCGTCGGCGAGCGGCGGTTCGCTCGTCAGGGGGCCGGGGCCGGGCGCGGGGAACACGCCGGGCGACGACGGGCAGGGGAGCGGATCGGGACCGGGTGCCTGTCGGGAGAGGGCGGAGAACAGAAGCTGCGCGGCAGCGGGCATGGTGACCTCCTGGCCGTGGCGGAACAGGGCACAGCGCGCCTACCCGGCCGGCCCGGCCGCAGACGCAGGCGTTATCGCAACGAGTTCAACGTGCCCCGAGTCACATTCCGTTTCCCTGGGCCCGGCTCTCCGCAAGTCGTCCGCCGATTTCGGCCATTCGGCGTCATCTTTGGCGCCACATGCCGACATCCGACCCTCTCTCACCGCCCCCACCACATCGGGCATTTACGACACAACAGCCACGTGCATTGACACCCTCGCGCGCGGGTGGTGGGCTCGGAAGCCGCCGGTGGAACGACGCGAGCGCCACCGGCGAAAGCGAGGCGAACACCGGTCGGGGCAGAGCATGCGCCACCGGCGGGAGCGCGGGAGAAGCGCCGGTCGGGGCGAACGACGCACCACCGGCGGGGCCAGGGGAGCGAGGAGACGGGCGATGCGGCTCAGGTGCGGGAAGCGGGCGACGGCCGTCGCGGTCGCCGTGCTCGGCGGGCTGCTCTCCACGGGAACACCGGCCGCCGTCGCGGCCCCCTCGGCGCCCGGCTCCCCCGCCGTCACCACGCCGGACCGCACGGACGAGGGCGCGCCGCCCGCCGTGTGGCCGCGCCCCCAGTCCATCGAGAGGTCCGGCCCGTCCGTCCCGCTCACCGCCGAGGTCACGCTCGTGGCCGACGCGGGCACCGATCCGTACGCGGTCGACGCGCTCCGGCAGGTCCTGCGGGACGCGGGCGTGCGCACCGTCCACGAGACGCTGCCGGGCCGCGGCCCCATCGTCCGGCTCGGCGGCGACAGCGCCGGGGACGCGCTGCGCGCGCTGCGCGCTGCGGACCGCGACGACCTGCCCTCCGGCGGCTACCGGCTCGCGGTCGGCCGGGTCGCGGGCCGGGACACCGTCGCCGTGGACGGCGTCGGCGAGGACGGCCTGTTCCACGGCGTGCAGACGCTGCGTCAGCTCATCCGGAACGGCGGCGTCGCCGGGGTCACGGTCCGGGACTGGCCGGGCACCGCCGTGCGCGGGATGACGGAGGGCTTCTACGGGCAGCCGTGGACCCGTGCCGAACGGCTGGCGCAGATCGGCTTCATGGGGCGCACGAAGCAGAACCGCTACCTCTACGCGGCGGGCGACGACCCGTACCGTCAGGCCCGTTGGCGCGACCCGTACCCCGCCGACCGGAGGGCCGACTTCCGGGCGCTGGCCGAGCGGGCCCGCGCCGAGCACGTGACGCTGGGCTGGGCCGTCGCCCCCGGCCAGAGCATGTGTCTGGCGTCGGACGATGACGTGCGGGCGCTGACGAAGAAGATCGACGCGATGTGGGCGCTGGGCGTGCGGGCGTTCCAGTTGCAGTTCCAGGACGTCAGCTACAGCGAGTGGCACTGCGGCGACGACGCCGACACGTTCGGCAGGGGCCCTGAGGCGGCGGCCCGGGCGCAGGCGCGGGTGGCGAGCGCGGTGGCGCGGCATCTCGCGCAGCGGCATCCGGGCTCGGAGCCGCTGTCGGTGATGCCGACGGAGTTCTACCAGGACGGGGCGACCGCGTACCGCACGGCGCTCGCGAAGGAACTGGACGACCGGGTGCAGGTCGCCTGGACCGGTGTGGGGGTCGTGCCCAGGACCATCACCGGCGGGGAACTGGCCGGTGCTCGCGCCGCGTTCCGGCATCCGCTGGTCACGATGGACAACTACCCGGTGAACGACTACGCGCAGGACCGCATCTTCCTCGGCCCGTACACCGGCCGGGACCCGGCGGTGGCGGCCGGGTCCGCGGCGCTGCTCGCGAACGCCATGGAGCAGCCGTCGGCGTCCCGCATCCCGCTGTTCACCACCGCGGACTTCGCGTGGAACCCGAAGGGGTACCGGCCGCAGGAGTCCTGGCGGGCGGCGATCGACGATCTCGCGGGCGGCGACGCCGCGACCGGGGACGCGCTGCGCACGCTGGCCGGGAACAGCGCGACGTCCGTCCTGGGCGGTGACGAGTCGGCGTATCTGCGGCCGCTGCTGGACGCGTTCTGGCGGTCGCGTACGACGCAGGACGCCGTGGCGCAGGACGGCGCGGCGCGCGCGCTGCGGGACGCGTTCACCGTGATGCGGCAGGCCCCGCAGCGGCTGAAGGGAGCGGCCGACGGGCGGCTCGACGAGGAAGTGCGGCCGTGGACCGAGCAGTTGTCCCGGTACGGCCGGGCGGGCGAACTGGCCGTCGATCTGCTGCTGGCCCAGTCGCGCGGCGACGGCGCCGCCGCGTGGCAGGCGTCCCTGGCGCTGGAGCCGCTGCACAGGGCGACGAAGAAGAGCGGCGCGACGGTCGGTGAAGGGGTACTGGGCCCGTTCCTGGACCGGGTGCGCCGGGAGGCGGACGCCTGGACCGGCGCGGACCGGGCGGCGGGCACGGTGAGCCGGGCGCCGGGCAGCTACACGGTGCGGCTGGAACGGCCCCGTCCGGTGGAGACGGTGACCGTGATGACCGAGCCCGGGAGCGGCGGTGCGACGCTGGAGGCGCACGTGCCCGGCGAGGGCTGGCGAAAGCTGGGACCGCTGTCGGAGACGGGCTGGACCCAGACGCCGGTCCGGGGGCTGCGCGCGGACGCGCTCCGGATCAGCCGGCCCGTCGACGGTCCGGCCGTTCCTCCGGTCATCACGGGTGCGCTGCCGCCGATCGTTCCGGAGGGCACGACCGGAAGCGACGACGCCGCCGGGGACGCGGCGGCTCCGCGCGTACGGGCGCTCGTGCCGTGGTTCGGTGACGAACCGGCCGCCCGGCTCGATCTCGGGCGCGGCGAGACGGACGCCGAGATCGGCGGCGGGCCGCAGCGGGTCCGGGCCCGGCTGGCCGCCCGGCGCCCCGCCGAGGTGCGGGGCACGCTGACCGCGCGGGCTCCCAAGGGCATCGAGGTGAGCGTGCCGAAGCAGACGAGGGTGCCACGCGGCTCCCGCACCGACGTCCCCGTCGAGATCACCGTCCCGGCGGGCACCCCGGCGGGCGAGTACGAGGTACCGATCGGCTTCGGCGAGGAACGCAGCACGCTCACCGTCCGGGCCTATCCGCGCACCGGGGGCCCCGACCTGCTGCGCACCGCCACCGCGTCCTCCTCCGGCGACGAGACGCCCGACTTCCCGGCGTCGGCCGCCTCCGACGGCGATCCAAGGACCCGCTGGTCCTCACCGGTCGAGGACGGCGCCTGGTGGCAGGCCGAACTGCCGGGTCCGGCCCGGATCGGCCAGGTGGTGCTGCACTGGCAGGACGCCTACGCCTCCCGCTACCGGATCCAGGTCTCCCCGGACGGGCGGAACTGGCGCACGGCTGCGACCGTGCGGGACGGGCGGGGCGGGCGCGAGTCGGTCCGGATGGACGCGAAGGACACCCGCTTCATCCGGGTCCAGGGCGATGGCCGGGGCACCGGGTTCGGCTACTCGCTCTGGGCCGTGGAGGCGTACGCCGTGGCCGGGCAGGACAACTGACCTTCCCCGGCATACCAGCCCCGGGAAATCAGGCCGACATACATCGGTCCGAGCCATCGCCTCGTCCACGCCGAACGGTTGCGAGCAGGGCAGGGCGGCCTGCACAGGTGGCGTGCCCCGTGCGGATGGCTGCCGCCCTTCGACGACCCGCTTCGCACAGCGCGAGAAAATGACGGATGAATCGAACCGGCCAGTGGCCGAATTCACAGCTCTCCTACGCGGCTGCGGCGCCCGGGCCTGAAGTCCCAGACCTCGGGCCGACGGTCGTGGCCGGGGCACGCGGTGCCGGCGCGGGCCCTCCGCCCTGAGACCGCGCTCCCGCTGAGCCGAGGTGCGCGCGGCACTCCGCGAAACCGTCCTCCCGAGACGCAGAAGCCCGGATCCTAGGCTGATACGCCATCGATCCGGGCCATCGCGTCGTCCGCGCCGAAGGGTTGCAAGTACGGCAACCAGCGCGGGTCGCGATGCCCCGTCCCGATGATGCGCCAGGCGAGGCCCGTGGGCGGGGCGGGCTGCTGGTGCAGCCGCCAGCCGAGCTCCGGCAGGTGCCGGTCGGCCTTGACATGGTTGCAGCGGCGGCAGGCCGCGACCACGTTGTCCCAGGAGTGCTGGCCGCCGCGGCTGCGCGGGATGACGTGGTCGACGCTGGTGGCGGCGGCGCCGCAGTACATGCAGCGGCCTCCGTCGCGGGCGAACAACGCCCGGCGGGTCAGGGGGACGGGCCCCCGGTAAGGGACCCGTACGAACCGTTTCAGCCGGACGACACTGGGCGCCGGGACGACCCGGGTGGCACTGTGCATGAAGGCGCCGGACTCCTCGAGACAGATGGCCTTGTTTTCGAGCACGAGGACGAGAGCGCGGCGGAGCGGTACGACGCCGAGCGGCTCGTACGACGCGTTGAGAACCAGGACATGCGGCACGGTGGACGCCTCCTTGTACGCCGGCGGCGCGTGGCTCGCGCCGGGACGATCCGATCCGATTTTCTCCTCACGCCCGGTCGAAGCGCCACCACGTGCGGGTAACGGGCCGCAAGGATTCTTCACCGTCACCGGCCGCTCACCCCCGTCGAGGCCCACCGGAACGGGCTCTTCCGGGCCCGTCGCGGCAGAGACGGCCGCCTGGTGTGCGATCGGCCACACGTGCGCCCCGGCGCCCCCGTAACGCCTCCGTCCGCTCCGTCGCGACGTGTGGTGCTCATTCACTGCCCCGTTAGTGTGGTGGGCCTGTCGCACCCCATCCGGAGGTTCCGTCGTGTCCCTGTCCGCCCTGTTGACCGCAGCCCCGTCACCCGGGACCGGCAGCTCGCTCGGCGAGGCCGCCGAGCAGGCCGGGAACGCCGCGAGCTGGGTGGAGGAGAACTGGTCCACCTGGCTGAGCATCGGTCTGCGCATCGTGCTCATCGTGACGATCGCGATCGTGCTGCGGACCGCCGTCCGGCGCGCTCTCACCAAGCTCATAGACCGGATGAACCGCAGCGCACAGGCGGTGGAGGGCACTGCCCTGGGCGGGCTGCTGGTCAATGCGGAACGCCGCCGTCAGCGCTCCGAGGCGATCGGTTCCGTGCTGCGTTCGGTGGCGTCGTTCCTGATCCTCGGTACGGCCTGCCTGATGATCCTGGGCGCGTTCCAGATCGACCTCGCCCCGCTGCTGGCCTCCGCGGGTGTGGCCGGTGTGGCGATCGGTTTCGGCGCGCGCAACCTGGTCACCGACTTCCTCTCCGGAGTCTTCATGATCCTGGAGGACCAGTACGGCGTCGGCGACACGATCGACGCGGGCGTGGCCAGCGGCGAGGTCATCGAGGTCGGCCTGCGGGTCACCAAGCTGCGCGGCGACAACGGCGAGATCTGGTACGTGCGCAACGGCGAGGTGAAGCGGATCGGCAACCTCAGCCAGGGCTGGTCCACGGCCGGTGTCGACGTGATGCTGCACCCCTCGGAGGACCTCGACCGGGTCCGCACGGTGATCGACGAGGCCGCCGCCGCGATGGTCAAGGAGGACCCGTGGACCGAGCGGCTGTGGGGCCCGGTGGAGATCCTGGGCCTGAGCGATGTGCTGCTGGACTCGATGACGGTCCGGGTCTCGGCGAAGACGATGCCCGGCAAGGCGCTGGGCGTGGAACGCGAGCTGCGCTGGCGGATCAAGCGGGCCTTCGACGAGGCGGACATCCGGATCGTCGGCGGCGTCCCGGCCCAGGCGGAGGAGGATCAGGCCCCCGACCCGACGGCCGGTGTGGCCGCCCCGTCCGCGTTCGCGTCGGCGACCTCGCCGCAGTCCCTGGCCACGAACCCGATCACCCCGCCGTCGAACCTGTCGAAGTAGCCGGCTTCCCGCAAGACGCCCGAAGGGGCACCCATGGATCGACGGATTCGCGGGTGCCCCTTCGACTGGCCTGCGGCCCGCACTCGGGCTCTCCGACAGGGCCGGCCTCTGTCCCGCTCCCGGCTCCGGCTCCGGCTCCGGCTCCGGCTCCGGCCCACGGTCCCCGGGACCGCAGGCAACCGAACGGCCGCCTCCACGTAACGCTTTGGTTGCCGCAGCGATGCCGACCATTGACGACCAGGCCGCGGCGCCATACCGTCCTGTCACCGAATAGGAAAGTTTCCTAACAACTTTCCCCACAACCTTCCGACACAGGGCAGGTGGAGCTCATGGCCGGAACCACACCGGGCACCCCCCGCGTTCTGCGTGCCATGAACGACCGGGCCGCCCTCGATCTGCTGCTGGAGCACGGTCCGCTCTCCCGCACGAGGATCGGCAAGCTGACGGGGCTCTCCAAGCCCACGGCCTCGCAGCTGCTGGCGCGGCTGGAGGCGGCCGGACTGGTCGTCGCCACCGGGACCGTGGCGGGGCGGCCGGGTCCGAACGCCCAGCTCTACGCGGTGAACGCGCGGGCCGCACATGTCGCGGGGCTGGACGTGAACGCTCGGCGGATCCTCGCCGCCGTCGCCGATGTGACCGGCGAGACGGTCGGGGAGTTCGAGCTGCGCACTCCGGGCCGGCGCGCCGACTGCGTGGTGCGGCAGGTGGCGGACGCGCTGGACGGGGCGGTCAAGGACGCCGGGCTCACCCGCTCCGAGATCCAGCGGGTCGTCATCGGCACCCCGGGCGCCTTCGACCCCGGCACCGGGCGGCTGCGGTACGCCTCACACCTGCCCGGCTGGCACTCCCCCACGCTGCTGGACGAGCTGGCCGCGTTCCTGCCGATGCCGGTCGAGTACGAGAACGACGTGAACCTGGTCGCGGTGGCCGAACAACGGCTCGGCGCGGCGCGGGGGCACGAGGACTTCGTCCTGTTGTGGAACGAGGAGGGGCTCGGCGCCGCCCTCGTGATCAACGGACGGCTGCACCGCGGCTTCACCGGTGGTGCCGGTGAGGTCGGTTTCCTGCCGGTGCCGGGCGCACCGCTGGTCCGGCAGGTCGCCAAGGCGAACTCGGGCGGTTTCCAGGAGCTGGCGGGCGCGCAGGTGCTGTCCCGGCTGGCCCGGGAGCTCGGCATCGACGACGAGTCGGTCCGCGCCCCGGGCACCCATCACGAGGTGGCGTCCCGGCTGCTCGCCAGGGCTGCCGAGGTCGCGGAGGCGGGCGAGGAGGGCCCGTACACGCGGCTCCTCGACCGGTTCGCCACCGCGCTCGCGACCGGGCTCGCCTCCATGGTCGCCGTGCTGGACCCGGAACTCGTCGTGCTGTCCGGCGACGTGATCGCGGCCGGCGGGGAACCCCTGCGCGGCCGGGTGGAGTCCGAACTCGACGAACTGGCGGCCTCCCAGCCCCGGTTGATCGTCGGCGCCGTGACGCGTCGCCCCGTTCTGCGCGGCGCGCTGGAGAGCGCCCTCGTCACCACCCGCGACGAGGTCTTCGACACCTCGCGCTGAATCCGCACAGCCGCTCCGAGACCCGTTCCTCGTTCCTGAATCCGCTCCTCGCGTCCCATCCGCGTCTCGCTCCGAAGCCGTTCCCCGCCCGACCCCACTCCGTACGTCACCCCCTCTTCCGCACCTCGTACACCGGGAGTCTCCGCCATGTCCGCAGTCCGCCGGAAGTCGGCCGCCGCGCTCGCCGCGACCGCCGCGCTCACGCTGTTCGCCTCCGCCTGTACCGGCCAGAGCAACTCCGGTGCCACGGACGACGCGTCCAAGGAAACGACCATCACCTTCTGGCACGGCTGGAGCGCACGGGGCGAGGTCAAGGCGATCCAGGACACGGTCGACGCCTTCCAAAAGAAGCACCCCAACATCAAGGTGGACGTCGTCGGGAACATGACCGACGACAAGATCAACCAAGCGCTGCGGGCGGGCGGTTCGAAGGCTCCGGACGTCGTCTCGTCCTTCACCACGAACAACGTCGGGAAGTTCTGCTCCTCGAAGGCGTTCGTCGACCTGAACCCGTTCCTGAAGCGCGACGGCATCGACCCGGACAAGACGTTCCCGAAGGCGATGAACGAGTACACGCAGTTCGACGGCGTGCGCTGCACCGTTCCGCTGCTCGGTGACGCGTACGGCCTCTACTACAACAAGGACGCGTTCGAGGCCGCCGGGATCAGCGACCCGCCGAAGACCTGGTCCGAACTGTCCAAGGTCGCCAAGAGGTTGACCAAGACCAAGGGTGACTCGTACGAGCAGCTCGGGTTCATGCCGAACTACCACGGCTACGAGTCGACGACCGAGCACTACCTCGGCGGCTGGGACCCGAAGTACTTCGACGCGGACGGAAAGTCGAACATCGCCAAGGACCCGGCGTTCGCCGCGATGCTCACCACCCAGAAGAAGCTGGTCGACGACCTCGGCGGGTTCGAGAAGCTGGAGAAGTACCGCACGTCGTTCGGTGACGAGTGGGGCGCCAAGCACCCCTTCCACACCGGCCAGGTGGCCATGCAACTGGACGGCGAGTGGCGGCTGGCGATGGCCGAGGAGAGCAAGCCGGGCTTCGAGATCGGCGTGGCCCCGATGCCCGTCGCCGACGACCAGGCCGACACCTACGGCAAGGGCTACCTCACCGGCACCGTCGTGGGGATCGCCGCCACCTCGAAGAAGCAGAACGCCGCCTGGGAACTGGCCAAGTACATGACCACCGACACCGACGCGGTCGTGGACTTCGCCAACGCCATCCACAACGTGCCGTCCACGCTGGCCGCACTGAAGTCACCGAAGCTGAAGTACGATCCGCGCTTCAAGACGTTCCTGGACATCGCCGCCGACCCGAACAGCACCACCACCCCGCCCTCGGTGAACGGCGGCGCGTACCTGGTGTCTCTGCAGAACCTCGGGTACGACATCGAGAAGGGCAGGCAGGAGGACATCGCGGCGGGCCTGGAGAAGACCGCCGCCGAGATCGACGCGGCGATCGCGCAGGCGAAGTAGCGCCGCGATGAGCAAGCGAACGGACACACTCGCGCCGCCGGTGAAGCGCCGGGAGCCGACCCTCGGCGCGAAACGCGGAAGAGCGGCACTGTGGACCGCGGCCTTCATGTCGCCGTGGCTGATCGGGTTCTGCTTCTTCTTCGCCTACCCGCTGATCTCCACCCTCTACTTCTCCTTCACCTCCTACGACGGTTTCACCGCCCCCGAGTTCAGCGGGCTGAAGAACTGGCAGTTCGTCTTCGGCGACTACCCGCTGTTCTGGCCCGCTCTGCGCAACACGCTCTGGCTGGTCGTGGTGATGGTGGCCTGCCGGGTGGTGTTCGGCCTCGGCGTCGGACTGCTGATCACCAAGATCAAGACGGGGGCCGGAGTCTTCCGCACCCTGTTCTACCTGCCGTACCTGGCGCCGCCGGTCGCGGCGACGCTCGCCTTCGTCTTCCTGCTCAACCCCGGTACGGGCCCGGCCAATTCGATCCTCGGCGCGCTGGGACTGCCCACCCCGGGCTGGTTCACCGACGCCACCTGGTCCAAGCCCGCGCTGACCGCGCTCGCGGTGTGGGGGGTGGGCGACCTGATGGTGATCTTCATGGCCGCGCTGCTCGACGTGCCGAAGGAGCAGTACGAGGCGGCGGAGCTGGACGGGGCGGGCCCGCTCCAGCGGTTCCGCTTCGTCACCCTGCCGAACATCGCGCCGATCGTGATGTTCGCCGTGGTCACCGGGATCATCCAGGCGATGCAGTACTACACCCAGCCACTCGTGGCCGGGAAGGTCGCCTCGGGGGTGATCGGTGGCTCCGGGCAGTCGTTCGAACCCGGCTATCCCGACAAGTCGACACTGACGCTTCCGCAGCTCGTCTACAACCTTGGCTTCCAGCGCTTCGACTACGGCTCCGCCGCTGTGACCGCGCTCGTTCTGTTCGTCCTCGCCATGGCGTTCACCGCACTGCTGATGCGGCGCCGCGGCGGGCTGATCCAGGCAGGTGAGTGACGTGGCGCAGACGCTCGACACCCGCGAGGCGACGGCCGCGGCCCCTGCGCCGGCCCCCGCCACCCCGGCCGCACGCGTGGCGCGCCGCAAGGCGCTGCTGAACTGGATCGCCGTACACGCGCTCGGCGTCGCGGCGGCGCTCTTCTTCGTGCTGCCGTTCGTCTTCCTGGTGCTCACCTCGCTGATGAGCGACCAGCAGGCTCTGACCCGCGATCTGTGGCCGCACCCCTTCGAGTGGGGCAACTACAAGAAGGTGTTCGACACCCCGGGCTTCCTGACCTGGTGGAAGAACACCCTGCTGTACGCGGGGCTCGGCACGGTCCTGACGGTCGTCTCGTCGCTGCCCGTGGCGTACGCGCTCGCCAAGTTCCGTTTCCGCGGCCGGCGTCTGTCGCTGATGCTCGTCATCTCGATGATGATGCTGCCGCCGCAGGTCGTCGTCATCCCGATGTACCTGTTCTGGGCGAAGCAGCTCGACCTGTCCGGCACGCTCTGGCCGCTGATCATCCCGATGGCGTTCGGCGACGCGTTCTCCATCTTCCTTCTGCGGCAGTTCCTGCTGACCATCCCCGACGAGTACCTGGACGCGGCGAAGGTCGACGGCTGCGGCGAACTGCGCACCCTGCTGCGGGTCGTGCTGCCGATGGCCAAGCCGGGGATCGCGGCCGTCGCGCTCTTCCAGTTCTTCTACGCCTGGAACGACTACTTCGGCCCGCAGATCTACGCCTCCGAGAACCCGGCCGCCTGGACGCTCAGTTACGGACTGGAGTCCTTCAAGGGGGCGCACCACACCGATTGGAACCTGACCATGGCCGCGACCGTACTGGTCATGGCCCCCGTGATCCTCGTCTTCTTCTTCGCCCAGAAGGCGTTTGTCGAGGGCGTCACACTGACCGGAGTAAAGGGCTGACCATGAAGCTCGCTGTAGTGGGTGGCGGGTCCACCTACACCCCTGAACTGATCGACGGATTCGCCCGGCTGCGGGACACGCTGCCCCTCGAGGAGCTGGTGCTCGTCGACCCGGCGGCCGACCGTCTGGAACTCGTGGGCGGCCTCGCCCGGCGGATCTTCGCCAAGCAGGGCCACCCGGGACGGATCGTCACCACCGCTGATCTGGACGCGGGCGTCGCCGACGCCGACGCGGTCCTGCTCCAGTTGCGCGTCGGCGGACAGGCCGCCCGCAACCAGGACGAGACCTGGCCGCTGGAGTGCGGCTGCGTCGGCCAGGAGACCACCGGCGCGGGCGGCCTCGCCAAGGCCCTGCGCACCGTCCCGGTCGTCCTGGACATCGCGGAGCGGGTCCGCCGCACCAACCCGGACGCCTGGATCATCGACTTCACCAACCCGGTCGGCATCGTGACCCGGGCGCTGCTCCGGGCCGGGCACAAGGCCGTGGGCCTGTGCAACGTGGCGATCGGCTTCCAGCGGAAGTTCGCGCGGCTGCTCGACGTCGCGCCCGCCGATGTGCACCTCGACCACGTCGGGCTCAACCATCTCACCTGGGAGCTGGGGGTCCGCGTCGGCGGCCCGGACGGCGAGAACGTCCTGCCGAGGCTGCTCGCCGAGCACGGCGACACGATCGCGGGCGATCTGCGCATGCCCCGGGCGATCGTGGACCGGCTCGGCGTCGTCCCCTCGTACTACCTGCGGTACTTCTACGCGCACGACGAGGTCGTGCGGGAGCTCGGCACCAAGCCGTCCCGCGCGGCCGAGGTCGCCGCGATGGAGAAGGAACTCCTCGCCATGTACGGCGACCCGGCGCTGGACGAGAAGCCCGCGCTGCTCGCCAAGCGCGGCGGCGCCTTCTACTCGGAGGCGGCCGTGGACCTGGCGTCCTCGCTGCTCGGCTCGGGCGGCTCCCCGGTGCAGGTGGTCAACACGTACAACAACGGGACGCTGCCGTTCCTGCCGGACGACGCGGTGATCGAGGTGCAGGCACGGATCGACGGCACGGGGGCGACCCCGCTCCCCGTGCCGGAGCTGGACCCGCTGTACGCCGGTTTGATCGCCCATGTGACGGCGTACGAGGACCTCGCCCTGGAGGCCGCGCTTCACGGGGGCCGCGACCGGGTGTTCAAGGCGCTGCTCGCGCATCCGCTGATCGGCCAGTTCGAGTACGCCGAGGCGCTCACCGACAAGCTGATCGCGCACAACCGGGAGCACCTGGCGTGGGCGTGAACGCTTCGGTCCTCGCGAGCGACCCGGCCCTCGTGAACCCTTCGGTCCTCGCGATCGACGCCGGGAACAGCAAGACCGACGTGGCCGTGATCGGCGCCGAGGGCGTGATTCTGTCGGCCGCTCGCGGCGGTGGTTTCCAGCCGCCCGCGGTGGGCGTGGAGGCTGCCGTCGAGGCGCTCGGCGCGATCGTCGGCCGGGCCCTGGAGCTGTCCGGCGTCCCGTCCGGCGTCGTCACGCACGTGTCGGCCTGTCTCGCCAACGCCGACCTCCCGGTCGAGGAGGAGGAGTTGGCGGCGGCGCTGCGCGCCCGGGGCTGGGGCGAGTCGGTCGAGGTGCGCAACGACACCTTCGCGATCCTGCGCGCGGGGGTGGACGAGCCCCGGGGCGTGGCGGTCGTCTGCGGTGCGGGCATCAACTGTGTCGGCATGCTGCCGGACGGGCGGACCGCGCGCTTCCCCGCGATAGGCCGCATGTCCGGTGACTGGGGCGGCGGTTCCGCGCTGGCCGAGGAGGCGATGTGGTTCGCCGCGCGGGCCGAGGACGGCCGCGGCGAGCCGACCGAACTGGCCCGCGCGCTGCCCGCGCACTTCGGCCTCGACTCGATGTACGCGCTCATCGAGGCCCTGCACCTGGGCAGGATCGAGTCCGAGCGGCGCCACGAGCTGGCCCCCGTGCTCTTCGCGACGGCCGCGGCCGGGGACGCGGTGGCGGGTGCGCTGGTGGACCGGCTGGCGGAGGAGGTCGTCGCGATGGCGTCGGTGGCTCTGGGCAGGCTCGGCCTGCTGGCCGAAGAAACGCCGGTGGTGCTGGGCGGCAGCGTGCTGGCGGCCCGTCACCCCAGGCTCGACGAGCGGATCGCGGACCTCCTCGCGGTGCGGGCGCCGAAGGCGGTCGTCCGGGTGGTGACGGAGTCCCCGGTGCTGGGGGCCGCGCTGCTGGGCCTGGACCGGACGGGGGCGCCGCCCGAGGTGCACGAGAGGCTGCGCGCGCTGTACCGCCGCTGACCGACCGGGCCCCGGCTCCGGGGTCCGAGGTCTTCGGGGCCCGAGGTCCTCGGTGCCCGAGGCTCCCGGGGGCCCAAGGTTCCCGGGAGGCCAAGGTCTCCGGGAGCCCGACGTCTCCGTGGCTCGCGGTCTTCAGGGGCCCGCGAGGGTCTCCGGGGGTGTCCCGGTCCTCCTCCAGGCGCGTCCCCCGGCCTTCCGGAGAAGCGTGTCCCGTCCTTCCCCGAGGCGTCCCGCGGTGTTCGTGCCGCAGGACGCCTCTCGCGTACGGGAACCGATGAGTGCTCGCGGACGTGTTCATGAAAGGGGATCGGTTCGCTCCGGGGCCCACGCCGGTATTTCGCTCCGGGGCCCACGCCGGTATCCGATCCGGGGCCGCTTCGGAGTTCGGTTCGAGGTCCGCGCCGGAATCCGGTTTCGGGGTGCGGCCCGGTCCCGGTTCCGGGGCCCGGTCCCCGCTCGGCTTGATCGGCGGCGCGCGCCTTGATCGAATGCGGGTGGACCCGTCGTGGACCGCCGCGGGATCCTGGCGTTCCCGGTGTGGAGGCCGGTCCACGCGGCCATACTTCTGGCCGGGTACCAGCTCCCCCGACCGGTCGGGGGCCGGGCCACCGTCAGCGACCGAGGGGGAGGTCAAGTGACACACCCGCCGAATGTGCGCACCGCACCGGAGCACGCGCGGGCCCGGCCTTCCGCGCCCGCGGCCGTACCCGTGCCCCAGGCCCCGCCCGTTCGGCCGCATCCCGGTGTCTGGGCCGTCACGTCGCGTCGGCTGCGGACGGCGGCGACGACCGAGCCGGGCCGGCTCCGGATCATCGGGGCCGTGCTGGCCCTGTGCGTCGTCGCGTTCGGGGCCGTGACGACGTTCGAGATCGGCGACCGGGCGGCCGCCGCGGACGACGTGGTGCACCGCAGCCAGCCGCTGAGCGCGAGCGCGGCGGCCATCTACCGCTCGCTGGCCGATGCCGACACCGCGGCGGCCAGTGGCTTCCTGGCCGGGGCGCAGGAACCGCGCGCGGTCCGCGACCGGTACGACAAGGACGTCGAGGAGGCGTCCCGGCTGCTGGTGCGCGCCGCGGCCGGCACCGACCCGGCCTCTGAGTCCGGGCGCGAGATCACCACGCTCAACAAGGAACTCCCCCGCTACACGGGCCTGATCGAGCGGGCCCGCGCGAACAACCGCCAGGGGCTGCCACTGGGCGGCGCCTACCTCCGGTACGCGAACCAGAAGATGACAGACGTCCTGTTGCCGGCCGCCGAGCGGCTGTACGCGGCGGAGACGGACCGGCTCGGCCGGGACGCCGACGAGGCCGGTGCCTGGCCGTTCCTCTCGCTGGGGCTCGGTGGGCTGGCGGTGGCCGCGCTGTTCTGGGCGCAGCGGCGCAACTACCGCCGGACGAACCGGGTCTTCAACCACGGGCTGCTCGTCGCGACCGCCGCGTCGGCCGTGGTGCTGCTGTGGCTGGCCGTGGGACACACGGTGGCCCGCGCCGAGCTGCGAAACGCCGACACGCACGGGCAGCAGTCCCTGGACGTGCTCAACCACGCGCGGATCAACTCCTTGAAGGCACGCGCCAATGAGAACCTCACCCTGGTCGCCCGGGGAGCCGTGCTCACCCCGGACGGCAGGAACGACAAGTACGAGACCGACTACAACACGGAGATGAAGGCCCTCGACGAGCAGCTGGCGAGGGCCACGGAGCTCGCCGGCGCCGACGACCGGGGAAACGCACCGGTGAAGGCCGCGATCGACGCGGTCTCCGAGTGGCGGGACCGCCACCGGACCGCCCGCACGACCGACGACAGCGGCGACTACGACGGCGCGCTGGAGCAGATCACCGGTCCGGAGAAGTCGACGGGCGAGTCGTTCGGCCGGGTGGACGACGCGCTGGCGCAGGCGCTCGCCCATGAACAGGACCAGTTCACCACGGCCGCGAACAACGGTCTCGGGGCACTGGTCTGGCTGCCGGTCGGGGCCGCCGTGCTCGCCGCGCTGGGAGCGGTCGCCGCGATCGTCGGCGTCAACCGCAGGCTCTCGGAGTACCGGTGAGGACGGGAGTGGGAGCGAGAGGAGGAGCGGTGATCAGGAAGCGTACGGGAGCGAGGTCCGCCACCGGCAGACTGCGTGGCTGGGGCGGTGTGACGGGCATGGCCGTGGCCTGCGCGGTGACGGCCTCGCTGACGCTGCTGCCCCTCTCCCGCGCCGGTGCCGACGCGTTCGGTGGCGACGCGTTCGGTGGCGACGCGTTCGGTGGCGTCTTGGGTCCGGGTACGGAGTACGCGACGCAGACCGGGGCCGAGGACTGCGCGGACCCGGAGGCGAGCCTGCCGCCGTCCGGCGCGGACGGCCCGAGCATCGCGAGGATCAAGGCGCGCGGAAAACTGATCGCGGGCGTCGACCAGAACAGCTTCCGCTGGGGGTACCGCGACCCGGCGAACCGTCGGCTCGAAGGCTTCGACATCGATCTGGTGCGGGCCATCGCCAAGAACGTCCTGGGCGACCCGGAAGCGGTGATCTTCCGGGCCATCCCCACCAACCAGAGGGTCGCCGTCCTGGAGAACGACAAGGTCGACGTCGTCGTCCGGACGATGACGATCACCTGCGAACGGGCCCGTCAGGTCTCGTTCTCCACCGCCTACTTCCAGACCGGGCAGCAGGTCCTCGCGCCGAAGAATTCGACGATCACCGGGTACGACACGTCCCTGTCCGGCAAGCGGGTCTGCACCGCCGAGGGCTCGACCGCCTACGACGCGCTGAAGAGGCGGTCGTTCGGCGCGCTCTTCGAGGACGAGCACGACGGTGCCGCCGCGGACGAGGACCGGCTGACCGTCCCCAACCAGCTCGACTGTCTGGTGCGGCTGCAACTGGGCGAGGTGGACGCTGTGGTCACGGACAACGCGCTGGCGGCCGGGCAGGCGGCCCAGGACCCGGCGGTCGAGCTGAAGGGCGGCAAGCCGTTCACCACCGAGTACTACGGAGTGGCGACGAAGCGGGGCGCGGACGACCTGGTGGCCCGCGTCAACCAGGTGCTGGTCGGCTACCGCAGCGGTGGCGCGAACAGCCCCTGGATGCTGTCGTACCGCAAGTGGCTGGAGGCCGGTCTGCCGGGCCTGACGGCGCCACCGGCACCCAAGTACCGGAGTCGCTAGTGCCGGGCGGGGCACTGGTGTTGTGAGAGGGGCACTGGTGCCGTGAGGGCCGTGGGAGGCATTGTTTGCCCGGAAGGACATCGGTGGTGCCCGGAAGGACATCGGTGGCGGGGACATCGGTGGCGGAGCGGCCGGTGGGCGCCGCAACGGCAGCAGTGACAGCAACGGCAGCAGTGACAGTACAAGGGCAGACGAGGCAGTGGCAGGCGAGGCAGTGGCACTGATCCCGGCGGGTCCGTCCCGGCGGGAGGAGCTGAGAGGTGATCGATGAGCGTCGCGGGCCCCTTCCCCGGCTACGCGGAACGGCCCCCCGGCCCGGTCATGGACCGGGAGGAGGCGGACCGTGTGCTGGACCGGCTGGGCGCGGAGCACGAAGCGATCGAGACCTCGCTGCTCGCCCTCCAGGACCACGCGGGCCGTCGGCTCCTGGAGGGCGCCGACCTGACCGGCATCACCAAGGAGCGGTGGGCCGCCACCGAGCGGTCGATCGCGCTGCTGTGGGGATACTTCGACGCGTACGCGGGCACGCTGGCCAGGGCCCGCGCGGTGCGGTCCCGTCGCCGCAACCCCAACCGCGACGATCTCGTGACCCTCACCGACCTGCTGCGTGGCCGGAGCGTCACCGTGGCGCACGCCGCCGGACCCACCGATCCGTCGGCCGGCCGGCCGGCCAGGCTCTCCGAGCGGTTCACGCTGGAGGAGCTGGTCGCCCGGATGAACGATCTGTACGCCCGCTCGCTTGACGTGGTCGTCGCCTCCGACTCCGTGTGGTCCGCGCTGCCCGCCCGGATCGACCTGCTCTCCGCCGAACTGCACCGCACCCGTTCGCTGGCGCGGTCGGTGGGTGTCCGGCCCGGTGAGCATCCGGCGGGCGACGACCTGGAGGCGGTCACGCAGGAACTGGCCACGCTGCGGGGCCAGGTGATCTCCGATCCGCTCGCCTTCTGGCTGTCGGGGCCGGGCAGTGCCGCGCCCGGCGGCGGACGCCCCGACACGACGCGCTACGACCGTGCGGCCCGCGCCCTGGAGGACGTGCGCCGCGAGATCGAGGCGGTCCTCGCCGTCCGGCAGGACGCCGAGCAGCGGCTGGTCCGGCTGCGCGACGTCCTCTCGCGCGCGGACCGGACCCTGACCGAGGCCAGGGCGGCGCGCGGTGAGGTATTGGCGAAGATCGCCGCCTCCGAGGTGCCCGCCGTGAGCGGCCCGGCGACCGCGCTCCAGGAGCGGCTGGTGGCTGCTTCGGAGTACCGCAGGCACGCCCAGTGGCACCGGCTCTCGCCGCTCCTGGAGTCGCTGGAACGGGAGGCCGAGGAGGAGCTGCTGCGCGCCCGCGAGTCGTTGACCGCCGTCACCGCGCCGCTGGCCGTACGGGCAGAACTGCGCGGCAGACTGGACGCGTACCGGGCGAAGGTGGCCCGGCACGGCCTGGCCGAGGACCTGATGCTGATCGAGCGGTACGACGTGGCGCGCCGGATGCTGTGGAGCGCGCCGTGCGATCTGCGGGTCGCCGCCCAGGCGGTGCGGCGCTACCAGGAGACAGCCACCGAACTGCTCTCCCAGGGCCGGGCCCCGGAACCGGAGGACGGGCGGTGAGCGCGGGCAGGTGCGGGGCAAGACGGCCGCCGCGGCGGTGGTACGGACAGGGGGACGGAAGATGAGTACGCAGTGCCAGCGCCCCACGTGCGAGGGCGGTTACGAGGACGTGGGCGGCGGTGAGCTGTACTGCGACACCTGCGGCCTGGCCCCGGTCGTCTCCCCGACGGGCATGGTCGGTTCACCGCCCACCGGGCTCGCGGGCGGCGGCGCGAACGCCCCCGGCAGCCGGGGAAGCCACGGAAGCCGGGGCGGCAGCGGCGGCTCGCGGGCGTCGGCGTCGCATGCCTCCTCGCGGTCCTCGTCCCGTTCGTCGACGTCCCGGCGGTCCGTCTCGGGCCGGCTCTCGCGTTCACTGTCCTGGACGGCCGCCTCCCCTTCCGTGTCGGTGCGTTCCTCCGGTTCGTCCTCGGGCGTGTCCGGCCGGGACAGGCTGGGCGTGGGTCTGGTGCAGGTACCGGACGTGCCACGGCCCGACCCGCGGTCGGAGGTGATGGCCCACCCGGAGGTTCCGGAACGGAAGCGCTTCTGTTCGCGTTCCGACTGCGGCGCGCCGGTGGGCCGGTCCCGCGGCGAACGGCCGGGCCGTACGGAGGGGTTCTGCACCACGTGCGGGCACCCGTACTCCTTCGTGCCCAAGCTGGCCGCGGGCGACGTCGTGCACGGCCAGTACGAGGTGGCGGGCTGCCTGGCCCACGGCGGGCTCGGCTGGGTCTACCTCGCGGTGGACCGCGCCGTGTCGGACCGCTGGGTCGTCCTCAAGGGCCTGCTCGACACCGGTGACCAGGACGCCATGGCCGCCGCCATCTCGGAGCGCCGGTTCCTCGCCGAGATCGAGCACGCCAACATCGTCCGGATCTACAACTTCGTCGAGCACCTCGACCAGCGCACCGGCTCGCTCGACGGCTACATAGTGATGGAGTACGTCGGCGGCAAGGCCCTCAAGGAGATCGCGAACGAGCGGCGCACCCCGGCCGGGAGGCGCGATCCGCTGCCGGTCGAGCAGGCGTGCGCGTACGGCATCGAGGCGCTGGAGGCGCTCGGGCATCTGCACAGCCGCAACCTGCTGTACTGCGACTTCAAGGTCGACAACGCCATCCAGACCGAGGGTCGGCTGAAGCTGATCGACATGGGCGCGGTGCGCCGGATGGACGACGCCGAGTCGGCCATCTACGGCACGGTCGGCTACCAGGCACCGGAGGTCGCCGAGGTCGGCCCGTCGGTCGCCTCCGACCTGTACACGGTCGCGCGGACGCTCGCGGTGCTCACCTTCGACTTCCAGGGCTACACGAACGTCTTCGTGGACTCGCTGCCCGACCCGGACAACATCGAGGTGTTCCGGACCTACGAGTCGTTCTACCGGCTGCTGGTACGGGCCACCGACCCGGACCCGGGGCGGCGGTTCGCCTCGGCGGCGGAGATGGCGGAGCAGCTGACCGGGGTGCTTCGCGAGGTGGTGGCGCTGCAGACGGGACGGCCGCGACCGGCGCTGTCGACGCTGTTCGGTGCGGAAGTACGGGTCACGGACACGCGGTTGTTCACGAAGCCGACGGGCGAGGTGTCCCGGCTGGGGGTCCGGGACGCCGAACCGGCGCCGTCCGGGATCTTCGGGAGGCGCCGCCGGAATCGTGGGGGTACGGGTACGGGTACGGCGGGCGCACCGGCGGTGGCGGGTGCTTCGGGTGCCGCCCTCCCCGGGCCCCGGGTCCCGGCAGCCGTTCCGGGAACGCCGTCGGTGCCATCGGCATCGTCGCTGCCGTCGGCGTCGGTGCCGTACGTCCCGCACGCCCCCCGGCCCGCCGGGCTCGACGTACGGGCCGCCTCGCTCGCGCTGCCCGTACCGCGGGTCGACGCGGGCGACCCCAACGCCGGCTTCCTCGCCGGGCTGATGGCCACCGCCCCGGCCGACCTGATCGCCGCGCTGGGCAACGTACCGGCGCCTTCGCTGGAGACCCGGCTGCGTGAACTGCGCGCCCGCCTGGAGACGGGCGAACCCGACGCCGCCGGACGAACCCTGGCCGAGCTGGAGCGCGGGCACCCGGACGACTGGCGGGTCGTCTGGTATCGCGGTGTCACCTCGCTGGTGACCGGTGCCTACGAGAACGCGGCATTGTCCTTCGACGCGGTGTACGACGCGTTCCCTGGTGAACCGGCGCCGAAGCTGGCGCTGGGGATCTGCGCGGAGGTGCTGGGGCAACTGGACAACGCCGCCGAGTACTACCACCTGGTGTGGACGACCGATCCGGGCTTCGTCAGCGCGGCGTTCGGCCTGGCCCGGGTGCGGCTGGCGGTGGCGGACCGGGCCGGGGCGGTGGCGGCGCTGGAGTCCGTGCCCGAGGCGTCGATCCACTTCACGGCGGCCAGGGTCGCCGCGGTGCGGGCACGCCTGCGCGAACGGGCCGCGGACGAACCGCTGTTCGCCGACCTCCGGGCCGCCGCCGACCAGGTCTCGGCACTGGCGGGATTCGGCCTGGACCCGGTGCGCCGCGAGGAGTTGTCGACGGAGGTGCTGGGGACAGCGCTCGACTGGGTGCTCTCCGGCCGCCCCGCGGCCGGTGGCCCGCCGCCGTGGCCGAACGGATCCGGTGGACCTGGTGGACCCGCCGGATCCACCGGACCCAGCGGGCCCAGCGGCCCGAACGGGCTGGGGACGCTGCTCGGCAGTGAGTTGGACGAGCGCGGCCTGCGGTTCGGGCTGGAGCGCTCGTACCGGATGCTCGCCCGGCTCGCCGAGCCCGGCGACGAGAGGATCGAACTGGTGGAGCGGGCCAACCGTTTCCGCCCCCGGACGTGGGTGTGAGGATGTCGCAGAAGCCCCAGGAGACGGCCCTGCCGAAGTGCCCGGGCTGTGAGGAACCGGCCGAGCCCGACGACCGGTTCTGCGGTGCGTGCGGATACGACCTGTCGGCCGTGCCCGCGCCACCGTGTGATCGCCCGACGGTCGCCCTGACCGTGCCGGCGGTGGCGGACCGGCCCGAGGGGGCGGGCGGGCCGGAGGACTTCGAACTGGCCGCGCCGGCCGCCGCGGACACCTCCGCGACCGCGCCCGGAACCGCAGGACCTCCCGAAAGCGCCGGGTCTTCCGGAGCCACGGGTGCCTCCAGAACCGCAGAACCTTCCGGAATCACGCCCCCGCCCGGCACCACGGGTGCTTCCGGCACCCCGGCCGCCTCCGGGCCCACGGCTGCCTCCGGCACCCCGGCCAACGAGGCACCCGCACCGGCCGCCAAGGCACCCGCCCCCTCCCCCGTGGCACCCGTGCCCGACCCGCGTACCCGTACCGACGGGCCGTTCGCGACACCGCCGGCCGGGACCAAGCTGTGCGTGGCGTGCCGCGCCGGACGGGTCGACACGGACGGCTACTGCGAGAACTGCGGTCACGCCCAGCCGCGCGAGCGCGACCACGTGGAGCAGGAGCTCGGTTCGGTGGCCGCCGTCAGCGACCGGGGGCTGCGCCATCACCGCAACGAGGACTCGTTCGCCGTCTCGACCACCGCCCTGCCCGACGGTTCACCGGCCGTCGTCGCGATCGTGTGCGACGGCGTCTCCTCGGCGAGCCGCCCCGACGAGGCGTCGGCCGCCGCCGCGAACGCCGCCAACGAGGCACTCCTGGAGTCGCTGCCGCGCGGCACCCACCCGCAGCAGGCGATGCACGACGCGATCGTCGCGGCCTCGAAGTCGGTCGACTCCCTGGCCGGGGAGGCCGGCCGGGCGACGGAGCACGATCCGGGGCGGCACCAGAACGCCCCGGCGTGCACCCTGGTCGGCGCGGTCACCGCGGGCGGTCTGCTGGTGGTCGGCTGGGTCGGCGACAGCCGCGTCTACTGGGTGCCGGACGACCGTTCCGCCCCGCCCGCCCGGCTCACCGAGGACGACTCGTGGGCCGCGCAGATGGTGGCGGCGGGCCTGATGAACGAGGCCGATGCGTACGCGGACGCCCGCGCCCATGCGATCACGGGCTGGCTCGGCGCCGACGCGTACGAACTGGAGCCGCACACCGCGTCGTTCAAACCGGACCGGCCGGGTCTCGTGGTGGTGTGCACGGACGGCCTGTGGAACTACGCGGAGTCGGCCGCGGAGATGGCCGCGGCAGTACCGGCCGACGCGCGGTCGCGACCGCTGCACGGCGCGCGGGCACTGGTGGGGCACGCACTCGACGGCGGGGGCCACGACAACGTAACAGTGGCGCTGTTGCCGTTCGCGGTGACGCCGCGGGGGGCAGGATCGGGCTGCGAAACCCCGTGAACGCCGTTGCGTAACGCTTGGTTCCGGTTCGCTTCCGGTTCGTCTCCGGTGCGTTCTGGATTCTGCGCGCTTTCCTCCTGATTCCGCCCTGATCACCCGGTTTCATCCAGAGTTCGTCCGTGTCCGTTCCGCGCCGCTTCCCTGTCTCATCCCTCTCGCAGCTGTCCTCATCCGACGCCTGGAGTTCCCGAGGAGCCGATCAGATGGCCAACTTCGCCAAGTCGAACGTGCCGCAGTTCTCCGTCGAGGTGTACCAGAACGAATTTCTCCCGGCCGGCGGCCGCGAGGTCAACGCGATCGTCACGGTCACCTCGACCGGAGGCGGCACCACCGGCGGCGTTCCGCTGTCCGGTGCGGCTTCCACGGCCGTGCCCGGATCCGGCCGGGCGGCGGGCGCCGGCGTGGTGATCATGGTCGACTGCTCCGGTTCCATGGACTATCCGCCGACGAAGATGCGCAACGCCCGCGACGCGACGGCCGCGGCGATCGACACCCTGCGCGACGGCACCTCGTTCGCGGTGGTCAGTGGCACCCATGTCGCCCACGAGGTCTACCCGGGCGACGGAAGGCTCGCGGTGGCCGACGCGCGGACCAGGGCCCGGGCGAAGGAGGCGCTGCGTTCGCTCGCCGCCGGTGGCGGTACGGCGATCGGCACCTGGCTGCGGCTGGCCGACCGGCTGCTCGGCGCGGCCGATGTCGGGATCCGGCACGGCATCCTGCTGACGGACGGCCGCAACGAGCACGAGGCCCCGGGGGATCTGCGGGCCGCTCTCGAATCGTGCGCGGGCCGTTTCACCTGTGACGCACGGGGTGTCGGTACCGACTGGGAGGTGAAGGAGGTCACGGGCATCGCCTCCGCCCTGCTGGGTACGGCCGACATCGTCGCCGACCCGGCGGGTCTGTCCGCGGACTTCCGGCGGATGATGGAGAACGCGATGGGCAAGGAGGTCGCGGACGTCGCGCTGCGGCTCTGGACGCCCGTCGGGGCCCAGATCATGTTCGTGAAGCAGGTCGCGCCGACGGTCGTCGACCTGACCGGGCGCCGCACCGAGGCGGGCCCCCGGGCCGGGGACTACCCGACGGGTTCGTGGGGCGACGAGTCGCGCGACTACCACGTGTGCGTACGGGTGCCGGAGGCCGGGATCGGCCAGGAGATGCTGGCCTCCCGGGTCTCGCTGGTCCTCCCCGACCCGGCGGGCGGGGCGCCGCGGACGCTCTCCCAGGGGTTGGTGCGGGCGGTGTGGACCGACGACATGGCGGCGTCCACCTCGATCAATCCGCAGGTCGCGCACTACACGGGCCAGGCGGAGCTGGCACAGGTCATCCAGCAGGGGCTGGACGCCCGCAGATCGGGAGACTTCGACAGCGCGACCGCGAAACTGGGCCGTGCGGTACAGCTGGCGTCGGCGTCCGGGAACGAGGACACCGCGAAACTGCTTTCGAAGGTGGTGGATGTCGTCGATGCGGCGACCGGTACTGTGCGACTGAAGGCGAAGGTCGCGGAGGCCGACTCGATGACGCTCGAAACGCGCTCCACCAAGACCGTCCGCGTCAAGAAATAACCACACGAACAACCGGACACCGACGTCCCGCACACTGGAACACTCGAACACCGAAACACCCGCACGACGCCCGGCCGCGCGGACGCAGGGCCGCACGGGGCACAATCGCACAGCCGTACTGTCGGGCCGCCCGGCCGGAGCGAAGTGATCCGTCGGGTGGCGAAGAGCACGAGGAATGACGGCCCCGCGGGGCCGGACGACGAAAGGGGGAAGCGCCGACATGCCGACCTGCCCGAACGGACACCAGTCGGGTTCCGAGGACTGGTGCGAGGTCTGTGGCCATCGCATGACCGGCGCGGGCGCTCCCGCGGGTTCGGTCCCTCCGCCACCTCCCCCACCGCCCGCTCCCGGCTACGGCGGGCCCCAGGGACCGCCCGGCGCCCAGACCCAGCAGGCCGAACTGTGCCCGCAGTGCCGCACGCCCCGCGAGGCGATGGCGCCGTTCTGCGAGGAGTGCCGCTGGAACTACCTGACGAACACGGCGACGTCCTACACGCCGCTGGCCCCGCGCCCCAGCGTCCCCACCGCCCCTCCGCCCGGCCTGAACCTGCCGCCGGGCTTCCAGGCGCAGCAGCCGTCGGGGCCCCAGCGGATGCCCGATCCGTTCGAGTACCAGGGCTCACGGCCCTCGCAGGTGAACCGCCCGGCCGAGCCTCTCTCCCCCGAGCAGGCGAGCCGCCCCGAGCCCCCGGCCCCCGGCCCGGCAGCCGTGCCCGGCCCGGGTCCGCAGGCACCACGGTCTCCGCAGCCGCCCCAGGCAGCGCAGCCTGTGCACCCCTTCCAGCAGCAGGGGCCGCCTGCGCCGTCGCCGTTCCAGCAGCAGCCGGCGCCGCCCTCGTTCGAGCGCCCCGGTCCGCCCGCGCCCTCGGTGCCCCAGGCGCCCGCGCCGCAGCCGCCCCGGCCCTCGCAGCCGAAGCCGCCTCAGTCCGCCGACGACGACTGGATGCTGTCGCCGCCGTCCCGGCCGCAGGAACCGCAGCCGTCGGTCCCGGCGCAGCAGCCGCCGTCGCCGGGCGGGAACCAGAACCAGCCGCCCGCGAGCTGGACGGTCGTCATCGCCCCGGACCGTGAGTACTTCCTGGCGATGATGCAGCGCAGCGGCCCGGAGGCGACCGGTCTCAACCTGCCGGCGTACTCCCCGGAACAGCGGGTCGCGCTGACCGGCAACCAGGTCACCGTCGGCCGTCGCAGGCACAGCACCGGCGAGTCCCCCGACATCGACCTGTCCGTGCCTCCGGAGGACCCGGGCGTCTCGCACCAGCACGCGGTGCTGGTGCGGCAGCCCGGCGGCGGCTGGGCCGTGGTGGACCAGAACTCCACGAACGGCACCACGCTCAACGGCGCCGAGGACCCGGTCCAGCCCTATGTTCCCGTCCCGCTCAAGGACGGCGACCGCGTGCATGTCGGGGCATGGACGACGATCACCATCCACCGGGACTGACGGGCCGAGGGCGCCACGCCGGAACCACCGGGGCACCCGGGCCTACCCCTCGGGCAGTGGCCAGGCGTACGGCCCTTCGGGGTCGTCCAGCCAGGCCCACTGCCGCCCGCCCCGGACGGTGATGCCGAACCTCTCCCTCCCGGGGCGCCCCTCGCGCCGCCAGAGGGAGAGGGCCTCGTGCGGGTCGAGGCTGGATCCGGTCAGCTCCAGCAGGAACCGGAAGGGTTCGTCCTCGCTGAAGCGCCTGGGGAGCGCGCCGGTGTGCGGGCGCCCGGCCGGCCCCCTCGGGCTGCCCCGCAGCGGTACGAAATAGGCGGGCGTGCGCAGGAACCGCCCCTCGGCGCACCTTCCGCGCACGGTCACCCGCACCTGTAGCACGATCAGCCCGCTGGCGAGCGGCGCCAGTATCCGCGCGTCCGGGGCGCACTGGTCCAACCAGGCGGGCGGTACGCGCGCGAGGGTGCAGGTCGCGATGATCCGGTCGTACGGGCCGCGCGGGGGCCAGCCCCGAGTCCCGTCACCGGTGATCACCGCCGGGTGGTGCCCGGCCACCGCCAGGTGCCGGCGGGCCGACTCGGTGATCTCCGGGTCGAGGTCCACGGTGGTCACGGCGTCGTCGCCGAGCCGGTGCGCGAGGAGCGCCGCGTTGTAGCCGCTGCCCGCACCGATCTCCAGGACCCGCTGCCCGTCGCGCACATCCAGTTCGTCGAGCATCCGGGCCATCAGCGACGGCTGGCTGCTCGACGAGATCAGCTCGCCGTCCTTGATCCGGATGGCCAGCGCCTCGTCCGCGTAGGCCCCGCGCAGCCACCGGGCGCGGCGGGCCGGGTCGGGGTCCTCGCACCACAGTCGGTCCGTTCCGCCGGCCACGAAGTAGTACGGCACGAACAGATGGCGCGGCACCTCCTCGAACGCGGCCCGCCATCGGGGGTCGCCCAGTGCCCCGCGGGCCACGATCCCCCGCACCATCGCCCGCCGTTCCCCGGCGGCGGTCTCGGCGAACCGGTCCTGCTGCGTGTCGTGCATCTCTCCGCCTTCCTGGTCTCCCCTCCCCGGCCTCCCCGCACTTTCCCTGATCCCCGCCTTCTGGTCTCCACCTTCCTGCGCCCGGCCCCCGGTGGCCAGGACCCGGGCCGGGGCCGCCGTCCGCAGGTCCGCATCCGGCGGTCGGCGGGATGGGGTCCCCGGCCCTGTCGTCACGGTGTCGTCGTTCGGCCGGAGACCGGGCCGTACGGCGCGGCGCGTGCGAGCGCAAGGCGGAGGATCGTCCTCGTGCGGGACGGGAGAGGACGACTGCGACGACACCGCGAGGGACGGGGTCTGCCCTGCTCGCGCGAAGCCGAGAGCTCGGGGAAGTGCCGGGCGCCGCACGACAGGCGGCAGTCCGAGGACAGGTCCTGGGCCAGTCCTAGGCCCCGAGTACTCGGCCGGTGCGTCTGCGACGATGGACGGGTGACTGAGATTCCGCGCGACACGCTGCAGGAGCAGACCTTCTACGAGCAGGTCGGCGGCGAGGAGACCTTCCGGCGCCTGGTGCATCGCTTCTACCAGGAGGTCGCCGAGGACCCGCTGCTCCGACCGATGTACCCGGAGGAGGATCTGGGCCCGGCCGAGGAACGGTTCAGGCTGTTCCTGATCCAGTACTGGGGCGGGCCCCGTACGTACAGCGAGCGGCGCGGACACCCGCGGCTGCGAATGCGGCACGTCCCGTTCCGGGTGGACCGAGCGGCGCACGACGCGTGGCTGGCCCACATGCGGACCGCCCTCGACGAACTCGGGCTGGCGCCGGAGCACGAGCAGCGGCTGTGGGACTACCTCACCTACGCCGCGGCCTCGATGGTGAACACCGAGGGCTGATCCGGCCCCGGGGATCAATCGAACCGTGGTTGGCGCTGAGATTGATCTTGGTCGTTTAACACAGTTCCGGGATGCGGCGGCAGGTTTCTCTGGAAGTCCGGTGGGCTCGGATGACGGGTGGCTACCGTCCGCCGGGTGCCGGTGGAATTTCTTACTGATGTGCAGGCGGCGGCGTACGGACGGTTCGTGGAGGAGCCGACGCGGCCGGAGCTGGAGCGGTTCTTCTTCCTGGATGACGTGGACCGGGACCTGATCGCGTTGCGCCGTACGACGGCGCACCAGCTGGGGTTCGCGGTGCAGATGTGCACCGTCCGGTACGTCGGCCGGTTCCTGGTGGACGATCCGCTGGACGTGCCGTGGTCGGTCATCGAGCACTTGGCCGCGCAGTTGCAGATCGAGGACGCGTCGGTGGTGAAGCGGTACACCGAGCGGGCGAAGACGGCGTACGAACACGCGTGGGAGATCCGGGACGCCTACGGCTACCACTCGTTCGAGGACGCGGAGTGGGGGCGCAAGTTCCGCGCTTTCCTGCACGGGCGGGCGTGGACGGGCGCCGAGGGACCGGTGGCCCTGTTCAACCAAGCGGTGGGATGGCTGCGCCGCCACCGGGTGCTGCTGCCGGGCGTGAGCGTGCTGGCCAAGCAGGTCGCATCCGTACGTCGGGTCGCGGAGAAGCGGCTGTACGCGACGGTGGCGGGCGCTGCGCGGCGGGCGGACGCGTCCTTGTCGGAGGATCTGGTGGCGCTGCTCGGGGTGCCCGAAGGGCGGCGGATTTCGGAGTTGGAGCGGCTGCGCCGGCCGCCGACGCGGACGACGGGCGCGAGCATGGCGAAGGCGCTGGAGCGGGTGGATGAGATTTCGGCGTTCCGTCTGGGCCGGGTGAAGCTGGACAAGGTGCCGCCGAACCGGCTGGCGACGCTGGCGCGGGTCGGTCTGGGGTCGAAGGCGCCGATCCTGGAGCGAACGCCGGAGCCGAAGCGCACGGCGCTGCTGACGTCGGTGGTGCGGCACCTGGAGGCGTCCGCGATCGACGACGCGCTGGATCTGTTCTCGGTGCTGATGCAGGTGAAGCTGATCAGCGCCGCGCGGCGGGCGACGGACCGGGACTGGCTCGCGGCCCGGCCTCGCGTGGCGAAAGCGTCGCGGATGCTCGATGGGGTGTTCCGGCTCTGGAGCGAGCAGCTGGACCTGGTGACCGAGAGCGATGCCGACCTGGACGCGGGCGCGATGTGGCGGGCGCTGGAGACGGAGATCGGGCCGCGCGAGGAGGTGGTGGCCGCCTCGGCGCTGCTGGGAAAGCTGATCGGGCCCGCGGACGAGGAGGCCGAGGCGGAGATACGGCGTCTGCTGGCCACCCGCTACAACACGGTCCGCCCCTTCCTGTCGCTGCTCGGGGAGTCGTCGGCGCTGGGGGCGGCCTCCGGTGGCAAGCGGATTTTGGAGGCGGTGAAGCGGCTCCCGGCGCTGGCGAGGCGGAAGGTGAAGGCCAAGCCGCTGCTGCCGCGTGAGATCGACGCCAAATTAGTGCCGGCGGCGTGGAAGAAGGCGGTGTGCTCCAATCCGGAGCTGCCCGAGGGGGCGGTGGACCGTGACGCGTACGTGGTGTGCGTGCTGGAGCAGCTGTTCCGCGCGCTGAACCGGCGCGACGTGTTCGCCTCGCCGTCGAACCGGTGGGCGGACCCTCGGGCGCGGCTGTTGGACGGCAAGCAGTGGGAGGCCGTCTCCGAGGACGTACTGCATGGCCTGAGCCTGGACGAGCCGGTCGAGGAACATCTGGCCGGGCAGGTGCGGGCCCTGGACGCGGCCTGGCAGCTGATGGCGGAGCGTCTGGAGGAGGCCGGGCAGGACGCGAAGCTCAGCTTCGAGGTCCAGCCCAATGGCCGGTTGAAGCTGAACGTCGACCGGCTCGGCGCGCTCGGCGAGAGCGAGTCTCTGAAGTGGCTGCGCCGCAGGACCACCGCGAAGATGCTCCCGAAGATCGACCTGCCGGACCTGCTGTTCGAGGTCGACTCCTGGACCGGATTCCTTGACACCTTCGTGCACTTGGGGGACGGCCGTACCCGCATGGAGAACCTGAAGACGTCCCTGGTGGCGCTGCTGGTGAGCGAAGCGTGCAACATCGGCTACGCCCCCGTCATCGATGCCGACGACGAGGCGCTCACCGGGGCCCGGCTGGTCCACGTCGACCAGTACTACCTGCGCGCCGACACCATCGCCGCGGCGAACGCGAAGCTGATCGAGGCCCAGGGGCGGGTGCCGATCGTGGAGCACTGGGGCGAGGGCCTGCTCGCGTCCGTCGACGGGCTGCGGTTCGTGGTGCCGAAGCGCACCATCAACGCCGGTCCGTCGCCGAAGTACTACCACTTCAAACGCGGAATTACATGGCTGAATGCCGTAAATGACCAGGTAGCGGGCATCGGGCAGATGGTCGTGCCCGGCACCCCGCGCGACTCCCTGCACATCCTGGACACCCTGCTGAACCTCGACGCCGGGGTGAAGCCGGACATGGTGGCCACCGACAACGCCTCCTACTCCGACATGGTGTTCGGCCTGTTCTCCCTGCTCGGCTACAACTTCTCGCCTCGCTTCCGCGACCTGGCCGACCAGAGGTTCTGGCGGGCGGAGCTGCCCGGCGTGGACACCGGCGGGTACGGGCCACTGGAGCCGCTGGCCTGCAACAAGGTGAACCTGAACAAGGTGATCACGCACTGGCCGGACATGCTCCGGGTGGTCGGCTCCCTGGTCACCGGGCAGGTGCGGGCGTACGACCTGTTGCGGATGTTCGGCCGCGAGGGACGTCCCACCCCGCTGGCCACCGCGTTCGCCGAGTACGGGCGGATCGCCAAGACCCTGCACCTGCTGCGCGTGGTCGACCCAGTCGACGACACCTACCGCAGGCAGATGAACCGGCAGCTCACCGTGCAGGAGTCCCGCCACAAGCTCGCCCGGGACATCTGCCACGGCAAGCGCGGGCAGATCATGCAGGCGTACCGGACGGGACAGGAGGACCAGCTCGGCGCGCTCGGGCTGGTGCTGAATGCCGCGGTGCTGTGGACGACTCGCTACCTGGATGCTGCCGTCCAGGAGTTGCGGGCGCTGCCGGCCGAGGAGCGTGAGCACGACGTCCTGGACCAGGACGTCGCCCGCGTCTCCCCGCTCAAGCACGCGAACCTCAACGTGCTCGGCCGCTACAGCTTCCGCTCCTCCACCCCGGTCGACGGCGGCCTGCGCCCGCTGCGTGACCCGGGTGCGCCGGAGCTGGACGAGGACAACGACGACGGGCAGGAGTGAGTATCAGGAGCCGGCCAAGCCCGACCCGTGACCGGTGTTCAGAGGTCAGCTCCGGCGGCAGAACTTCGCCTGAAGTAGATCGGTGAAGATACCGATGGGGTCGTCCCAATCGCCGTTGCTCCAGTCGCCGTTGACGTTGGTGGTGACCATCCGTTCGCCATCGCGAGCGCCGTAGGCGTAGGACCACGATCCGAAGAGTGCACCCCCCATGCCCCAGACCGTTTCCCCGCAGGGCAGTCTCACTGAGGAAACGCCGAGGCCGTAGGCGGCGTTGGGAATCCAGTCGCGGGTGGGCACGGTGGTGAACATGTCACGTTGTTGGTCCGGTGGCAGCATCCGGCCCCCCAGCAGGGCGCGGAAGAACCGGTTGAGGTCCCCGGCGGTGGAGATCATGCCGCCGGCTGCCCAGAACATGGATGAATCGAGCTCGGTCGCGTCGTGGACCGGCGCGCCGGGGTCGGTCTGGAACAGCTTCGTGTAGTGCCGGGAGTGTGGCCCGTGGATCGTCGGATCGCTGCCGTGCGGCAGGTACGTACCAGTCAGGCCGAATGGGCGGGAGATCCGCCCTGCGATCTCCTCGGCAAGCGCGCGGCCGGTGGCCCGTTCGATGATCATGCCTGCGAGGACGTAGTTGGTGTTGGAATACGCCCAGCCCGAACCCGGCGCGAAGGTGTGCGGATGGGACATGGCGATCTGCACCAGCGACTCGGGCGGATGTGTCTCGTAACGGTTCAGTGCTTCCTGGTCATCGGTGTAGTTGAAGATCCCGCTGGTGTGGTTGAGCAGCATCCTGACGTTCACCCTGGCGCCGTCGTGGTGATGGCCATGGACCACGCCGGGCAGCCACTGTTCAGCGGTGTCGTCCAGGCTCAGCCTGCCTTCCGCCGCCAGCTGCAGCACGACGGTGGCCACGAAGGTCTTGCTGATGCTGCCGATGCGGAACCGGTCCTGTGGTGAACGCTTGCGGCCGGTTCGGGTGTCGGCCACTCCTGCGGTCCCGAACCACTGTCGGCCGCCGTCGCAGACCTCGGCGAGAATGCCGGGAAGGCCGCCTTGAGCCACGGCTTGCTGAAGTAAGCGCTGGACCGCCTCGTGGCCCTCGGCCCCTGAGGCCGGCGCGGACTCAGATACCGAGCCCCCTGCTTTGGCCGGTTCGGCGCCCGGTCGGCCGCTGTCTGTGTGAGCGGTGTGCTGGTGCATGTGGTCCTCCTTGTCGTGTGTGACCCGTGGATGACCGCCCGGCCCTTCTCCACGGCGTGATTTACTGGCCCACCGGCTCTCAGCAGGGACTTAGCGCCCAGCGCAGCGTGCGACGCTTCGCGCACGCCTACCGGACCCGCTGTACATCACGGCAAGGGGCACGGCCACGGGGTGAACTGGCCGCGTCAGCTGATCCCGGTGGTCACTGCTCCTGGCTGATGAGTGTCTGTCGAACGCGGTCCGCCAGCTCGGCCTGATCGATACCGGCCAAGGCGAGAGCACGCGGCACGGTGCCGATTTGAGCCTGAAGGATCCCGAGCAGCAGATGCGCTGACCGCAGGTCCTTCTTGCGAGCGGAGGAGAAGCTCCGCTCCAGCGCGAGTCTGGCGGACGCACCCATCTTGGGCTGCTGGGAAACGTGGCTCGGCCCGGGAAGGCCATAGGCGGCCGGAGACACTCCAACCATGCTCAGGCTGTGCTCGAATTCTCGATCCAGTGCCTCGCGGACAGCAGCGCGATCGAGCCCGACCGAGGCCAGGACCTGCTGAGCGGTAGACCCCTGATCGGCGGCGAGCGACAACAGAAGATGGTGCGCGTCGATCGTCGCCGACCCATCATCGCGAGCTTCGTCCATCGCCCGCACGATGACCCCATGCAGGTACTTGTCAAACGCGCTCATCGCCGCGCCTCCTCAGCTTGACTCCGGCGGCGATGAGCCGCTTGGCGTGCTTCTTGTGGACGGCTTGGCGGGTGACACCGAGCGCCTCGGAGACCTGCGGCCAGCTCCAGCCCGCCCGCATGGCCTGCTCGACAGCGGCGTCCTCCAGTTGATCGGCAAGGCGCCGCAACGCCACGACAGCCGCCAGGGCGTCAGCGGGCTCAGGGGGAACGGAATTCTCGCCGACGGACATGCAGGCAACTGTAGTTGACTAAAGAAGATAGTCAACCCCAGTTGCTAACGGCTGGGGGTGGGCGGAGCGATCCCGCCGGAGGCTCGTGACCACGGGCTCCCTGTCGGCAAAGGATCGTTTGGCGACAGGCGGCCGACGCGTCCAATGAACCCGTGCAATCCGGGGTTCGCGGCGGCTCGAATCCAATCAGATCCGATGGTGATTGCTGACAGGGTTTGACGACAGATAGGGTCCGATCCTCCGCACGGAAGGGGCCCTCGGTGGCGAACCTGGTCTACAAGCGGGTCTCGACCGACCAGCAGTCGACCGACCGTCAGAACCTCGTCCTGGACGAGGCCGGGATCGAGGACCCGGTCGTCTTCGAGGAGGACCCGGGCACCTCCAGCCGCCTCCACCCACTCCAACGGTCGAAGTTCAGCGAGCTGCTCACGTACGCGCGGCCGGGCGACACCGTGCACATCTCCGAGATGTTCCGCCTCGTGCGCGGCACCAGGCACATCCTCGACGTGCTCGAGGTGTTCCACCGCGACCGCCTCGCCCTGCGCATCCACGACGGCGCGTTCTCCGCGATGGACCTCACCGCCCGCCACCCGCGCACCGGAGAGCTGTTGTCCACCGTGAAGTTCATGGTGCAGACCCTCGCCGCCGCTGGCGAACTCCAGCGCGACCTCCAGCGCGAGTTGACCTACGACGGATTGCGGGCCGCCGAGGCCAAGGGCAGCAAGGGCGGACGCCGCCCGGCCGTCACGGCCGCGAAGGCCGCCGCCGTGCGCGCCGGATACCTGGGAGGCCAGTCCATCGCCGGCCTGGCCCGCGACCACCACGTCAGCCGCGGCGCCATCCGCACCGCCGTCGCCGACCTCATGCCCGAGCACACCGACGATCGCCAGGACACCCTGGCACCGGAGACCGCGGTCACCCTCGATATGCCGGGCAAGGTCGCCGACTTCCTGCGCGCGGCCGAACTGGAGCCCGCCGAGCGGGCAGCGCTCGACCAGGGCGTGACCGTACGGCGCGGCCAGGGCTACACACTCCGCGTCAGCGCCGTCCCCGCCGTGCACCGCGGACTCCTCGCCCGCTGTCAGCCGCTCGACGGCGGCCATGGCGCCCCGGCGGTCCCCGCCCAGCGCAAGGCCCGTCGCGAGTACGAGAACCGGGTCAGCACCCTCGCGTCGACTGGACCATGATCAATCTCAGCGCCAACCACGGTTCGATTGATCCCCGGGGCCGTGATCCGGGGCCGAGGACCGGGCCCCCTCAGCCCGCGCCCACCGACACGGCGAGCCCGCCGCCGAGCCCGCTGCCGTGGCCGCGCAGCGCGATCGAGCCGAACGGGGTGCGCAGCCGCAGCCAGGACCCGGCGGCGAGCAGGGCGGCAGGGAAGCCCGGTGCCGGGCGGAGGAAGCCCAGGGACAGGGCGGCGTGGACGGCCCGCAACGGGAGTTCGGTCGTGCCGATGGTGCGCGACCAGATCTCGCGGCCGATCAGGTCCCGTTCGGTCCGGGTCCGCCGGGTCTCGGGCAGTGCCTCGTCGCGGGTGCGGAACTCCGCCACCGCGGCGGTGACGGCCTCGCGCAGGGAGACCGGGTCGGGCAGGCCCGGCAGTTCGCGCCAGCCGCCGCGCGGCGGGAGCACTCCCGTCCACGGCGGTCCGGTGACGGCGGCGGGCGGGGGGCCCGGAGCGGCCCCGCCCTCGGTGTCGAAGGACCCGAGGGACTCCAGAAGCTCCCCGGCGGACACCGTGATGTCGAAGTCGTGGCGCCCGGCCAGTCGTGCCGTGCGGATCGCCAGCACCTCGAACGACGGCGGCCTGCCGAACACGGCCAGCGCGCTGCCGCCCGCCTGCATCCGCACCGCGGCGGCCCGGTCGTAGTGGAGGAGCCGCGCGAGGAAGGCCGCGAGATCCGCGGTCTCCCTCGCGTCGGCGAACTCCAGCGGCAGCACGGGTACGGTCATGCCGCCGCGTGCTCCTCGACCAGGTACTGCTGGAGGAAGAGGTTCTCCTCGGCGCTGATCCGCCGGGGCCGCTGCGCGGCCAGGTCGTACGGGACGACGACGGTCGTGGCCCGCACGTACACCTGGTCCGGGTCCTTGATCTCGTACGAGATCGTCAGCGACGCGGCGCCGATCTTCGTGACCCACGACTCGATGGTCACCGGCTCGTGCCGGTGGACCAGCGGGCGCACGTAGTCGATCTCGTGCCGGGCCACCACGGAGCCGCCCGAGAAGGACGGCGAACCGTCACCCGGCGCCAGCCGGAACATGAAGTCGATGCGCGCCTCCTCCAGATAGCGGAGGAAGACGACGTTGTTGACGTGCCCGAAGGCGTCCATGTCCGACCAGCGCAGGGGGCACTGGTAGATGTGGCGTGCCAAGACGGATCAGCCTCGCGTCAGCTTCTTGTACGTGGCACGGTGCGGACGGGCCGCGTCCGGACCGAGGCGCTCGATCTTGTTCTTCTCGTACGACTCGAAGTTGCCCTCGAACCAGTACCACTTGGAGTCGCCCTCGTACGCCAGGATGTGCGTGGCGACGCGGTCCAGGAACCAGCGGTCGTGGGAGATGACCACCGCGGCGCCCGGGAACTCCAGCAGGGCGTTCTCCAGCGAGGACAGGGTCTCGACGTCGAGGTCGTTGGTGGGCTCGTCGAGGAGCAGCAGGTTGCCGCCCTCCTTGAGCGTCAGTGCCAGGTTGAGGCGGTTGCGCTCACCACCGGACAGGACGCCGGCCGGCTTCTGCTGGTCCGGGCCCTTGAAGCCGAACGCGGAGACGTAGGCCCGCGAGGGCATCTCGACCTGGCCGACATTGATGTAGTCCAGCTCGTCCGAGACGACGGCCCAGAGGGTCTTCTTCGGGTCGATGTTGGCCCGGCCCTGGTCGACGTAGGAGACCTTGACCGTGTCACCGATCTTGATGGAGCCCGAGTCGGGATTCTCCAGGCCCTGGATCATCTTGAACAGCGTGGTCTTGCCCGCGCCGTTCGGACCGATGACGCCGACGATGCCGTTGCGCGGCAGCGTGAACGACAGGTCGTCGATGAGGACCTTGTCGCCGAACGACTTCGAGAGGTGCTCGACCTCGACGACGATGGAACCGAGCCGCGGGCCCGGCGGGATCTGGATCTCCTCGAAGTCCAGCTTCCGCATCTTCTCGGCCTCGGCCGCCATCTCCTCGTAGCGGGCGAGACGGGCCTTGGACTTGGTCTGCCGGCCCTTGGCGTTGGAGCGGACCCACTCCAGCTCTTCCTTGAGCCGCTTGGCGCGCTTCTCGTCCTTGCGGCCCTCGACCTTGAGACGGGCGGCCTTCTTGTCGAGGTACGTGGAGTAGTTGCCCTCGTACGGCAGGGCGCGGCCGCGGTCGAGCTCCAGGATCCAGTCGGCCACGTTGTTCAGGAAATAGCGGTCGTGGGTGACCGCGACGACGGCACCGGCGTACTTGGAGAGGTGCTGCTCCAGCCAGTTCACCGACTCGGCGTCGAGGTGGTTGGTGGGCTCGTCGAGGAGCAGCAGGTCGGGGGCCTCGATGAGCAGCTTGCAGAGCGCGACGCGGCGCTTCTCGCCACCGGAGAGGTTGACGACCGCCCAGTCGCCGGGCGGGCAGCCCAGCGCGTCCATGGCCTGCTCCAGCTGGGCGTCCAGGTCCCAGGCGTTGGCGTGGTCCAGGTCCTCCTGGAGCTTGCCCATCTCCTCCATCAGCGCGTCGGAGTAGTCGGTCGCCATCAGCTCGGCGACCTCGTTGAAGCGCTTGAGCTTGCCCATGACCTCGGCGGCGCCGTCCTGCACGTTCTCCAGGACCGTTTTCGACTCGTCGAGCTGCGGCTCCTGCATGAGGATGCCGACGCTGTAACCGGGCGAGAGGAACGCGTCACCGTTGGACGGCTGCTCCAGGCCCGCCATGATCTTCAGCACCGTGGACTTACCGGCGCCGTTGGGACCCACGACACCGATCTTCGCGCCCGGCAGGAAGTTCAGGTTGACGTCATCGAGGATCACCTTGTCGCCGTGCGCTTTGCGCGTCTTGCGCATGGTGTAGATGTACTCAGCCAAGAGAAACCGTCCGGCTATCGATGTGTGGGCAGATACACCCCATCTTGCCTGACGTCCGTCCCCGGACGGAAACCAGCCCGGTGGACGCCGCCCCGTGCCCCGGGCCGTCTCCGCGACCGCTTTCCGGGCCACCTTCCGGGGCCGTGCCCGAGGCCCGCGCTCCGGGCCGTCAGGACATCCCCGGACCGGCCCTCACGGCTCGGTCCGGACTGACCGGGTCGGCCCCGCTCGGCCGGTCCCGACCGCCGGACCGGCGCGCTCGGCGTGCCCGCCCCGGCGCACCCGGGTCTGCCCCCGGGCGCCCGGCCACCCCGCTCCCTGCCCGCCCCTGCCCGCCCCTGCCCGCCGGTGGCCCGCGTACGACGACGGCCCCGGTACGCGTTCACGTACCGGGGCCGTCATCGCGCGGGCGTGACGCCACGCTCGCGACTCGTCACCGCGTCACTGCGCGGAGGGCCGGGTCTTGCGCTTGCGGAGGAGGAAGACCGCACCGCCGCCGACGACGACGAGGGCGATCGCGACACCGGCGATGACCGGGGTGGCGCTGGAGCCACCGGTCTCGGCGAGGTCACCCGTGGAACCGGTCGAGCCGCCACCGGACGTGGCCGGGGCCGGCGTGCCCTCGGTCTGGGTCTCGTGGCCACCGTTGCCGCCGGCACCGCCGGTGCCACTGCTGCTGGTCTTGCAGTCGAGGACGCCCTTGAACGTCTTCGAGAAGCCCCCGGGGCCGGTGACCGTGATGTCGTACGCCTGGTCCTCGGCGACCGGGACGGTCACCGTCTCGGACTTGCCCGCCTCGACGGTGTGCTTCTTCCCGGCCAGCTCGAACGTGAACGTCTCGTCGCCCTTGTTGCTCGCGGTGACGTCCACGCCGCCCTTGACGCAGTTCTTCTCCGCCGAGACGGCCGGGATCGCGCCCTGCTTGGCCCAGGTCGCGGTGGCGGTCGCGGAGACCGTGGACTCGCTGGAACCGGCCAGGATCATGGTCTGGCTCTTGGTCGCGCTGGCGAATGCCCGGCCGACCGGCACCGAGGTGGTGGCCTGGACGGTCAGCGAGGCGGAACCGTCGGCGGTGCCCGCCGGGACATCGAAGTACAGCTCGCCACCGTTGACCACGGAGGCGAGGGGCTTGCCGCTCTTGTCGGTGACCTTGACGCCGCTGGCGGAGTCCGCGGGCGGGGTCACGGTGGCCTGGCCAGCGTTGGTGCGGACGGTGATCGGACCGAGGCGCTCGCCGGACTTGCCGGAGACCGCGGCCGGGTCCAGGACGAGGGACGCCTTGGGCTCGGCCTGGTTCACGGCGTTCTTCTCGAGCCAGTCGGCGAGCTTCTCGGCCGCGGTGTCGGTCGCCTCGACATCGACGTTGTCCGAGTAGCGCCAGATGGCGACCTGGGTGCCCGCCGCGGCGGTCTTCTCCGTGAGCGGGCCGGTGCCGGCTTCCTCGGCCAGTGCCGCGAGGTTGTCGACCTTCGGGTAGGAGTGCTCAAGAATCCAGCGGATCTTGCCGGCGTTCTTGTTGCCGCCGAGCGACGTCTGGTCCCAAGGCGTCTCCAGGTACTTCGCCCGGTTCTGCGTGGGGTTGTGAATGTCGATGCAGTACGTCTTGAGCTTGCCGCCGCCATCGACGGTCATCTCGAAGACACCGGCGGGCAGCTGCTGGTTCTTGCCGTCCGCGTGGAGCACGGCGCGGTCGTAGGTCTTCAGCCCGTCCAGGACCGCGGCCGCGCCGCCTTGATGCTGCGGCGCCTCGTCGGCGACCGCGCTGCCGGCGCCGACGAAGGTGCCTGCCATGACCAGACCGGAAGCCACCACCGACGCGGCCAGTCGCGCCATGCCCCGCCGACGTGCGGCAGGCGTCTTCAAGGAAGACGAAACGGTCGCTGAATCAGCAGAAAACACAGAATTCCCCTCCGGGCGGGACCCTCCGCGCCTGCTGCGCGTGTGGGGATCGTCCCGCCAGTCGACTCAAGTGCCCCGTGAGTACGGGGGCATCCTAAGGACGAAGCGATGAACAATCCCCTGTCACGACGTCATATAACCATTCCGACTCGGAATCGTTATCGCCGGTGCGGCGCATTGACGCTCCAGCAATCCCCGTCCGTCCCGCACCCGGGCGCGTCGCCCGACACCCGTACGAACGCTTCACGTCACCAACGTCAGTGTGTTACTGCTCTTTTGGCGCCCCGCCATCCTCGTGCTCCGTTGTCGTGCGGCACGCCCGCCGTCCTCTCCACGCCCAGTACGCCGAGCACGTACGGTCGGTTCACCCCGTTCACTCCCTCCGCTCTGTTCGGTCTGTTTTTCCGTCCCGGCCGGCCCTTTCGACCCGGCCGGTCCTCCCGATACGGCCCCTCCCGAACCGGCCGCCCCGCCTGATGCAGGCACACCGCCCGAACAGGCCGAGCCTTCCGAACCGGCTGGTCCTTCCGATGCAGGCATCCCTCCCGATCGGGACCACTCGCCCAGTCCGAGGGCCGCTTCGGCCCCGAAGACCGTTTCCGCCCCGGCCGCCACGTTCCCCCTGAGCGCCCCTCCCGACCAATCCGGTTCGTCCGCGCGCGCCGATGCACCGCCCGCGCCACCCGCACCGTCCGGCGTCGCACCCCCGGTTCGTACATCGAGCCCCGGCCCTCCCCTGATCACCCGCCGGAACGCCGATGTCCCCCGCGTCAGGTCGTGCCCCACGGCGACCGCCTCGACGTCCACGAACGTCCGGTGTCGCCCCTCCCGTTCCTCCTCGCGCACCTTCAACCTGCCGTGCACGACGAGTGGTTCCCCCACGGCGACGGAACCGGACAGATTCGACGCCAGCGCCCGCCACGCCCACACGGTGTAGAAGCTGGTGTGCCCGTCCGTCCAGAACTGCTTCTCGCGATCCCAGCGGCGCGGTGTCACCGCGAACCGGAATCGCGCCATTGCGCCGGTGGCGGTCTCCCGGTACTCCACCGCCGTAGCCGCGTTGCCCACCAGCGTCACCAAGGTGTCGTTCATGACTCCGCCTCCCCTTCGGTCCTCCGTGCACGAGCCACGGACGTCGGCCACCGGTCGTCGACCACCCGTCGTGGGCCGTCGGCTCCGGCGACCGCGTCCGCGTCCGCGTCCTCACGGTCACAGATCCCAGGTTGAAGGAGAGGCGGAAATCCTGCCGGCGCCTGTGGACTACCGAACAGTTGTGGAAAACTCCGTCACCGCCGCGTACCGCTCCCGCACTTCGCGGTACCGCACGAGTTCCGCCGCCACCGGGTCGAGCACCCTCGCCCGCCCGCAGGCCGCCGCCGCTTCCCGCAACCGCCGCTCGGCCTCCTGCCCGTACCGCCGCGCGGGCCCCCGCGCCGCGGCCACGCACGACCACTCCACCAGCGGCCCCCCGACGACACCTGCCAGCATCACCAGCGCGGGAACGAGGAATCCGGATTCGAGCACACCGGTGATCCGACCCACCAGCCACAGACCGCCGAAGACCTGCAACAACGTCATCGACGTCTGGGCCAGCACTGCGGCGGGCCACCATCCGGGCCGCGGCGGCCTCGCCCCCGCGCGACCGCCGTGCCCCGCGCCGGACCCGCCGAGCACTCCGGCCGCGCCGGTCACCACCGCTCTCACCCCCTTCCTCGAACCACCCGCACGATCCGCACCCCCCGCCACACCCACACCACCGACCTCGTCTCCATTGACCACATCCCCGCCATCTGCCGCACCACCCGAACCGGCCGAACCACGCGCGTCGCCGCCGTCCCCACCGATGCCGACCGCGCCGTCCACATCGTCCGCACCGGCCGCGCCCGCCGCGCCACCAGTACCGCCCACTCCCTCCCCTCCCGTGACGCTCGTGATCAGTTCGTCCAGCGCCTGTGGCAACCCCTCCGCGCCGGTCACCGCCGCCTCGCGCACCGCCTGTGCCCAGGGGGCCGGCAGCCCCCCTGCGGCCTCGTCCGCCAGGATCCGGACCGCCTGCTCGACACCCTGCCGGGCGGTGAGCCGGTCCTCCGGCGACGCGGACCCCGCCGGGCACTCCGGACGTCCCGGCCGCCGCGTGGACTCGTACCGGCGCCACAGCCGCAGCCATGGCGTGCCGCACGCCCGCTCCGCGTTGCTGCGCCACTCCCGCTCGGCCGCCTGGCCCGCCGCTGCCGCCCCGACGGCCTCCGCGAGCCGGTCGGCGAACTCCTCCCGGGCCCGTTCCCCGAGACCGGTCCGCCCCTCGGCGACGTACAGCGGACGGAGCCTGGCCGCGGCGGCGTCCAGGTCCGCGGAGAGACGGAGCGCCGCCGCCCTGCGCTCCTGGACGAACCGGCCGAGCAGGTGGCGCAGTTCGCCCACGCCCTCGCCGGTGAGCGCGGACAGGGACATGACGGTGGCACCCGGTTCGCCGTGTTCGCCCAGCGCCATGCCGTCCTCGTCCAGCAGTCGGCGCAGATCGTCGAGGACCTGGTCGGCGGCATCGCCCGGCAGCCTGTCGATCTGGTTGAGCACCACGAAGGTGACCTCGGCGTGCCCGGCGAGCGGCCGCAGATAGCGCTCGTGCAGGGCCGCGTCCGCGTACTTCTCCGGATCGACCACCCAGATCACCGCGTCGACCAGCGCGAGCACCCGGTCCGCCTGTTCTCGGTGCCCGGCCGCCGCGGAGTCGTGGTCGGGCAGGTCGACGAGGACAAGCCCCTGAAGCGCCTCGTCGGCGCCCGCGGCACCCTGCTGTGGGCGCCGCCTGAGCCGGCCGGGAATGGCGAGCCGGTCGAGCAGCCCGGCGGCCCCGTCGGTCCAGGAGCAGGCGAGGGGTGCGGAGGTGGTCGGCCTGCGCAGCCCGGCTTCGGAGATCTGGGCACCCGCGAGCGCGTTGAAAAGGGTCGACTTGCCACTGCCGCTCGCTCCGGCGACGGCGACGACCGTGTGCCGGGAGGAGAGCCGGCGGCGGGCCGCCGCCTCGTCGAGCACCCGTCCCGCTTCGGCGAGGGCGCCCGCGTCGATCCGGGCCCTGGACAGCCCGACGAGTTCGCGCAGCGCGTCGAGCCGTGGCCGCAGCGGCCCGCCGGACGGTGCGTATGCCTCGACCTGGGTCCGCATGCCGTCGTCCGGGCCGTCACCGGACTCGGCGGACACCGCCCTGACAGCCGCGCGCCGGGCGATGAGCCCGTCGTTCCAGCCCGCTGTCGTCGCCGGGACGTCCGCACGCCCGTCGACCGACTGCCCCCGGCTCGATCGTTCCTGTTCACCGCCCTGGTGGCCCTGATCGTCGTGCGGGCACTCCCGATCGGGATCCCAGCGGGTGAGGTCGCGATACGGGCCGTCGTGTTCATGACGAGGACCGTCGTGGTCGCGCTCAGAACGACCGCAATCAGGACGGTCACGGTCAGGATGATCACGGCCAGAACGGTCCCGGTCAGAACGGTCCCGGTCAGAACGGTCCCGGTCAGAACGACCGCGATCAGAACGGTCGCGGTCAGAACGGTCATGGCCAGAAAGGTCATAGCCAGAACGGTCATGGCCAGAACGGTCGTGGTCGTCGGGAGACGCGGCACCGGCGCCCCGGCTCGCCCCCTCGTCGATGACGGCAGTCAACGCTGCCACCTCTCCTTCTGCAGTACGGACAGCGCGGCGATGAGTTCGGCCTGCGGCTCCGGGGCCACGTCGAGGGCGTCGAGCGGCGCGAGCCGCCGGTCGCCTTCCTCGTCGAGCACCCGGCCTACGCAGTCGGTGAGCAGTGCGCCGCCCCTGTCGCGCAGCCGCAGCGCGCCCTGGGCCCCGATCCGCTCGGCGAGCTGCTCCCCTGCGGCGCGGGTACGCCGCCCGCCGAGCAGGGCGGCGGCCAGGAGCGCCGCCACCGTCTCGACGTCGGGTGCGGTGTTGCGTTCGAGCCGGCGGACCTCCTCCTCCGCCAGTTCCTCCAGCACGCGCCGCCACCGCCGTACGGCCACGGCGATCCGGCCCTCGATGTCCTCGGCCGGCCCCCACCCCCCGGCCTCCCGGCCGATGTCCCCGTAGCCGATGCCTCCGTAGCCGAACGCGCCGGCCGCGGGTTCACGCCGCCAGGCCGTGCGGATCTGTTCGTCGGCGGCGGCCACGGCGCACCGCAGAAGCGCGCCGAGGCTTTCCACCAGCGATTCGAGGAGTTCCTCGGACGTGCTGTACAAGGGGTATCCGCGCCACCGGGTACGGGCGTCCCCGGCGAGCACGCCACCGTTGCGCAGCCGCCGTTCGACCCGGTCCGCCTCGGCGCGGTACGCGTCCTCGACGACCGCGGTCAGCCGCACCGCCGCCGCGTGCTGCGCCGCGACGGCCCCGGCCAGCGCTGGCAGCCGTACGTCCAGCGAGGCGATGACCCCGGCCACGGTGCGCCCGACAGCCTGCTGGCGGGCTGCCGGGTCCTGGGCACGGTGGCTGAGCCAGGCCCTGAGCGGGGCGACGGCGGTGGTGGGCAGCAGCCCGCTGCCACCGCCCGCCGATTCGGGCAGTTCCGGGATGGTGAAGCGCGGCACCTCGCCGAGACCGGCCCGGGTGAGCAGCGCCCCGTACTGCCGCGACACCTCGGCGATCACCTGGTGCGGCACCCGGTCGAGGACGGTGACGAGTGCGGCGTCGTACTCCTTGGCGGTACGCAGCAGATGCCAGGGCACCGCGTCGGCGTAGCGCGAGGCCGTGGTGACCATCACCCATACGTCCGCGGCGCAGATCAGCTCGGCGGCCAGCACCCTGTTCCGTACGACGAGCGAGTCGATGTCGGGCGCGTCGAGCAGCGCGAGCCCGCGCGGCAGCCCGGTGGCGGTCTCGACGCGCAGTGTGGTCCCGTCCTCCACGCCTTCGTCCTCGCCGTCGTCGAAACCGTCGAGGTCGTCGGCCCCGCCGAGACCGTCGAGGCCGCCGAGGCGTTCGCGTCCGTCGATGTCCCGCGTCTCCTGCGGCGGCAGCCAGACCCTGGTGAGCTGCGGCAGGACGCGGGCCCCCGCGAACCAGTGGTGATCGTCCGGGTGGCAGACGAGCACCGGCGTGCGCGTGGTCGGCCGCAGCACCCCGGCCTCGCTGACCAGCCGCCCCACCAGCGAATTGACCAAGGTCGACTTCCCGGCCCCGGTGGATCCTCCGATGACCGCGAGCAGGGGCGCTTCGGGATTCTTGAGCCGGGGAAGCAGATAGTCGTCGAGTTGGGCGAGCAACTCGCTCCGGGTCCGGCGGGCGCGAGCGGCCCCTGGCAGCGGAAGCGGAAGACGCACGGCGGCGACACGGTCGCGCAGGGCGGAGAGTGCGTCGATGAGCTGAGGCCGTACGTCCAAGGTCACCACATGCGAAGAATGCCCAATTTTGGAGCCTTTTTGAAGCGTATAGCCACCCCTGCGCGCCGGTTCCTCCGCAGAATTCAAGTCAGGACAGAGGGGACGAGTGGGGCGCAGGCATAACGAGTACACAACACCCGGGGCGGGAGTCGTAAAAAGCGATGCACGAATCGACTCCACCTGCGATTATCGGTTCACTTCACCGAACCTCCACATCGTGCCACGCAGGTGAAGCAACCGGTACGAGGCGATCAGGGCCCTATCCTTGTTCCGGCAGGTCACCGGCTGGCCCGGCCCAGGGCTCCTGGCCACCGAGGCCACCACCGGCCCCCGTAGCTCAGTGGATAGAGCAGGTGCCTTCTAAGCACTTGGCCGCAGGTTCGAGTCCTGCCGGGGGCGCACATCGCAAGACCCTCCTTCGGGAGGGTCTTTTTGCTGGTCGGGGGCAGCTTTCGGCCGGGGGCGGGGGTCACCGGGAACCGGGGTCGGGTGGTCCTGAATGACGACGGCAGCCGTAACCACTACCTCGGCCTCGCTGGTCACGGGGATTGCTTTCCGAACGTCACCGCCATCGCGTCCCGTGACCTGCCTCAGCCCTGGGCAAGCAGTTCCCTGGCCGCGTAATAGGCGTGCAGCGCCGCCTCGCTGCCGGAGCCGAGGGCGGTCGTGATCCGTTGGAAGCGGGCCGCTCGGACGTCGTCGGCCACGATGACGCGGGGGTGCTGGTCGGTCGGCGGGCAGTATCCGTCGGTGCCTCGGACGAGGTCGCCGGACGGTGCGGCGGGCCGACTGCGCGCAAGACGATCAGTTGCAGAGTTTCGCAATTCAGATATCCGGAAGTTACCGTACCGAGGTGATCGAGAATCTGCCGCCCTGCCCGACGTGCTCGTGCGAGTACACCTACGAGATGAACGCCCTGGTGGTGTGTCCCGAGTGCGGCCACGAGTGGGTCCCCGCCGAGAGCGACGCGCAGGACGAGGGCGCTTCCGGGGAGCGGGTGATCAGGGACTCCGTCGGCAACGTGCTGAAGGACGGGGACTGCGTGGTCGTCGTCAAGGCGCTCAAGGTGAAGGGCAGCCCTTCCGGGATCAAGGCGGGCACGAAGGTGCGCGGCATCCGGCTCGTCGACGGGGTCGACGGCCATGACATCGACTGCAGGATCGACGGGTTCGGGGCCATGCAGCTCAAGTCCGGCGTGGTCAAGAAGGCTTGACCTCGATGCGGGACCGGTCACACCCGGGCGAACGGGGCGGGGACCGGTCCCGCGGAGAGTCTGCCGGTCAGCGGTTGAACGACGATCCGAGCCTCGCGTTCGTCGGGGTCGTGCCCAGCGTCCCGTGGCCGAAGGTGAACGATCCCTTGGCCGTCGGGCCGGAGGCGGTGGTCGGGAAGACCCAGAGGGAGCCCGCGTCGGTGTTCTCGCCGGGGGCTCCGACGAGCAGTTCGGCGCGGCCGTCGCGGTTCGCGTCGACCAGGGTCGCGGCGGCGCCGAAGCGGTCGTTGGGCTCGGCCGCGCCGGGGACGTCCGCCGTGTCCTGGTTGAAGCCCACCGTGCCCTTGCCCGTGGGGCCTGACGCGGTACCGGGGAGGACCAGGACCGAGCCCGCGTTCTTCGTCGTGCCCAGGTCCTCACTGGAGACGCCGACGGCGATGTCGCCGTAGCCGTCGCCGTTCACGTCGCCGATGGAGACGGAAGCGCCGAATCCGTCGGACCGTTCGGCGGCGCCCGGGACGCCGGGGCTGTCCTGGTTGAGGACCCGGGCCCGGTCGCCCCGCGGGCCGGTGGGGCCGCCCGGCACGTAGGTGATCATGCCGCCCTTGGCGAGCGGCAGATCCACGTCGCTGTCGTATCCGTCGACCGGGCGGCCCACGACCAGGTCGGCGTACGTGTCGCCGTTCACCCGGCCCGCCGTGATGGTCTCGCCGCCCTGGAGGCGGTGGCCGTCCGCGCGTTCGACGACGGTGTACTCCTCGTTCAGGCCGGTGTCGCCGCCCTCGCGGATGAGGATGCGCCGGGCGTCGTACTCGTCGCCGTCGTGGACCACCGCGGCCAGGTCGTCGCGGCCGTCGCCGTCGAAGTCGCCCGTAGTGATGTCGAGGTAGCGCAGGTCGTCCATGTCGCGGATCACCCTGACGGGAGCCGCCGGACTGCCGTCGCGCCCGAACGGGCCGGACAGGACATGCGTGTCGCCCTGTCCCCTTCCGAGGGTGACGACGTCGACGGCCCCGTCGCCGTCGAAGTCGCCCACGGCGGTCCTGATGCCGATCCCGTCATACCGCTCCTCGCCGGTCAGTAGCGTGGCTCCGCCGGACAGGCCCTGCGCCCCGCCCCAGACCACGGTGAGCGAACCGGCCTGTTCGGTCGTGCCGGCCGCCTCCCCGGGCGCGCCGATCAGGAGGTCGTCGTACCCGTCCCGGTCCAGGTCGGCGGAGACCAGCGAGCTGCCGAACGCGTCACCGGCCTCGGCCCCGTCCGGCACGCCGGGCGAGTTCTGGGTGAGGACCTGCTTGGTGGAGGTCCGCGGGCCGCTGCCGGAGCCGTACACCACGCCCACGTAGCCGGCCCCGGCCTTGCCGTCGACGGTGGCGCCGGGCGCGGTGAACGCCACGTCCGGGTAGCCGTCCCCGTTGAAGTCGTCGCGCCCCGGGGGCTGGGCGGGGGCGGATGCGGCGGACTCGGGCGTGGGCGCGGGTGCCTGGGCGGTGGTCGGGACGGCGGCGGCCGGCAGGGCGGTGGCGGCGCTCGCCACGGCGACGGCGGCCAGAACGGCAGCGGTTCCGAGAACGCGGGATGCCATGCGGATTCCTTCGTTCGGGTGTATGTACCGGCACTTCGGATGTGTACCGGTGCTCTGCACACTCGGACCGGCTGCCGGACGCGTTGGTTGCGCGGCCGGTCGCTACCGTCACAGCACCTCCACCCGTACGCGGCACCATGCTCACACGCGTACGCGGCATCCTGCCCGCGGAAAGCCCCACGGAAAGCCCCGCGGAAAACCCCGTGGAACGGCCCGTGGAAAACCCTGCGGAACGGCCCCGCGCAGTCGGTCCGTACGAAACGGCCACGCGCAGTCGGCCGCACGAACGGCCACGCGCGGTCGGTCCGCGCGCATGGCCCCGCGCAACCGGTCTCCTCACGAACGGCCTCCGGTTGCCGTACGGGCGGCAGCGGCTCAGGACACCACGTCCTTGCGGCTGAACCCCCTGAAGGCAAGCGCGAAAAGGATCAGCGCGTACGCCACCGAGACCGACGCCCCCTTCACCATGCCGCCCCATTCCAGCTCGGGCTGGAGCGCGTCCGCCCACGCGAACTGCCAATGCGCGGGCAGGAATGCGCGCCAGGAGCCGAGCGCGGTGACGGCGTCCAGCACATTGCCGACGATCGTCAGCCCGACCGCCCCGCCGACGGCGCCCAGCGGGGCGTCGGTCCTCGTCGACAGCCAGAACGCCAGCCCAGCCGTGACCAGTTGGGACACGAAGACGAACGCGACGGCGAGCGCCAGCCGCGACATCGCCGTCGAGGCGTCGAGCGCGCCGCCGGTGGGGAGCTGGAGCGGCCCCCATCCGTACGCGACGGCTCCGGCGGCCAGTGCGACGAGCGGCAGCAGCACCATCGCGGCCAGGCTGAAGCCGAGCGCCACGACGAGCTTGCTCCACAGCAGCCTGGCCCGGGGCACGGGCGCCGCCAGCAGGTAGCGCAGCGAGGACCAACTGGCCTCGGACGCCACGGTGTCGCCGCAGAACAGCGCTACCGGGATCACGAGCAAGAACCCCGCGGACACGAACAGGCTGGTCGCGGCGAAGTTCGCGGCGGACGCGGTCGCGGTGTCCATCAGAGTGATCCGCCCGCCACCACCGCCGCGCGAGGACGGAGAGCCGCCGATCGCGAACGCGGCGATCAGGACGAACGGCAGCACGGCCAGCGCCCCGCCCATGAACAGCGTGCGGCGCCTGCGCAGTTGGCGTACCGCCTCGACACGCAGTGGCAGGGTGCGCCGGGCGCGGTAGCCGGGCGCCCCCGTCCCGCTCTCGGGGCCGGACGCCCCGGTCGCTCCCGACGCGTCGATCGCCGCGTCGGTCTCTGTGACGCTCATGCGGAGCCTCCGGAAATCAGGGTGAGGAACGCGTCCTCCAGGCGGCGGTGCGGCCCGACGCCGGTCAACGGCACATCGAGCCGGACCAGTTCGGCGATCAGGTCGGACGTCGTGGTGGTGGTCCCGTCGAGGCGCACGAGCAGCCCTCTTCCGTCGTCCGTACGCGTGGCCGAGCCGATTCCCGGCAGTGCGGCGACCTTCTCCACGAGGGGGTCGGGCAGTTCGCGCGCGGCGGTGACGAGCAGCATGCCGCCGGGGCCGGTGATCTCGGCGACCGGGCCCGCCTGGACGAGCCTGCCCCGGTCCATGACCACGAGGTGGGTGCAGGACTGTTCGACCTCCGAGAGGAGGTGGCTGGAGACGATGACGGTGCGGCCCCCGGCCGCGTACCGGATCATCACGTCCCGCATCTCGCGGATCTGGGGCGGGTCGAGCCCGTTCGTCGGTTCGTCGAGGATGAGCAGGTCCGGCATTCCGAGCATGGCCTGGGCGATGGCCAGCCGCTGCCGCATGCCCTGTGAGTACGTGCGGACGGCGCGGGCGAGCGCGTCGCCGAGCCCGGCGATTTCCAGGGCCTCGTCGATGCGGGAGTCCTCGGCGGGGCGGCCGGTGGCCCGCCAGTACAGCTCCAGGTTGGCGCGCCCGGACAGGTGCGGCAGGAATCCGGCGCCCTCGACGAACGCCCCGACGCGCGACAGCACGGGCGCGCCCGGCCGGACGGTCCGCCCGAACACGCGGATCTCGCCGTCGTCCGGTGTGATCAGGCCCATGAGCATGCGCAGGGTGGTGGTCTTGCCCGCGCCGTTGGGTCCGAGGAGTCCGAGCACCTGCCCCTTCTCGACCCGGAAGGACAGGTCCTTCACCGCGAACGGGGCCTCCCCTGCTCGACCGAGGCTGAGAGCTCGGGGAAGGCCGGCGGACCCGGCGTACCTCTTCGACAGGTCGGTGATCCGGAGGGGCACGTCGGCGAGCGCCGGATCGAGGTCGGAGGCGGTGCCTGGCGACGAGGGCGCGGTACGGCGGGCGGTGAGCAGCAGCAGGGCGGCGATCACCGCGGCGGCGACCGGGAGCCCCCACGTCCACCGGGGCAGGGCCGCCTCGGCCGTCCTCAGGGCGGGGGCGGTGGGGACGGTGAGCGGGCCGGTGGTGGTCACGGTGTACGTCGCCGGCTCGGCCGGCGAGGCGTAACCGAGGTCGGTGGCGGAGAGGACCAGGCGGAGCCGGTGCCCCGCGTCGAACCGGTGGTCGATGGCGGGCAGGGTCAGCTCCACGTCCCGGCCCTGCTGGTCCGGCATGATCCGGAACGGGGCGACGAGTTGTGCGGGCAGCACCTGCTGCCCGCCGTCCGGCGATACGTCGTACACCTTGCCGAACAGCACGGCGTCGCCGTGGTCCGCCTTCACGTTCAGCCGCACGGTCGGCGAACCGGTGACGCGTACGTCCCCGTCCAGCGGCGCGGAGTCGAAGCGCGCGTACTGCCCGGGGAAGTCCATGGAGAGGCCGACGCCGAGCGAGGACAGCCGGGTCAGCCCGCCGCCGACGCCCGGTACGGCGGAGATGCCGGGCGGATTGGCCCCGGCCGGATTGCTGAACGTCCGCGTCCGCCGTCCGAGGCCGATCGTCTCCTCTTCGTCGCCGCCCAGTCCCGGGTACGTGGCGCTGCTCGCCCCACGCGTACGGGCGGCGCCGTCGGTGGAGTCGACGCCTCCGGTCCGGGTGACGCGGAAGGCCGGCCCGGTGTCGGTGCTCGTGTCGTCCTTGAGGTACCGGTCGAACCAGTCGGTGATCCGGCCCTGGACCCGATCGGCCTCCAGGTCACCGCCGTCGTGTCCGCCCGCGATCCAGTCGACGGCGACCGGTGCGCCGTTGCCGCTGATGGCTCGGGCCATGGCGTCCGCCTGGCCGAGCGGGAAGAGGGAGTCGGACTGGCCCTGCACGATGAGCGCGGGCACCTCGATGCGGTCGGCGACGGCGCTCGGGGACCGTTCGGTGAGCAGTGTGCCCGCGGCGGCGTCGGGCTTCCCGGTGACGGCGACCCGTTCGTACATCGCGCAGATCCGCTTCTCGAACTTCTGGCAGCCGCCGCCCGTGGTGACGAAGATTCCGGCCCACAGCTTCTTGAAGACCCCGTCGGGGAAGAGCGCGTCGGCCAGGTTCCAGTACGTGATCTGCGGTGCGACGGCGTCGACGCGCCGGTCATACCCTGCGGTGAGCAGCGAGACGGCCCCGCCGTAGGAAGCGCCGGTGACGCCGACGCGCGGGTCGCCCTTCGCGTCGAGCCGCACCTCGGGCCGGTCCGCGAGCCAGTCGATCAGCCGGGAGACGTCCTCGACCTCGCGGTCGGGGGCGTTGAGCGAGATCTCCCCGCCCGACTTCCCGAACCCCCGGGCGGACCAGGTCAGGACGGCGTACCCGGCACCGGCCAGCCGCTCGGCCTGCGCCCGCACGTCGTCCTTGCTGCCACCGAACCCGTGCCCGATCAGGACGGCCGGGCGCCGTTCGGTGCCGCCGGTGGTGAAGTACGAGGTGTCGAGGGACACACCGTCGAGACGCATCGTCCGGTCCTGGCGGTGCACGGCGGGGCCGCCGTCGTCGGCCACGGCGTTCCACGTCCCGGCGGCGCCCAGTACGGCGAGCGCCGCGAGGCCCGCGGCCCACCGCCCCCGCCCTCGTCCTCGTCCGTGCCCGCCTCCACGTCCGCGTACACGAGGCAGCGGAGGCCGCCGCCGGGACGTACGCGCTTCAGGGGTCTCCATGGTTCCCGACCCTAAGCGGACGGCCGCCGTGCACGGGCAGCCGCCAGGGGGAAGTCTCGGGCCGCCGCACGGCGTACGTCCCGGCACGGCGTACTCCGTACGCGGTACGCCGCGGGGCGAGAGAGGCCGAGGCACGCCAGCCCCCGGACGACTCCGATGACCGGGCTCATCCACCCCGTGGGGCGCCGCAGCGCGAACGGGAAGAGGACCGCGCCGATGCCGTTCAGCTTCTTCGTGGCTCCGCAGTCGCTCCGACCACCGGGAGCGGCGCACCGCCGAGCGGGTACGGCACCTCCCGCGGCAGGAGCTCGGCCGCCTCGTCGAGCCGCCCCGCCGTCACGTGTTCGTGGACACGCCGGGCCAGCGGGGTGACATCGCGGATCGAGACCGTCCACTCGTCCGCGTACCGCCGCGACGCCTCGCCGGACAGGCCGAGTTGCAGGGACCGGTACGGGAGCCGGCCGAGGCGGAGGTCGCGTTCCGGGTCCCACTGGACGCGGGCCGGGCTCCGGCGCAGGCTGCCCTGCCAGGCGGCACGGTCGGTGTGAACTCCGCCCACGTAATGCGAGAGTTCGGAGTGGGTCAGCGCCCAGTCGAATCCCTCACGGGTGATCTCGACGGCCAGGACGGTCTCCTGACCCTCCTTCATGGCCCAGCCGCAGCGGTACATCATCCACAGGAAGCTCGGCTTGATCCATGTCATGCGGTCGCGCTTCCACGCCTCTGGGAAACGCCCGTCGCGCGCCGCCGGCTGCCCGATGAACGGGGCGTACGCCTGGTAGACGGTGATGGTCGTGTCCGTGTATTGGGCGCGGATCTCGTGCTGCGGCCTGACCGGCACGGTCGTGGTGGTCATGGCGGCCGGAGTGGCTGAGGAGGTCACAGCGGCCATGGTGGGCGCGGCGGGCGCGGTGGCCGTGGTGGCCGTGGTCGGGTCGGTCATGGCCTCATCACAGCATCGGCGGGTGGTGCGCCGCGAGCGAGTTGTCCCGCACCCGCGTGTGGACGCCGAAAACCGGAGCAGGGAAGCCGTGACGGCTCCCCTGCTCCGGTGCGTTCCGGGCTTCCGCCCCGGGGCCCTCGGGCCCCGGAACGGTCGCGCGGTCCCGACTCCCCTGTCAGTAGGCGGAGTTGACGTTGTCGATGGAGCCGTAGCGGTGGGCTGCGTAGTTCGCGGCGGCGGTGATGTTGGCCACCGGGTCATAGACGTTCTGGGACGTCCCGCCGACGTGGTAGGCGTTGAACGTCGGGTCGATGACCTGGAGCAGCCCCTTGGACGGAATGCCCTTGGCGGCGTTGGAGTCCCAGTTGTTGATGGCGTTGGGGTTGCCGCCGGACTCACGCATCAGGTTGCGGTGGATTCCCTCGTACGAGCCCGGGATGCCCTTCGCACGCATGACCTCCAGCGCCTGCTTGATCCAGGCGTCCACGTTGCCACCGCCGGACTGGGTGGGAGCGGCGGCGGGAGCCTGGGCCGGAGTGGCGGCCGAGGCGGACGGGGCTCCACCGACGGTGCCGGCGACGATCGCCGCACCGGCCACGAGGACACCCAGCGAAGCCTTCTTGGCGCGGGTCGTGCGAGCGAAATTCTTGGACATCGCAGTGATCTGCATTCAGCAATTCCTCTTCGATCGGGTGGTGATGTCAAAAATTGTTATGCGAGGAGGAAATCCAAGTCAACGAGGCGGTTTTACTAAAACGAATCGTACGTGGCACGGGAAATGACCGACCAATGCCGTAGAACCCCGCGCATGCCCGCCCGAACGTCCTACTAGGCCGCCTCATAGTGACCGCCGCCACATGACCCACCCCACACGACAAACGTCCCGAATCGGCATAAAAGTGGCGCGCATCACGTGGCCCGGGTCACAGAAAAAGCGCCTTATTCACTCACCGTCATACGAGAAATGCTCCGCGCATTCATTCGCGCGGCGCATTCATTGCGGCACCCTCGAACAGGCCCTGCCGCACGTGACGGCCCCGCCCCTCGGAGGTACAGACGTGCATGACCTCGGAACTATCGACGTGCATGACCTCGGAGGTAATTGAGCGGATGCCGCGCCCGTTCGTACCTTCCTCGTGCGGCACGCACCATCGCCGACCGCATGACAACGACAGGAGAACCCAGTGATGTCGTACCGGAACGCGAGTACGGACCCCGCGGGCACGACGGGCATCGCCCGCACCGACGGACTGCTCCGGATGGCCCTCATGGCGGACGTGATCCTCACCGGCGCCAACGGCATCGGCTATCTCGCGCTCGCCACCGTCCTGGACTCGTTTCTCGGCGTGCCGCGCTCGGTGGAATACGCGGTGGGCGTGTTCCTGACGGTGTACGCGGCGTGGGTGCTGTCCGTCTCCCGCCGGGCGGACCTCAGCAGGGGCGCGGTCACCGTCGTCATCGCCCTGAACACCGCCTGGGCCGTGGCGAGCGTCGTCACCGTCCTCGTGGACGCGCTGACGGCGACCGGGATCGGCAACGGCTGGATCGTGTTCCAGGGGCTGACCGTGGCAGGGATGGGAGCGCTCCAGTACGCGGGGCTGCGGCGCATGTGAGCACCCACGTCCGCCCCGACGCAAGCGCCCCGTTCCCGGCCCACGGCCTGCCTCGGGACCGCGGTCTGCACTCCCGCGGTGGCCGTCCGGGCCCGTGGTCTACCGGCCCCGGACGAACGGGTGACGGCCCGTCCGGACACGAGGGGTGCGTCCGGGCGGGCCGTCGGGCGGGGTGGTGGATGGCGGGCCCCGGAAAGGGGTGGTGGATCAGTGGTTGCGGGGGAAGCCCAGGTCCACACCCGCCGGGGCGTCGGCCGGGTCCGGCCAGCGGGTGGTGACGACCTTGCCCCGGGTGTAGAAGTGCACACCGTCGTTGCCGTAGATGTGGTGGTCGCCGAAGAGGGAGTCCTTCCAGCCACCGAAGGAGTGGTAGCCGACCGGTACCGGGATCGGCACGTTGACGCCGACCATGCCGGCCTCGATCTCCAGCTGGAAGCGGCGGGCGGCACCACCGTCGCGGGTGAAGATCGCGGTGCCGTTACCGAACGGCGAGGCGTTCATGAGGGCCACGCCCTCCTCGTACGTCTCCGTCCGCAGCACGCACAGGACCGGGCCGAAGATCTCGTCCTTGTACGCGTCCGAGTCGGTGGACACGCGGTCGAGGAGGGAGAGGCCGATCCAGTGGCCGTTCTCGAAGCCCTCGACGGTGAAGCCGGTGCCGTCCAGGACGACCTCGGCGCCCTGGGCCGCCGCACCCGTGACGTAGGAGGCGACCTTGTCGCGGTGGGCGGCGGTGATCAGCGGGCCCATCTCGGAGGAGGGGTCGTTGCCCGGGCCGATCTTGATCTTCTCGGCGCGCTCCTTGATCTTGGCGACGAGTTCGTCACCGATGGAGCCGACCGCGACGACCGCGGAGATCGCCATGCAGCGCTCACCGGCGGAACCGTACGCGGCGGAGACGGCGGCGTCGGCGGCGGCGTCGAGGTCCGCGTCCGGCAGCACCAGCATGTGGTTCTTCGCCCCGCCGAGCGCCTGGACGCGCTTGCCGTTGGCGGAGGCGGTGGCGTGGATGTAGCGGGCGATCGGGGTGGAGCCCACGAAGGAGACCGCGGCCACGTCCGGGTGGTTCAGCAGACCGTCGACGGCGACCTTGTCACCGTGCACGACGTTCAGCACACCGTCCGGGAGACCGGCCTCGGCGGCCAGCTCGGCCAGCAGGTTGGCGGTCGACGGGTCCTTCTCGCTGGGCTTGAGCACGAACGTGTTCCCGCAGGCGATCGCGAGCGGGAACATCCACATCGGCACCATGGCCGGGAAGTTGAACGGAGTGATTCCCGCGACGACACCGAGCGACTGCCGGATCGCGGAGACGTCGACCCGGCTGGACACCTGGGTGGACAGCTCGCCCTTGAGCTGCGTCGTGATGCCGCAGGCCAGCTCGACGATCTCCAGACCGCGGGCCACCTCGCCCAGCGCGTCCGAGTGCACCTTGCCGTGCTCGGCGGTGATCAGAGCGGCGATGTCCCCACGGCGGGCGTCGAGCAGCGCGCGGTAACGGAAGAGGATCGCGGTGCGGGTCGCCAGCGAGGACGTGCCCCAGGTGGCGTATGCCTCCTTCGCGGCGGCGACCGCGGCGTCGACCTCTTCGATGGACGCGAGCGCCACCTGGGTGGTGACCTCGCCCGTGGCCGGGTCGGTGACCGGGCCGTAGTTGCCCGACGCACCCTCGACGGTCTTGCCACCGATCCAGTGGTTGACGGTCTTCATGACGGAGCTCCTTCGGTGGCGTCTTCAGGTGTCTTCAGGTGTTGCATGGCGGTGGCGGTGCGGTGACGCGGACGGTCCTCGGGTGCCTGAGCCGCCGTCGCGGCGTCAGAGGTGGTGACGTCTGCCGGCGACATGCCGGTCGTACGTCTCGCGGGCCTTCACAGCCGACGGCCGGGTGGCCGTCTCGGCCACGGGAACATCCCACCACGCCTGCGCCGGAGGAGGGCCCGACACTGTGTCTGCCGTTTCGGTCTCGACGTAGACACAAGTGGGAACGTCCGAGGCGCGCGCCTCGGCGAGGGCTTCGCGCAGGTCGCGCACCGTCCTGGCACGCAGAACCCGCATGCCGAGCGAGCCGGCGTTGGCCGCGAGATCGACGGGCAGCGGCGGGCCGGTGAAGGTGCCGTCGTCGGCGCGGTGACGGTAGGCGGTGCCGAAGCGCTCGGCGCCGACCGACTCGGAAAGGCCGCCGATGGACGCGTAGCCGTGGTTCTGGAGCACGACGAGCTTCACGGGCAGTTCCTGCTGTACGGCGGTGACGATCTCGGTGGGGTTCATCAGGTACGTGCCGTCGCCGACGAGGGCCCAGACGGGGCGGTCCGGGGCGGCCAGCCGGACCCCGATCGCGGCCGGGATCTCGTAGCCCATGCAGGAGTAGCCGTACTCGACGTGGTACTGGTGCGGCGAACGGGCCCGCCAGAGCTTGTGCAGGTCGCCGGGGAGCGAACCGGCCGCGTTGATCAGGATGTCGTCCTCGGTGACGAGCGCGTCGAGGAGGCCGAGGACCTGGGCCTGGGTGGGCCGGGCATCCGGGTCGTCGGCCGTGAACGCGGCCGTCACCCGGCGTTCCCACTCCTCCTTGGCATCGGTGTACTCGGTCTCGTAGGCCGGGTCGACGCGGTGATGGTGCGCGGCGAGCTCCACGTCGAGCGCCTTCAGCGTGGTACGGGCGTCGGCGACGAGCGTGAGCGCGCCGAGCTTGTGGGCGTCGAACCCGGTGATGTTGACGTTGAGGAAGCGGACCGCCGGGTTCCGGAAGAGGGTGGCGGAGGCGGTGGTGAAGTCGGAGTAGCGAGTGCCGACGCCGATCACCAGGTCGGCTTGGCGGGCCAGCGCGTCGGCGGTCGCGGTGCCGGTGTGGCCGATGCCGCCGACATCCGCCGGGTGGTCGTGGCGCAGGGAGCCCTTGCCCGCCTGGGTGGAGGCGACGGGAATGCGGGTTGCGGAGGCGAACGCGCCGAGGGTCTGCCCGGCCCCGCTGTAGCGCACGCCGCCGCCCGCCACGATCAGCGGCCGGCGGGCGCCGCGCACGGCCCGTACCGCCCGCTGAAGTTCGTACGGGTCGGGGGCGGGGCGGCGCACGTACCAGACGCGCTCGGCGAAGAACTCCTCCGGCCAGTCGTACGCCTGGGCCTGCACGTCCTGCGGCAGCGCCAGCGTGACCGCGCCGGTCTCCGCCGGGTCGGCGAGCGTCCGCACGGCCCGGAGGGCGGCCGGGACCAGGGCCTCGGGGCGGGTGATCCGGTCGAAGTAGCGGGAGACGGGGCGCAGGCAGTCGTTGACGGAGACGTCGCCCGCGCACGGGACTTCGAGCTGCTGGAGCACGGGGTCGGCGGGCCGGGTCGCGAAGGTGTCCCCGGGCAGGAGCAGGACGGGGAGGTGGTTGACGGTGGCGAGGGCGGCTCCGGTGACGAGGTTGGTGGCGCCGGGGCCGATGGAGGTGGTGACGGCGTGCGCGGAGAGCCGGTCGGTCTGGCGGGCGTAACCGACGGCGGCATGCACCATGGCCTGCTCGTTGCGGCCTTGGAAGTACGGCATGGACCGGCCGGACTCGACGAGCGCCTGGCCGATCCCGGCGACGTTGCCGTGGCCGAAGATGCCCCAGGTGGCGCTGATCAGTCGCTGTCTGCGGCCGTCGCGCTCCGTGTACTGGCGGGCCAGGAAGGCCACCAGGGCCTGAGCGGTGGTGAGTCGGCGGGTGCTCACGGGCGTGCCTCCGGTCCGTCGTCCGCGGTCTCGGTCCTGATCTCCGTCCTGGTCTTCTCCGCCCTGGTCTCCGGTCCGTGCGCGGGGGCCGGGCCGTGCGCGGGGGCCGGGCCGTGCAGCGGGAGCCTCGGGTCCACCGGTTGCGACGGCCAGGTGTCGCGGATCCAGGCGTGGTCGGGATGCTCGGTGATCAGCCACTCCCGCTCCTTACCCGGGCCCGCCATGACGTTGAGGTAGTACAGCGTTCGGCCGGGCGGGGCGATGGACGGGCCGTGCCAGCCGTCGGGGATGAGGACCGCGTCGCCGCCGCGAACCTCGGCGAGGACGTCCGTGCCGCCGGAACGGGACGGCGACACCCGGTGGTAGCCGAGGCCGTCGCGCTCCACCTCGAAGTAGTAGATCTCCTCCAGCACGGACTCGGCACCGGGGCGGTGCTCGTCGTGCTTGTGCGGCGGGTACGACGACCAGTTGCCGCCGGGCGTGAGGACCTCGACAGCGATCAGCCGGTCGCACTCGAAGGTGTCGGCGGCGGCGAAGTTGTTGACCTGGCGGGAGCAGTTCCCGGAGCCGCGCAGCTCCACGGGAACCTCCGGCGCGGGGCCGTAGCGAGCGGGGAGTCGTCGCTCGCACTTCGCTCCTGCCAGGGCGAAGCGGCCTCCTGCGCCGGAGGCGATCTGTGCGTGGGTGTCGCGCGGTAGGTAGACGAAGTCGGACACCCCGCTGAACACGCTTTCCCGGCCCAGCAGTTCAAAGATCTCACCTGAGATGTGCACCGTACAGCCACCCGTCAGCGGCAGGACGATCCACTCGCTCTCCCCGGTGACGAGCGTGTGGATTCCGCCCGGCTCCAATGCGAGCACGCGCAGGCCGGACCGGTCCCAGCCGGCGCGTTCCGGGGAGATGTCGAGGGTGTAGGGGCCTCTCGCCGTGCTGCCCGCGCGGAGGTGGTACCGCCGTTCGTCGCCATCCGTCGTCATGGCTCTTCCTACCCCTTCCTACCCGTCGCCCTGCCCTGCCCGTCCCGTCCCGCACTCATTGCCCTGCCCTGCCCGTTCCCCGCCTCTGGCCCGGTTCTGTCCGTTTCCGCCCGTGGCCCTGCCCTGCCGTTTCCCGCCCGTGCCCTGCCCTGCCGGTCCCACTCGTCGTTGGGGCCCACGAGGTGGGTCCGGCTCGGCGGGAGGCGACGGCCCCTTCGGCCACGGCCGTCTCGACCTCGTGGGGGAACGGCATGGCGGACGAGCAGGAGAGCCGGGAGGCCACGATGGCCCCGGCGGCGTTGGCGTACCGCATGACGCGCGCGGTGTCCCAGCCGGCGAGCAGCCCGTGGCAGAGCGCACCGCCGAACGCGTCGCCCGCGCCGAGACCGTTGACGACCTCGACGGACAGCGGCGGCACGTCCGTCACCGTGCCGTCGCGGTGGACGGCGAGCACGCCCTCGGGGCCCCGTTTGACGACGGCGAGTTCGACGCCCGCGGCGATCAGGGCGCGGGCGGCGGCGTACGGTTCGCGTTCACCGGTCGCGATCGCGCACTCGTCGAAGTTGCCGACGGCGACGGTGGCGAGGGCGAGAGCCTCGCGGTAGCGGGCGCCGGGGGTGTCCGGTTCCGGCGCCTGACCGGGGGCGTTCGGTGCCTGACCGGGGCTGCTTGGTGCGTGACCGGGGGCGTCCAGCGCGATGGACGCGTTCGGCGCGATGGACGCGTCCGATGGGGTGGCCGCGTCCGATGGGGTGGCCGCATCCGATGGGGTGGCCGTGTCCGCAGCGATGTCGTCCCAGAACATCGGGCGCCAGTCGAGGTCGAACACGGTGATGCCGGACCGGTCGCGGGCACGCAGCGCGGCGAGGGTCGAGGTGCGGCTCGGCTCGGCGCACAGGCCGGTGCCCGTCACCCAGAAGACCCGGGCGGACCGGATCGCGTCGAGATCCAGTTCCGCGATCCGGATCTCCAGGTCCGGGGCCTTGGGGCGGCGGTAGAAGTAGAGCGGGAAGTCGTCCGGCGGGAAGACCTCGCAGAAGGTGACCGGCGTCGGGTACGCGTCGACGGGCGTCGCCCACCGTTCGTCCACCCCGAACTCCCGCAGTTGCCGGCGGAGATAGTCCCCGAAGGCGTCCCGTCCGGTGCGTGTCACCAGTGCGGTCCGTCGGCCGAGCCGGGCTGCCGCGACGGCCACGTTGGCGGGCGAGCCCCCGAGGAACTTCCCGAACGTCTCGACACGGGCGAGTGGCACACCGATCTGGAGGGGGTAGAGATCCACACCGATGCGGCCCATGGTGATCACGTCGTACGGCTCGGGCAGCGGCTCAGGCATGGGCGTGCACATCCCTTCGACCGACGGCACCGACGGCTGTTCAAGGTCTAATCGCCTCCTGAACACCTGTCAACACTATGTCCGGACATAAGGACGAATGATTGACAGGGGTTCCGGGGGCCGGAAGGCTGACCGCATGGCCCCTCCCTCCCGAGCACCGGCTCCGTCGCGCATCCGCATCGGTTCGGCACCCGACTCGTGGGGGGTGTGGTTCCCCGACGATCCGCGTCAAGTGCCGTGGCAGCGCTTCCTCGACGAGGTCTCCGAGGCGGGATACGAGTGGATCGAGCTGGGCCCGTACGGCTATCTCCCGACCGATCCGGCCCGGCTCACCGACGAGACCGGCCGCCGGGGGCTCAGGGTGTCGGCCGGGACGGTCTTCACCGGATTGCACCACGGGCCGGGCGTGTGGGACCGGACGTGGGCGCATGTCGCCGACGTCGCGGCACTCACGCGGGCGATGGGAGCCGGGCATCTGGTGGTCATCCCGGCGTTCTGGCGCGACGACCGGACGGGCGAGGTCCTGGAGGACCGCGAGCTGACCGCGGAGCAGTGGCGCGACCTCGCCACCCAGACGGAACGGCTGGCCCGGGAGGTGCGGGACCGGTACGGGCTGCGCGTCGTCGTCCACCCGCACGCCGACACCCACATCGACGGGGCGGAGAACGTCGGCCGCTTCCTCGACGCCACCGATCCCGATCTGGTCGCGCTGTGCCTCGACACCGGCCATTACGCGTACTGCGGCGGTGACAGCGTCGAACTGATCGAGACCTATGGCGAGCGGATCGGCTATCTGCACCTCAAGCAGGTCGATCCGGCGGTCCTGGCCCGAGTGGTGGCGGACGAGGTGCCGTTCGGGCCCGCCGTGGCGCGGGGCGTGATGTGCGAACCGCCGGGCGGGGTGCCCGCGCTGGAACCCGTGCTCGCCGCGGCCCGCGCCCTGGACGTCGACCTCTTCGCCATCGTCGAGCAGGACATGTACCCGTGCCCGCCCGACAAGCCGTTCCCCATCGCCCGCCGCACCCGGGAGTACCTCCGCTCCTGCGGCGGCCCGCGCCGCCCCGACGCACCGACCGACCCGCGCGGGAACGGTCTGCCGGCCGACCCGCGTGGGAACGACGTGCCGACCGGACCGCACCGGGCCGGCTGACACGCCGAACCGCTCCGACCGCCTCGGCCGACACGCACGCCCCGGCGCCGCGCGCCCGGCTCCAGCGCTTCCAGGCAGACCACCCGCCGCTCGCATCGAACGGCCTGGTCACGCACCGAACAGCCTGGTCACCGAGACCACCTGGCCGGCGCTCCGGCACGCGGCCCCGAGCCGTACGACGAACCCGCTCCCCCGCCCCCGATGCGAGGCGGCTCCTGCAGCGTGATGCCCTCTCACCCGCCTGCGGGGCCCGCCCGTCAGCGCGGCACTCGCATTCATACCCCCTAGGGGTATAGTGTGATGAGTGTCGGAGCCCACCGGACCTGCCGGGTCACCGACGCCATGCCGTTTCACGCTCGTCGCGACCGAAGAGTCGCGACCGAAGCGTGGAAGTCGAAGAGTCGCATTGCGAAGAGTCGCAGCCGAAGAGGAGAACACCATGACCGCCGAGACCCAGCTTCCCCAGGCCACCGGTTCCTGCTGCTCACCGAGCGGCTCCTGCCACGACGGCGCCGGTGCCGACTCCGCCGCGGGCGCGGTGACCACCGTCTACCAGGTGTCCGGCATGACCTGCGGGCACTGCGAGGGGGCCGTCTCCGAGGAGATCTCCGGTATCAAGGGAGTCACCTCGGTGAAGGCGGTGGCCTCCACCGGCCAGGTGACCGTCGTCTCCGATGCCCCCCTGTCCGAGGAGGATGTGCGCGCCGCGGTCGACGAGGCGGGCTACGAGCTCGTCGGCACGGCCTGAAACACGAACCCGGCGCACGCGATACGCCGGACGCACCGCCAGGACTCCGCACACCGGAGCGCTGAAACAGCACTGGGGCACTGGATCCGCTCCGAGATACCGGGCACGGCCGCTCTACCCGGATTGCCCCGTATACCCCGTGTTGTCGCCGGGCCGGACCTGCCAGCAGATACTGGTGGGGTACGGCCCGGTCGGCGTTTCAGGAGTTTCGGACATGCACAGCGCGACGGAGGCCGGGGCACCGGCGACGGAGGACTTCCGGGCCGAACTCGCGATCGGCGGGATGACCTGCGCCTCCTGCGCGGCCCGCATCGAAAAGAAGCTCAACCGGATGGACGGCGTCACCGCCACGGTCAACTACGCGACCGAGAAGGCGCGGGTGTCGTTCGGTCCGGGGACCGCGATCGCCGACCTCATCGCCACGGTGGAGAAGGCCGGATACACGGCGCAGCCCGTATCCCGCCCCGCACCGGCCCCTTCCTCCTCCCCCGCCCCGACGCAGGTCCCCGCGCGGACCGCCACGACCCCGACCCCCACGGGTCGGACCGCCACGTCCCCGACCCCCGCGTCCCCGACCCCCGCGTACCGGACCACGACGTCTCGTACCGCCGCGGACGCCGATCAAGCCGTCGGTGTCACCGCCCGAACCGTCGACGCCTCCGACCGATCCGCCGACGTCACCGAATCGGCCACCGACACCACCGAACGCACCGCCGACGCCGTCGACACCGCCGAACGGGATGCCGACGCCGTGCTCGCCGCGCTGCGGCAGCGTCTGATCGTGTCGGCCGTCCTCGCCGCCCCCGTCGTCCTGCTCGCGATGATCCCGGCCTTCCAGTTCGACAACTGGCAGTGGCTCTCCCTCACCCTCGCCGCGCCCGTCGTCGTCTGGGGCGGGCTGCCCTTCCACCGAGCCACCTGGACCAACCTGCGGCACGGGGTGGCCACCATGGACACCCTGGTCTCGGTCGGCACCGTCGCCGCCTTCGGCTGGTCCCTGTGGGCCCTGTTCCTCGGCGATGCGGGCATGACCGGAATGCGGCACGGCTTCGACCTCACCGTCTCGCGCCAAGGAGCCTCCTCCACCCTCTACCTGGAGGTCGCGGCGGGCGTCATCACCTTCATCCTGCTCGGCCGCTATCTGGAGGCGCGGTCCAAGCGGAAGGCCGGATCCGCCCTGCGTGCGCTGATGCACCTGGGCGCGAAGGACGCCTCCGTCCTTCGCGACGGCACGGAGGTACGCGTACCCGTGGGCCGTCTGGTCGTCGGCGACCGCTTCGTCGTGCGCCCCGGTGAGAAGATCGCCACCGACGGCACGGTCGTCGAGGGTGCGTCGGCCGTGGACGCCTCGATGCTGACCGGGGAGTCCGTCCCGGCCGATGTGGGCATCGGCGACTCCGTCACCGGTGCCACCGTGAACACCTCCGGACGTCTCGTCGTCGAGGCGACCCGGATCGGTGCCGACACGCAGCTCGCCCGGATGGCGAAGCTCGTCGAGGACGCGCAGAACGGCAAGGCGGCAGCGCAGCGCCTCGCGGACCGGATCTCGGCGGTCTTCGTCCCGGTCGTCATCGCACTCGCCCTGGCCACACTGCTCGTGTGGCTGTTCGTCACGAACGACGTGACGGCCGCGTTCACGGCCGCCGTCGCCGTGCTGATCATCGCCTGCCCGTGCGCCCTGGGCCTGGCCACCCCGACCGCCCTCATGGTCGGCACCGGACGCGGCGCCCAGCTCGGCATCCTGATCAAGGGACCCGAGGTCCTGGAGACCACCCGCCGCGTCGACACCGTCGTCCTGGACAAGACCGGCACCGTCACCACCGGCCGCATGACCCTCCTCGACGTCCACACCGCCCCCGGCACCGACGAGACCGACGTCCTGCGCCTCGCCGGCGCCCTGGAACACTCCTCCGAACACCCCATCGCCCAGGCCGTCGCCACCGGCGCCGCCGAACGCACCGCAACCCCCCTCCCCACCCCCGAGGACTTCACCAACATCCCCGGACTCGGCGTCCAGGGCGTCGTCGACGGCCACGCCGTCCTCGTCGGCCGCGAACAACTGCTCGGATCGGCGGGCATCAGGATCCCCGCCGATCTGGCCGGTGCCGTGACGCACGCGGCGGCCGGGGGCCGCACCGCGATCGTGGTCGCGTGGGACGGCGAGGCGCATGCGGTCCTGGAGGTCGCCGACGCGGTCAAGAGCTCCAGCGCGGCGGCCGTCGCCGAACTGCGGACGCTCGGACTCCGTCCCGTTCTGCTGACGGGCGACAACCGGGCGGTGGCCGAGGCGGTCGCGGCCGAGGTCGGGATCGACACGGTGTACGCGGAGGTCATGCCCGAGGACAAGGTCGACGTCGTCAAAGAACTCCAGTCCCAAGGGCGCTCGGTCGCCATGGTCGGCGACGGCGTGAACGACGCGGCGGCGCTCGCACAGGCCGATCTGGGCCTGGCGATGGGGACCGGCACGGACGCCGCGATCGAGGCGAGCGATCTCACGCTCGTTCGTGGAGATCTCAAGGTGGCGGCCGATGCGATCAGACTCTCCCGGCGCACCCTGACCACCATCGAGGGCAACCTTCTCTGGGCATTCGGCTATAACGTCGCCGCCCTGCCCCTTGCGGCGTTTGGGCTGCTCAATCCTATGATTGCCGGAGCGGCGATGGCGCTTTCATCGGTCTTTGTCGTGACGAACAGCCTGCGGTTGCGCGCCTTCACGTAACTTCCACAAAGAGACTTAGATCACATCGATTTGAGGGTAACCATCCGAGGGGTTCGCGAGTCTAAGAGTGCGATGCCAAGGATGTCTTGGGGGACGTCCGGCGAAGCGTCTTGGGGGACGCTTCGGGCAAGCGTTGGCCGGGGCACGTGCACCGGGGAGCTTTGAGCGGCCCTCCCGTGCGTACGTACCCCGGCAGATCGCACCGGAAGTACAAGTGAAGAGCACAGTCCGCAGTGGGCGAGAGCATGCCCAGGGGCCTCGGCTCCCGCAGACACCCGGCCGGATCCCGTGGGGGGAATCCGCTCCGGGATATGGGAAGCGCCTCGTTGCCGGCCCGTGGGGGGATCGGCGGCGAGGCGCTTCTCCTTGCCCGCCCCCTTTTTCCTCTCCTCCCGCGGAACTTCTGCCCCCGGAACTTCTGCCCCCGGAACGCGAATCGCCCCGTGCTCCGCGCTCTGTGCGACAGCGCGGTACACGGGGCGAAGACCCACCGGCCGACCGGCGGCCGGAATGGTGCGAGGGACCACGAGCCTCAGCGGCCCGGGCCCGGACGGACCGGGCTCGATCGGCTCGGGTTCAGCCCGCTCGGGTTCAGCGGCTCTCGACCGGGACGAAGTCGCGCAGGACCTCACCGGTGTAGATCTGGCGCGGGCGGCCGATGCGGGAACCCGGCTCCTTGATCATCTCGTGCCACTGGGCGATCCAGCCGGGGAGGCGGCCGAGCGCGAACAGCACGGTGAACATCTCGGTCGGGAAGCCCATGGCCCGGTAGATGAGACCGGTGTAGAAGTCCACGTTCGGGTAGAGGTTGCGCGAGACGAAGTACTCGTCGGAGAGCGCGTGCTCTTCCAGCTTCAGCGCGATGTCGAGCAGTGCGTCGGACTTGCCGAGCGCGGACAGCACGTCGTGGGCGGCGGCCTTGATGATCTTGGCGCGCGGGTCGAAGGACTTGTAGACGCGGTGGCCGAAGCCCATCAGCCGGACGCCGTCCTCCTTGTTCTTCACCTTGGTGATGAAGGAGTCGACATCGCCGCCGTTGGCCTGGATGCCTTCCAGCATCTCCAGCACCGACTGGTTGGCGCCACCGTGCAGCGGGCCCCACAGCGCCGAGATGCCGGCGGAGATCGAGGCGAACATGTTCGCCTGCGAGGAGCCGACCAGACGCACGGTGGACGTCGAACAGTTCTGCTCGTGGTCCGCGTGCAGGATGAGCAGCTTGTCGAGCGCGGAGACGACGACCGGGTCCAGCTCGTACTCCTGGGCGGGGACCGAGAAGGTCATGCGCAGGAAGTTCTCGACGTACCCGAGGTCGTTGCGCGGGTAGACGAAGGGGTGGCCGATCGACTTCTTGTACGCGTACGCGGCGATCGTCGGCAGCTTGGCCAGCAGCCGGATCGTCGAGAGGTGACGCTGCTCCTCGTCGAAGGGGTTGTGGCTGTCCTGGTAGAACGTGGACAGCGCGCTGACCACCGAGGACAGCATGGCCATCGGGTGGGCGTCGCGCGGGAAGCCGTCGAAGAACCGCTTGACGTCCTCGTGCAGCAGCGTGTGCTGGGTGATCTCGTTCTTGAAGGCCGACAGCTCGTCGACCTTGGGAAGCTCACCGTTGATGAGGGTGTACGCGACCTCGAGGAACGTCGAACGCTCGGCGAGCTGCTCGATGGGGTAGCCGCGGTAGCGCAGAATGCCCTGCTCACCGTCGAGGTAGGTGATGGCCGATTTATACGCCGCGGTGTTGCCGTATCCGCTGTCCAACGTCACGAGACCGGTGTTGGCGCGGAGCTTGCCGATGTCGAAGCCCTTGTCCCCGACGGTGCTCTCGATCACCGGGTAGGTGTACTCGCCGTCGCCGTACCGCAGCACTACAGCGTTGTTGGTGTGCTCGCTCACGTCATCCCTCACCGACGTAGTCCTCTTCTTCGAGGTTCCCTGACTGTCTCCACCCTCCCCCATTCGGCTCAGGAGAGTGCACTCGAGGTCGTCCATTGGACCTACTCGCGGCACTGAGTGCCGCGAGGTTACTCATCCTGCCCCCTTGCTACCGGTTCCGGAAGAGCCGCGTGATGTTTCCCACCGATTTGATCGATCATTTTTTCCGGGGACCCTCCGCCGGAGCCTCCCTCCAGCCGGAAATCCAGCGCCGTACAGCGTCTGCCCGCGGAAACCGTGCGGACCGCCTGACCGATGGCCTGGCGGGAGCCGACCAGGACGACGAGCTTCTTCGCCCTGGTCACAGCGGTGTAGAGGAGGTTCCTCTGGAGCATCATCCAGGCGCTCCTGGTGACGGGGATGACGACGGCGGGGTACTCGCTGCCCTGGGAGCGATGGATCGTCATGGCGTACGCGTGGGCCAGCTCGTCCAGCTCGTCGAAGTCGTAGTCGATCTTCTCGTCCTCGTCGGTGAGGACCGTCAGCTTCTGCTCGTCCTGGTCGAGGGCGGTGACGACGCCGACCGTGCCGTTGAAGACGCCGTTCTCGCCCTTGTCGTAGTTGTTGCGGATCTGGGTGACCTTGTCGCCGACCCGGAAGACCCGGCCGCCGAAACGCTTCTCGGGCAGGTCGGGCCGACCCGGGGTGATCGCCTGCTGGAGCAGCCCGTTGAGCACGCCCGCGCCGGCCGGGCCGCGGTGCATCGGGGCGAGGACCTGCACGTCGCGCCGCGCGTCCAGGCCGAACTTCGCCGGGATGCGGCGAGCGGCCACGTCCACCGCGAGCCTGCCCGCGTCCTCGGTCTCGTCCTCCACGAAGAGGAAGAAGTCCTTGAGCCCCTGCGTGAGGGGCGGCACCCCGGAGTTGATCCGGTGCGCGTTGGTGACCACCCCCGACTGCTGGGCCTGGCGGAAGATCGTGGTCAGCCGGACCGCCGGGACGGGGCTGCCGTCGGCGAGGAGATCGCGCAGCACCTCCCCCGCGCCGACGGACGGGAGCTGGTCGACGTCCCCGACGAGCAGCAGGTGGGCACCGGGTGCCACCGCCTTCAGCAACTTGTTGGCGAGCAGCAGATCGAGCATCGACGCCTCGTCGACGACGACGAGATCGGCGTCCAGCGGCCGGTCCCGGTCGTACGCGGCGTCACCGCCCGGCTTGAGCTCCAGCAGCCGGTGCACGGTCGACGCCTCGGCCCCGGTCAGCTCGGAGAGCCGCTTGGCCGCCCGCCCGGTGGGCGCGGCCAGCACCACCCTGGCCCGCTTGACCCGGGCCAGCTCCACGATGGACCGGACGGTGAACGACTTCCCGCAGCCGGGTCCGCCGGTCAGCACGGCCACCTTGCGGCTGAGCGCGAGCCGTACCGCTGCCTCCTGCTCCGGGGCGAGCGTCGCCCCCGTACGCGTCGCAAGCCAGGCCAGGGCCTTGTCCCAGTCGACGTCCTGGAAGGCCGGCAACCGCTCCTCGGGCGTCCGCAGCAGCCGTCGCACCTGTGCGGCGAGCGAAACCTCGGCCCGATGGAACGGCAGGAGATAGACGGCCGTGACCATCTCACCGCCCTCGGGCGACGGCACCTTCTCCCGTACGACGCCCTCCGGGTCCTCGGCCAGTTCGGCGAGGCAGTCGATGACCAGCCCCGTGTCGACCTGGAGCAGCTTCACCCCGTCCGCGATCAGCCGTTCCTCCGGCAGGAAGCAGTGCCCCTGGTCGGTGGACTGCGACAGCGCGTACTGCAACCCCGCCTTGACCCGCTCCGGGCTGTCGTGCGGGATGCCGACGGCCTGGGCGATCTTGTCGGCGGTGAGGAAGCCGATGCCCCAGACGTCGGCGGCCAGCCGGTAGGGCTGGTTCTTCACGACGGAGATCGAGGCGTCCTCGTACTTCTTGTAGATGCGCACGGCGATGGAGGTGGAGACGCCGACACCCTGGAGGAAGACCATCACCTCCTTGATCGCCTTCTGCTCCTCCCAGGCCGCCGCGATCATCTTCGTCCGCTTCGGTCCGAGCCCGGGCACCTCGACCAGGCGCTTCGGCTGGTTCTCGATGATGTCGAGGGTGTCGACGCCGAAATGCGTGGTGATCCGGTCCGCCATGACCGGGCCGATGCCCTTGATCAGGCCGGAGCCGAGATACCGGCGTATGCCCTGGATGGTGGCGGGCAGCACGGTCGTGTAGTTCTCCACGACGAACTGCTTGCCGTACTGGGAGTGCGACCCCCAGCGCCCCTCCATCCGCAACGACTCCCCCACCTGGGCGCCGAGCAGCGAGCCGACCACGGTCAGCAACTCGCCCGCGCCCCGGCCGGTGTCGACGCGGGCGACGGTGTACCCGTTCTCCTCGTTGGCGTACGTGATGCGCTCCAGCACACCTTCGAGGACCGCCATGTTGGACATACTCCCGACGGTATCGGGCAGCGCCGACAGTGCGGGGGCGGGGCTGCGGGTCGAGGGGCAGGTCGGGGCCGGGCTTCGGGTGCCCCTCTCAGGCGCCGGGCCAGGGCCTGTTGCGCACGCGGTCCAGGTCCGGGACGGGAACGGGCGGCCCGGCCGCAACAGCCGGGGCCGGGCGCCTCGGAGGCGAGGGGTACTCTCCGAAGAGCAAAGGGAGAGCAAAAGAAGGAGATGCTGTGAAATACGCCGATGGTCCGAGCACGCACAGTGTCGTCCACATCGAGGCGACCGTGCCGCAGGTCTGGGCGTTGGTGACGGACATCCACCTGCCGGCCAGGTTCAGCCCGGAGTTGCAGCGCGTCGCCTGGCTCGACGGAGCGACCGGGCCCGTGGTGGGCGCACGCTTCGAGGGCATCAACCACCACCGGATGCTCGGCGAGTGGCGGACGGTGTCGCAGGTGATCGAGGCGGACGAGCACCGGGCGTTCGCCTGGGCCGTCCTCGACCCGGAGGGCCGGTACGGCGAGGCGACGCTGGACCCGGAACGGTGCATGTCGTCCTGGCACTACGAGATCGAGGCCGAGGGCACGGGCACCCGGCTGCGGCAGACGCTCCGCATCGGTCCCGGCCGCAGCGGGCTCACCGCGGCCATCGAGAGCCGGCCGGACCAGGAAGAGCAGATCATCGCCTTCCGGCTGAAGGAAGTGCGCGTCGGAATGGAGACCACTCTCGACGGCATCAAGACGCTCGCCGAGAAGGGCGGTCGAAGCGGCAGCTGAACCGGAAGGGCTGACGCCGCATCGGAACGACCGATGGGCTTCACGCCTCGACCGCTCCTCGCTTCACACGACCGAGCGTGACGGGTCGGCCGTACCGCGCGCGTCGCGGACGGACCCCCCACACTGACCCTCACTTGTCAGGGACCTGTGAGCACGGCGTAGGGATGCCGTCTGTCCACGACGCGCGGCTCCTTCCTCCCAGGAGCCCGTGTCATCGCTTCCGGGAGCACGCGTCGTCGTTACCGGGGACACTCCTGGTTACTTCCGTGCGCCACGGAACGACCACCGGACGCACTCGAACCAGCGCCAACTCCCTTGCCGGACCGTACGCTTGAGACATCCGAACGTTTCACCTCGAAGCGTTCGGTCACAGGGGGAGGTCGTACATGCAGGCTTCGGAACTGGCCGCGCGTGCGGTGCGGGTGCTGAGCGGGGACGCGCCGCTCCCGGACCGGCAACGGGCAGCGGTAAGGGAACTGGTGTGGGGACGTCTCGGGCAGGACTCCCTGGGGGCCTCGGCGCTGGCCCGCTTCCAGGAAAGGCCCGACGAGGGAACGGCGAGCATCGTCGGTTCCGTCCTCGCCGACGAACTACGCACCGACCCTGACTTCGCCGCCCTGCTGCGCAGAGCCCTGAACCCGCCCGCCCCCGTCCCGCCGCCCCCTGCCCCGCCCAAACCGCCCGCCGCTCCCCCGCGCGACACGGTCGGCTCTCCGGGGGCCACCGCCCGCCGCTCGCGCGCCGGCGCGGTTTCCCCACCGCAGTTCCCGCCCTCCCCGCCGGCCGCCGCATCACCGCGACCGGCCGCCGCCCCGTTCCCCGCCGTCCCCGACGCGGCCGACGTCAGGAAGGTGTGGCTGCTGGGGTTCCCGCAGTTGCTGCTGGCCTACGTCGTCATGGTCCTTTTCACACGGTTGAACGGGCCGGAATTGCTGGCGGCCCTTCTCCTGCTCGCCTCGACCAGCCTGGCGGCCTACGGAGCCTGGTTCGGTATCCGTCTCCTCTTGCGCCGCACGAGCAGCGTGCCGCTCATCGCCGGAACCGTGGTCGACGTGCTCGTTCTGATCAGGCTGGTCATCTGGCTGACCTCTTGGGCAGCGGCGTTGTGACCTCTGACCACGTCACCGGGGGCCCTGCCCGGTCAACTGCGTGAGCCGGGCTCCCCGACTCTCCGCGACCCGTTTGACGTCCCGCAGGGACTCCGTCAACCGCGAGGCCAGGAAGTGCAGTTCGCTGCCGGTCACCCGCCGGTCCGCCAACAGTGCGTCGGCATGACCGAGCAGGTCTTCCGCCATGCCGAGCTGAATGCTCTCGATACCGTCGGCCATCCGCGACACATGGCCGGTACCGTCGCCGATGGCGTAACACGGCCCGCCGTCCGCCCTGCTCCAGGGCAACAGCCTCACGGCGCCGCAGCCGTCCGCCCCTCCTGCCTGCCCGGTCACGCGGCGGCCTCCGCCGCCCGACGAACGGTAGCGGGACCGGCCACGTACACACAGCAATGCGGCCGGGCAACAGCCGGGCCCGGACGCACCAAGCTCACCCCCGATGACTTGATGAGCCGACGGACGAAAGCCTTCATGACGACGTGCTCTCCTTACGTAATTACCCAACACGAACGGATGCGTTCTGTGACGAACCCATCACAGATTGGGGTCGCACCTGCATAGGCTCAAGGGATTCGGGCTTGACACCGCGCTCGTCAGAAAAGGGAGTTGGTGCCGCATGGTGCTGAGGAAGCCGCGCACACCGAGGGAGAAGTATGGGGAGGAGCTGCGGCTGCGGCGGGTCGCGGCAGGACTGACGCAGGAAGCGTTGGGTGACCAGGTGGTGTGCTCACCCACGCTGATCAGCCACTACGAGGCGGGACGACGACTCCCGAAGCCGGATAACGCGCAACGGATCGACCTGGCGCTGAACACTGACGGGTTCTTTGTCAGGTGGCTCCAGGATCTGGACTCGAATTACGCCGACTACTTCGCCGCGGTTGCCGAGTTGGAGCGCGAGGCTGCGGAGATCCGGCAGTTCGGGGCCCAGCTCGTCCCCGGGTTGCTTCAGACCCCCGCGTACGCCCGTGCTGTGTTCCAGGCGGCACGCACCAACTTCACCCAGGACGACCTCGACAAGGCGGTGGCGAATCGTCTGGCACGCGCAAAGCTTCTCCAGACGCCGTCCGGTCCCATCGCCTGGACCCTCCTCGACGAATCCGTGCTCAGGCGACGCGTCGGCGGGCCACTCGTCATGGCAGAACAGCTGCGCACAATCGCAGACATGGCCGAGAGCGGGCGTCTGCGCCTCCACGTCCTGACCTTCGACGCCGGTGCCCACGCACTGTTGGAAGGGATGCTCTATCTGCTGAACTTCAGGGACGCCGCACCGATTGCCTACGCCGAAGGTCTCTACACAGGCAATCTGATCGATGATCCGGCGCTGGTTGGTGCCTGCCACACGGACTACGCTCTCGCCCTGGGAGATGCGGTCTCACATCGAAAGTCTGTGGCCCTCGTCAGAGCCATCGCGGAGGAACACGAACATGCACAGCGCTGAACACGCCTTCACTGGGTGGTACAAGTCCAGCTACAGCGGGGCGAACCAGGGTGAGTGCCTTGAGGTCGCCCGTGGCCACGCCACCGTCCCCGTCCGCGACAGCAAGAACCCGAACGGCCCCGTACTCGTACTCTCCACCGACGGTTGGACGGCGTTCGTCACAGCGGTCAAGGACGGCAGCCTCGGCGCCTGAACCGTCCTACGCCGAGCCGCGCAACCGCACGCCGCCCCGGCCTGGTTGCGGTCGGGCCATTCATGACAATGGCATCCCTTGCTCCTGGCGAGACACACAAGGCTGCCGCAAGGCCGCAGGCGGCCCGAACCGCAGGCATACATCCGCAGTCAGTCACGGCCTCCCCGACGGGGCTGCTTCACGCAGGGCGGAACCCCAGCGTCCTGCTTGCTCCGGTGGAGATCTTCAGGAGTGCCTCGTGATCGCTGGGAGGAGTACGGAAGCCGTGGCTTCGCGCAGCGTCAAGAAACTCCTGCGGCAGGTCGATAACGTATCGCTCGACGTGTGGCGCCAGGTCCTCACGCCAAACAAAATGACCGTCGGTGAGCAACGATGATCCACCTGGCACACGGAAGGCCCCTTCAATGACATCCGCTGTCATCTCCATGACATCGAAGATGGGGTAACCCGACTTCAGGTATTTGACAACGTCGCGAACCGGATACTTTCCTGCCCCTGATTCTGGGGGAGGGATAGGACCTCCCCAGGAAGATTCATGTCCTGGATCCATTTCTCGGTAAAAGCCGATGAGCTTCACGTCAACCTCCTGTAATGGGAAGGAAAATTCGCCAATATCCGCCATTGTCGATCTGCGGCACCTGCCCTCGACCGGACAGCGGATTGGTGCTGACTCGATCTGTAGGCGCCCTTACGGTAACGCCCATTTCATTGGCGATCTGCTGGGCGATCCCTGACCCATCCGCGCCGGGATGACTGACCATGAGACGCAAAGAATCACCGCCGTAATGTGGATTATTACGGATAGCGTCAACGAGCTGCCCTCCGTTTACTGGCCCATCGGCGTCCGTGACCCCATCTCCCAACGCCGTCGCACCGGACTCGCCCTTGATGCCCGGGGGCCCGTACGCCGTGATGGCCTGGCCGGCTGGGAGCCGGACCTGGCCCTACGGTCACGACAGTGTCCTCGTCCTGCCGGAGGATGAGCCTTCCGGCGCTACCCGTCGCGACTGGTACACCGCGCCCTGATGGCTGGTCTGTTCACCTAAGGGCTGTCCCAAGTGAATCGAGGCTCCTCGACCGCAGTCTCGCCGTTGTCCGCCAAGCGTTGCCTCGTGGTGCGTCGGCCCAGCGGGTCGAACCTGTACCGCCACCGAGTACCGTCGCGGGTAGAAACCCCCGATGTGGCACCTGGTGGCCGCCCCGCAAGGGTTCAAGTGCTCACGAAGCACTGCCGTTTCTGCCCATCGGCCTGCTCCACGGGTATCGGCACCAGACTGCATGTCGCTGGGGCGGGGACGGTGAACGTGCCAAAGCGCCATCTTTGCAGTCATCCAGGCGCTGGCCGGCGTCGAAGCGTGCTCACGGGAAAGGAGCCGAGCCGTCGCCATGAGCAGACGACCGGCGGCGAACTTCTACCTCGCTATCGCCTCAATGCCTCATTGTCCAAAGGGAACACCGCATTGAAAATGGACAGCATCTCCGCCTTCCCGACCCCATCCGCGACCGAACCTCAACAGGACCCCGCTCCCGTGTTCGCGTTACGAGTCCCAAAGCCATCGATCCAATCGGAAAGGAGATCCGTGAATTCCTCGTCCGACATGACGCTTCCGCCAAAGTCGAATCCTTGCCAGGCGAGCGCCCGCTGAAGAACATCTACCGGGATGCCGAATGCGCTACGAAAGACTGCAACAAAAGAAACAGGACCAAATGCGGGACCGAGAAGCCCCTTCGCCAGGCTCCCAAGTTCCGTCACTCCCGCTCCCCGATGGCCCGCCTCCTGAAGGCCATGAATGACGCGCCGCATAAAATCATCTCCCATGGATCCTTCTTCCATCCTTTTTCAGCTAACGAGAGGGCGACCTAAATATAACACCCACATTACTGTAGCCACCATGTGGCCCTCTTAGCTCAACTATTTCAACTTCAGTAAACCCGTAGCGTGCAGCCATCTTACCAGTAAAGGTAGATCGCGCAGCCTCCTCGAGAGCCCGCATATCTCCAGGCAAAGCACTTCGGGCAGCGGAATTGAAGGAATCCAAGTTATCTCGCAGCGTCCCTCCATTCTGCCAATAGCCTTTGACGCCCTGCACGTCGCTACCGAAGCTCTTCATCGCACTATCGAACATCTCTGAACCACGTGGAGTGTCCGGCCCCTTCTCGATTACCAAGCTCATAACGCCCCTATCGTCCAGTTCTGCCACGATCCCCTTACCACTGGGGTAGACGTCCATGTATGGACACGGCGCAAGCCCTAGAGGGTCCGCCCATACGTGCGGATTCTTGACGTACGCAACCGGATTTGGTGCGGGTGGCAGCCCTAAAGGGTCGAGCGAGAGGTAGCGCGCAATTTCCGGATCATAATATCGAAACAGATTGTAATGAAGACCTGTTTCCGCATCGAAATATTGCCCCGGAAAGCGTAAGGGCGTGTAAGCTACGCTCTCCCTTTTCCAGGCGGTTGCACCCCACAACGCGGAACGCGCCTGCCACGCAACTTGCCCCGACTCATCGATGAGTTCCCTCGGCGCCCCGACAAGATCCGTAACGATCGAGAAGAAGCGTTCGTCTATGATCCGCTGAGAAGCGTCGGGCGATATTATCCGCTCAGCCTGAACGAGCGGGTGCAGGCCATCATGTTCCCAGGTCAACGCGACGAAATTTGATGCTTTCTCAGCATACGTCACTTGCTCGCAAAGGATACTGCCATCCCAGGCGAATACTATTTCCTCCCGGCCTGAAAGTCCGTCCACGTCGATTCGACGCTTGCGTATACGGCGCCCCAGAGGGTCATACTCGTATTTCCATTCTGCGCCGTCTGGCGTGATTACCGAAGCAAGACGGTCCTCTGCATCCCATTCGTACCGCCAGGTGTCCGGTTTACGAGAAAGGCGGTTCTTCTGACGGACGGTGAGGCGACCAAGGGCGTCGTGCTCGTATCGGACGGCACCGGCGTGAGTAATGGCTGTGCCGGAGTAGGAGCGGGGGCCGACGGCTTCCTGTCCCGAGTGGAAACTGGGCGAGTTGGCTTGTGTCTGGTTGCCCGCTGCATCGTAGGCGTAGCGCTCGGTCCAGTTAGTAGCGTGGACGGCGGTAACGCGTCCAACTCTGTCTAGCTCAAAGGATTTTTTACCGGAGAGCTGGTCGGTGAGCCCTGCCAGATGACCGTCGGCGCGGTAGGTATAGCCGCGGTGCTGAATGCTGTTGTTGTCCAGGTCGGTGACCTGCTGGTCGATGAGGCGGCCCAGCACGTCGTATTGGCTGGCCACGCTGATGACGCTGCCGATGTGGCGGGCGGTCTCCCGGCCTGCTGCATCATGTTCGAAGGTGAGAGTACGGCCAGAGGTGGTGAGGGATGTGCGTCGGCCTGCGGCGTCGTAGGCCCAGGCGCTGTGCACACCGCTAGGTGTCCTGCGGCTGGTGCGACGGCCAAGGGCGTCGTACTCGTACGACACAGTCCGGTCGTTCACGGTCTCCGACTTCAGACGACCGTGTCGGTCACGAAGACGGGTGAGGGTCGTCTCCGGTCCGGTTGCCTGGGCAAGTTGGTCGAAGACGTCGTATTCGAAAGTGGTGACCACGCCTGCGGCGTCCTTGAAGACGATGCGGTCGAGGCTGTCCCGCTGGTAGCGGATGGTCTGGCCGAGGGCGTCGGTGCGGGCTGTGAGACGGCCTGCCGCATCGCGTTCGTACGCGAGCGTGCGGTCGTCGAAGTCGGTCTCGGACATGAGGTGCCCGACCGCGTCATAGCTGTAGGTCCAGGTCAAACCCTGAGGGTTCAGGACCTGGGTGAGTCGGAGTGCGGGGTCGTAGGCGAATTCGTAGCGCACGCCGTCCGGCCCGGTGCGGGCGGCCATGCGGTCGAAGTGGGTGTATTCGAAGTGGGAGACAGCGCCCAGGGCATCGGTGTGCGTAAGGCAGTTCCCTTCTCCGTCGTACGCCCAGGACTGCGTGGAGCCATCAGCATCAATACGGCGCGACAGCTTGCCCTCGACATTCCATTCGAGGCGGGTGACCGCACCAAGGGGATCAGTGAGGACGGCAGGACGTCCGAAACCGTCCCGAACAACATGGCTGGTGGCACCCATGGGGTCTGTGATCCCAGTAGGAAGGCCGGCCGCGTCGCTGCTGATCCGGGTGGTGTTGCCGAGCGCGTCTGTCACGGACGTGACGTGCCCGGCCTCGTCGTACGTGTAGGTCGTCGTCGCACCGGAGGCATCGGTGACCGACGTACGGTTGCCCCGCTCGTCGTAGGTCTGCCGGGTGACGAGGCCGTCCGCTCCCCTGACACGTACCGGCAGGCCCAGGTCGTTGTAGTCGGCGGTCAGTTCCCGTCCGTCCGGGCGGACCACCGAGGTGAGGCGGCCGAGCTCGTCGTAGGTGGACCGGGTGACGTGTCCCAGGGGATCCGTGACGGACAGCAGCCGGTGAAAGCGGTCGTGCTCGAAGCGGGTAACGGCTCCCAGCGGGTCGATCTCAGCCACCACTTGTGAGCGTTCGTTGATCAGGTATCGCGTGGTGTGGCCGAGGCCGTTCGTCATCGACGTCGTGCGCAGGCCGGAGGCGGGGTCAGTGTCGTCCCAGGTGAAGTGGGCTTCGAGGTGACCGTTGGTGCCGGTCTGGTACACGCAGCGGTCGTGTTCGTCGTAGACGTACTCGTACCGGCTGCCGTTGGTGTCCGTCCACGAGGTGATGCGGCCCTGCTCGTCGCAGCCGAAGCGCAGGGGTTTGCCGGAGGAGTTGGTGACAGAGGTGAGGTGGCCGTCGGTATAGCCGCAGCGGAGGATTTCCTGATCGGTGCCATCCGGTGCGGCGCTCGCCAGGTGCAGGGCGGTGACCCGGCCGTCGTTCGTCGTGAGCTTCAGGTGGTAGCCGCCGTGGTGCACGATCGACGTCGGAGCACCGGTCTCGTCGTACTCGAAGGTGATCCAGCGGCCGTTGCGGTCGTCGATCTGGGCCAGGAGTGCCAGCTCGCCGTTGGGGTGGTCGATGAAGTGCCGGACCCTGCCGGTTTCGGGGTCGGTGATGGTGTAGCCGTCGTCCACCCGGTCCAGGGGCCAGCGGCGCCCGTGGGTGGGCATGACGGGGACGCCGGGGGCGGGGTGGGGGTAGGCGAGCAGGCTGCCCTCGTTGCAGCTGAAGACCACGCCTTCCGCGTCGATCTCCAGGCGTTGGTCGACCGTGCTCGACCAGCCGGTGCCGAACCAGCGGCCGGCGCGGTACGAGGAGTCGAAGACACGCTCGAAGACAAGAGGCAGCGATCCCGGCAGCACGATGTCCGTCTGCGGGAGCAGCATGCGTCCGGTCGCGACATCGATCGGGTCATTGGCGCATTTGACCTTGCTGCACTGGTTGGCGTTGGGATCGGGGGCGTTCTCGTGCCCTTGTCGGTTCTTGCCTGTGGGGTGTTTGAGGAGGTCCTTCATGCCGGCCCGCAGGCCGCCCTTGACCAGACCACCACCCTTCGTGCCGACCATCTCCGGGACGAGTCGGCCGATGAATTCGGAGGGGTCGCCCTTGGCGGCGTCCCAGGCGTTCTTGAGTGCCCGGTCGGGGTTGGCCGCGGTGGAGACGAGGCCCGCGAGCGTCGTGTGGATGCCCTTGTAGTACTCGGCCGGGTGCGTCAGGTTGTACGGGTCGGTGGGGGTGACCGAGCGGACGAAGTTGAGTAATCCGGCGGTGCCTTTGATGACTCCGCCGCCGAAGTGGGCCAGCTCGATGCCCTGCCCGACCACGTGGTCGTATGCCTCGTTCTTGAGCCGGTTCAGGCCGGTGGGTTCCTTCGGCGCGTGCGCCATGGCGGTGGTGATCGCGCTCTTGGCCGTTTCGGCTGCCTCGTCGCGCGACTGCCGGGCGTGCCGCAGTATCTCCTGCGCGTGCTGTCGCTTGGCCTGCCCCGGATCGGAGAACTCCCCCGGATGCGGCAGCGGATGGTCGGTGTTGCGGGCGGCGTTGTACGCCTCGGCCTTCTCCCGGAACGCGGCGGCAGCGGTCTCGTAGTCCTGCTTGCCTTCCCTGTACAGCGCGATCGCCTCACGGGCCTTGCCCTGCGCGCTGGTCACGGTCTGCGCGTACGTCTCCAACGCCCCGGCCGCGTCTTCGAACGCGTCCGCCGCACGCAGCCAGTCCGTCGGCAGGGTCTCGAACTTCCGCCGGAACGCGTCGGCCGCCTCGCCCTTCCAGTGGCCGGAGTCGAGCCGTTTCATCCCGCTGCCGACCAGGTCGAACGCGCGCTGGAAGTCTCGGAGGTTCTTGACCGTCGCGGCGATCTTCTCCGGTTTGCCGTGGATCAGCTCATCGGCTTCCTCGCTCTGCCCGAGCTGACGCTCCCCGACCTCCGCTCCCAGTGAGGACGCGGTCGCGTCCCCCCAGTCCTCGACCCCGTCCGCCCAGCCGTGCGCGCCGACCTTGTCCAGTCCCGCGCCCACCACGTCGGTGCCGACGTCGATCGCTTTCCCGGCGAGTTCCTTGCCCTGGTCGACCACACGGCCGGCCCCGTCGATCAGTCCGTCGCCGAGCTTCCCCCAGTCCACGCCTCAGTCCCCCTGCCCCGACCCCCGCGGTGTCTGCGCGGTCGTCTCCGGCGACGTACCCGAGTGGCCCCTGAGCCGCTCGGCCGCCCGGTCCAGCACCTCCGAATCCATTACCCCGGAATCCTCGGCGGGGTCCGGTGGTCCGACCCCCAGATCACGGCCCGTGTCCCGCCAGGCCTGCTCCACCTCTCCATACGCCTTCAGCGCCGACTCCCCGCTGAAGTCCGGGTTGTCGTAAGCAGTCTGGCCGCTGATCGTGTCCCAGCTCATGTTCCTGGCCTCGTCCTCGGACAGGTGCGGATTGCCGTTCAGGGAGTTCACACCGATCTTGAACGAGTCCTTGACGTACTGTTCCTGCTCCGCGAAGGCTCCTGCCGACAACCCGACGCCGAGGGCGAAGTTGTTGCCCTTCTGCGTCAGAGCCCGCACGCCCCACTCCCAACGGTCACAGAACGTCCGGAACTCCGACGCCAGCCCGCCATGCCCCAACTCCAGCCCCGACAGGCCGAGATCCGAGAAGCCACGCCCCGCCGACGCCTCACCGACCATCCCGAGATCCTTCAACTCGGCATGCGCCAGATCGATCCCCTTCGCGATAGCGGCCAGCGCCTCGGGCGGCACGTGCAGATCGGCACCGTCCTCGCTCACACCACACCTCCGAGATCCACCGCCACCGCATCCGGCACGATCCCCGCCACCGGCGGGAACAGCATCCCGTCCTCGCTGCCCGCGTCCAGAGCCACCCCCGCCGGTCCCGGCAGCATCGGCACCATCACATCCAGCAACCGTGCCCCCAGAACGGTCCGATAGGTCCACTCCCGCTCACCATCACCACGAGCCTCAGCGAACCTGGCGAGTGCCTCTTCGTCCGAGAACGCACAAATCCACCGCACCCCGTTCTGGTCCGCGGACCACAGATCCCCGCCCGCATCCAACGGCACCAGCACCGCCGTACGCCGAAATTCGCCCAGCAGCACAGCAAATTCGCGCCGAGCAACCGCCGCCGGGTCCCCCTCCGGCGTCATGACAGAAGCCGGTCCGGGTGCCTCACGTGGCGCCGAGGGCGCTTCAGAAGCAGACCAGTCGACCAACTCAGCAATCCTTGACCGGCGTACGGGCGGTTCTGATGTGACATCACCGTTGTCGAACACGCGCCGAATGCTGCCACGACGCTCTTCCCGGAAGCAACGAACAAAAGCAGCCAGCCGGACAGGCCGCGCTTGCCGTTCCCCGCACGACTCCGCTGAGAAACAAGCACTGCCTCACGAGCCCGTGGTGGCAGCGAGCGACATGAATCAAGACAACTGACGACGGGGCAGCTTCGCAGCGCTGCGGTACCGGTCCCCCACGGCCGAGAAAACGCCCGGGGTCCGCTGGGCCACCTGTTGCGCGCCCAGCGCGCCGCTCCTCGCCCCTCCTGCGCCGTTCCTCGTCGTCTGAGCGCGGCCGGGGGATAGCCCTACCCGCAGCCGGGCGGTTGGCCGGATCGTCCCGGGTGATCGCATCCGAGAAGCTGGGGCCCGGTCCACACCGCCGATCTACCAACGATCTCCATAAGGGGCTTACTCGTGCATGAGCAGACAGGGCAGAGGTTGCGTTCGTCCGGGCGACGGAGGAATGCCCTCGGGGCCGCAACGGCCGTGGCCGTGGTGGTCGGCGGCATCATGGCGATGAGTGCGCCGGCGCCGTCCACGGCATCGGCCGCGCCCAGGCCGGACACGGTTCAGCAGGGCTTGAACGCACTGGTGGGCTCCGAGGGCGTGCCCGGCGCGCTGGCGAGCGTCAAGGGCCGTGACGGTCGCACCCGCACGTACACCGCGGGTGTCGGTGACCTGGCCACCGGCACCAAGGTGCCCGGCGACGGACAGGTGCGGATCGGCAGCAACACCAAGACGTTCACCGCGGTGGTCGTGCTGCAACTGGTCGCTGAAGGCAAGGTCGGCCTCGACGCCCCGGTCGACACCTACCTCCCCGGCCTCCTGCGCGGCGACGGGATCGACGGACGCCGCATCACCGTACGTCAGCTCCTCCAGCACACGAGCGGGCTTCCCAACTACACCAAGTACCTCGGCGACGACATCCGCTCCTACGAGCCCCGCGAGCTCCTCGACCTTGCTCTGCAGCACAAGGCCGACTTCGCCCCCGGCGCGCGGTGGGAGTACAACAACACCAACTACCTGGTGGCCGGTCTCATCGTGCAGAAGGTCACCGGCCGCCCGCTCGCCGAGGAGATGGACCGACGCGTCATCAAGCCCATCGGGCTGCGTCACACCTACTTCCCCGACCCGGGCGAGGTGACCATCCGGGAGCGCCACCCCAAGGGCTACTACCAGGACTCTCCAGGCACGCCGCTGGTCGACGCGACGCAATGGGACCCATCCTGGGCCTGGGCGGCCGGCCAGTTGGTCTCCACCAACGCCGACCTGAACCGCTTCTTCTCCGCGCTCCTGTCCGGTCGCCTCCTTCCGAAGGCTCAGCTCGACCAGATGCGCACCACCATCCCCGCCGGCTACCCCTTTCCCGCCGGTGCCCGCTACGGGCTGGGGCTCGTGAGCACCCCGCTGTCGTGCGGCGGCGTCTACTGGGGCCACGGCGGCAGTATCACCGGATACGAGACCCGGGGCGGCGTCACCGAGGACGGGCGCGCCGTCGCTGTCGCAGTCACGACGCAGCCGGGCCAGGCCGTCAAGGAACGCATGGACAGCATCGTGGACACGGCCTTGTGCCGCTGACCCACGTCACCAACCTGATCGCACAACGCACCTGGTGTCGTACCCGGTGCGGGGTCCGGCTCCCGGCGGTCCGGTGGCCGGGGTCTGCGCCCACGGCTGCCGCTCCGCGAAACGGCGCCCGGAGGGACGGAATCGGCGCCCGGGTGGAAGCGGGTCGAAACAACGAAACGGGGTCCGGTCGAAGTGACCGGACCCCCCTCGCTTTCCCCCGTCAGGGCTTCCCGATCCCCCCAGATCCCCTCCCCGGAAGCGCCCGACGCCAGATACGACTCGGCGGCCCCCGGAACGGTTGCACGCCTTGACGATCTCTTTACCTTGGAGGCAAATGGGGCGTCAGAAATGTCTCAGGACACCGGTGTTGGGCGTAGCGGGCGGCGACCTCCGCGAGGACTTCGGAGCCGCCGCGGGCCCAGAAACGCCTGGTTGAAGGGTGAGCCGGAGATGCGGGACCCGGAGACGGGTGAGCCCGGAGCGGGTAGTCCAGAGGTGCGCGAGCCGGAGGCGGGGCGAGCCCGGGGTGGTGAGTTGGCGACGGGTGAGCCCGGGGCGGGTGAACCGGAAGCAGATGCACCCGGGCGGTGACCTGGAGGGACAAGCCGTCGGCGGTGGCCGTGCCCGGGACTCGTCCTCGTCACTCGTCCTCGTCACTCGTACTCGTGACTCGTACTCCGCATGCGGGCCGGGCAGAAAGATGGGGGCGCTTCCCCCATGTCCGCCGGGGCTCGCGTCGGGAGTATGGACGCGGCGGACCGGTGACACCGGCGCCGGACCGAGGAGGTGCGATGACGGGTGACGAAGCGATGGGCGGCGCACGGCTGTGCGTCTCCCCCGTGACACGTCCCTCTGCTGCGGACCGGACCGGCGCGCCCAGGTTCGCCCTGCTGGACGGACCGTGGTGGCGGCCCGCGCTCACCGCCGGTGAACCGCTTCCCGAGCACGCGCCGGACTGGGCGGTGTTCGTCCGGGACGCGGTCCTCGCCGCTCCCGAGAAGGCGGTGATCGACGACGGGGACCGTTTTCCGGGGCTGCGCGGCTTCGCGCGCGCCCTCGCCCCGCTCACGGCCCGTGCGGCGGAACACATGCTGCAGGGACTGCCCGAGGAGCCCTATCCTCACGCCGAACTCACCTCCCTACAAAGCGACTTCGAGCGGCATCTGGCCGGGAGACTCGCCCGGCTCGCCGCCCGGACCCTGGTCCTGGAACTGCATCTGGCACGGAAGGACGGACGGCTGGCCGGGGAGAGCCCTGAGGACCGGTTCACGGACTTCGTGCGGCTGACAGGTTCCCGGGACGGACTGGCCGCGCTGTTCGCCACGTACCCCGTACTCGCCCGCATCCTGGCGCGGGCCGCGCTCGATGCCGCCGCGGCGCTCACCGAGATGCTCGTCCGGTTCGCCGCCGACCGGCCGGCGCTGCCGGGCGGGGCGGCCGATGACGGGGCGGCGGGTGACAGGACGGCCGACGGGCGGCGACGCGGGCGGCTGGTGGGGGTCGAGCCCGGAGCCGGGGACGGTCACCGGGGCGGGCGGACGGTGATGCTGCTCAGGTTCGACGACGACTCCCGGCTGGTCTACAAGCCGCGGCCACTCGCCGCGCACCGGCACTTCAACGACCTCGTCCGCTGGTTCAACACGCTGCCCGGCACTCCCGGGCTCCGTACGCTCGGCGTGCTGGACCGAGGGGACTACGGCTGGGTGGAGTTCGTCGCGGAGCGGCCCTGCCGCTCGGCCCGCCAGGTCGAGACCTTCTACCGGCGCCTGGGCGCGCTGCTGGCCCTGCTGCACGTGCTGGACGGGACCGACCTGCACTACGAGAACCTGATCGCCGACGGGGAGCACCCGGTGCTGGTCGATGTCGAGACGCTGTTCCACCCGCCGCTGCCGGCCGCGGAGTCGGAGGATCCGGCGGCCCGCGCCCTGCACGACTCGGCGCACCGGGTGGGGCTGCTGCCGCAACTGCTCGTCGGGGACGAGACGGCCCTGGACATGTCCGGCATCGGCGGCGGTCAGGCCGCCCCCTCCCCGGTCCGCACCGCCGACTGGGCCGATGCGGGGACGGACCGGATGCGTCTGGTGCGTCGGCCGGGCCGCTTCGACGGCGCGGCCAACCGGCCCCGGCTGACCGGGACTCCGGCCGATCCGTCCGCGTTCACCCGGTCGCTCTGCGCGGGATTCCGTGCCGGATACACGGCGATCAGCCGCTCCCGGTCCGAACTCCTGCATCCCGGCGGGCTGTTGGAGCAGTTCGCGCAGGACGAAGTGCGGGTGGTGGCCCGGCCGACCTGGGTCTACACGACGCTCCTCGACGAGTCGACACATCCGGACCTGATGAAGGAGGCGGGCGAACGGCACAAGGTACTCGCCCTGTTGGGCACCGACGTGCTCGGCCCTTCCATACTGCCCGGCCTGCTGGACGAGGAACTCGACCAGTTGTGGTCGGGGGACGTCCCCCTGTTCACCGCCCGGCCGGAGGAAACCGGCCTGTGGGGCGGAACGGGCCGCCCCCTGCCCGGAGTTCTCGCCCGGACGGGGCTGTACCGGGTCCGGGCGAAGCTGGCCGCCATGGACACGGTGGACCGGCAGGACCAGGAACGGATCATCCGGGCCGCGATGGTGACCACCTCGCGCGAGCCCGCCCACGGCTCCGGCTCCGGGCCGCGCAGGGTCCGTACGGCGGCGACCGCCCCGGAGCCGGAACATCTGCTCGCGGCGGCCCGGTCCGTCGGCGACGAGCTGGTGTCGCAGGCGTACTCCGGACCCACCCGGCTGAACTGGATCGGGCTGGAACTGCTCGGCGAACGCTACTGGCGGCTGGGACCGATGGCCGCCGACCTGGCGGGCGGCTACACCGGTACGGCGCACTTCCTCGCCCAGCTCGCCGCGCTCACCGGCGCGGACCGATACGCCGCGGCCGCCCGGGACGCGCTGACGCCCCTCGCCGGACTGCTGGACGCGCTGCACAACCGTCCGGACGATCTCGGCCCGGTGGGCTCGGGCGCGTTCGCCGGGCTCGGCGGGATCGCCTACGCGCTGGGGCAGGTCGCGGAGACACTGGACGACCCCCGGCTACGTGAACTCGTGCTGCCCGCACTGCGGTTGACCCGTGCGGCGGCTGTCGCGGAGAGCGAGTACGGAGTACGCGGCGGCACGGCCGGCGGGCTGGTCAGCCTGCTCGCCGGTTACCGGGCCACCGGTCGGGCCGACGTATGGCGCGGCGCCGAGCACTGCGCCGGGCTGCTGCGCGAGGCACCGCTGCCGGACAGCGCGGGGTTCGCCGACGGGGCCGCCGGGATCGGCTGGGCGCTGCTGCGGTTCGCGGAGGCGGGCGGCGGTGAACCGTACCGCGCCTCGGGGCTCGCGGCGCTGCGGTCCGCGACCGGGACCGTGGACCCCGGTGTCTCCTGGTGCCGGGGCCGGACGGGCGTCGCCCTGGCCGTGCTGGACAGCCCCGCCGCGCGGGCCGACCCACGGCTGGCGGCCTGGGCGGGCGAGGCACTGGACGACATCGCGCACGTGGACCCACCGCTCGACGACAGCCTGTGCCACGGCGAGTTGGGGGTGCTCGAACTCCTGCGTCTGGGCACGACGGCGAGCGCCCGTGCCCGTTGGGTGGAACGGGCGGGGGCCCTGCTGGCGGCGGCCGACCGGGCCGGGCCACGCTGTGGGACGCCCGGCCAGGTGTCGCATCCGGGGCTGCTGACCGGGCTCGCGGGGATCGGGCACGGACTGCTGCGGGCCGGCTTCCCCGACCGGGTGCCGTCGCTGCTGCTGCTCGCCGGGCCCACCGCACCAACGTCCCCCGGGTGAGTGCGCGGCTCGTCCGTCGCGGCGCATCCGACGTGGCGTAGCTGTCGCGGCGTACGCGTCCGGTGCGCCTGTCGCGGCACTCGCCGTACGCCTCCGGTCACGATCCACCGCTCCACACACATGCCGCAAGGCGCTCCGCCGAACCGTCTCGGAGCGCTTCGGAACCACCCGGGCGCCATCCCGGCGCTCCCACAGGACCCTCCGGGCACCATCTCCGGGACCCTTCGGAACCACACCGGCACCACCTCGGAACCACACCGGTCACCACTTCGGAAAGCACCTCAGAACCCCTCACGAGAAGAGGCAGGAACCATGCAGACGAACGACGTGTCGGCCTTCCACACCATCGAACTCCTCGACGACGGCGCCACCGAGCACCCCGCGGGCGGGATCGCGCTCGGCCGGCACGGCGCTCTCGGGCTGCGCAGCAGACTGCTCAGAGTCTCGGAGGGCGAGTCCGGCTACACGAACGACCTGCCGTTCACCACGATGACCATAATCTGACCAGACCCCAAGTGCTCGGCGAACCAACATGTTTGGCGTACTCCCCGGACGGTTTCGGCTCAAGTAGCCTGCGTCCATGCGTGCCACTTCGTCGGTGATTGTCGGGAGAGTCGCAGAGACCTGCCTGCTGAGCAACGCCCTGGACGACGCGTCGCGACGTTCGGGGCGTGCGGTTTTTTTCGTCGGGGACGCGGGCATCGGCAAGTCGCGGCTGGTCGGTGAGTGCGCGTACCAGGCGTACGCGCGGGACATGCCGGTGCTGCGCGGCAGGGCCACGTCGACCGGGCTTGTCGTGCCGTTCCGGCCGCTGATCGAGGCGCTGTCCTCGCGGTTCCGGGCGGCCGGGCCGCCCACCGACCCGGAGCTGGACCCGTACCGTCCGGCGCTGGCCCGACTGGTGCCCGAGTGGCGCCAGGGCTCCTCGCCCGGCTATCCGGAGACGGTGGTCGAGCTGGCGGAGGCGCTGCTGCGGCTGCTGTCGGTGCTCGGGAAGGAGCACGGGTGCGTGATCCTGCTGGAGGACCTGCACGACTCCGACACCGAGACGATCGCGGTGGTGGAGTACGTCATCGACAACGTGGCAGAGCTGCCGGTGCTGCTGCTGGGCACGCTGCGCCCGGAGCCCGGTGTCGCACTCGACCTGGTGCGTTCCGCCGAACAGCGGCAGGTCGCCACCGTGCGGGAGCTGGCACCGCTCGGTGACGCGGAGGTGCGGGAGATGAGCGCCTCGTGCCTGGAGACCACCCCGGAGGAGGTACCGCAGGCCACGCACGAGCGGCTGACCGGGCGGGCCGGCGGCAACCCGTATCTGGTCGAGGTGCTGCTGGCCGATCTGCTCGACTCCGGGCAGCTACGGCGCTCCGGGGACCGGTGGCAGGCGTACTGCAGCCCGGACGCGGCGGTGCCGACCGGGGTGGTGCGCAGCTGGGCGCGGCGGCTGGACCGGTTCGACGCTCCGGTGCGCGAACTGCTGTTGTGCGCGGCCACGCTGGGCAGTCAGTTCTCCGTCACCGTGCTCCAGACCGTCACCGGGCTGGACGACCGCACGCTCTTCAGCCATCTGCGCTCCGCCGTCGAGGCGAGCATCATCGCCCCCGACGGGGCTGACCCCGACCGCTACACCTTCCGGCACGCGCTGACCGCCGAGGCGCTGGTGGCCTCGCTGGCCCCGGCCGAACGGGCCGCGATGGCCCGCCGCGCGGCGGTCTCCCTGGAGGCGGTGGCGCACGAACTCGGCGATGAGCAGCTCCAGTTGATGGCTTCCCTGCAAATGGCCGGGGGCGACAGGACCGGTGCGGCCCGGCAGTTCGCCGCCGTCGGGCGGCGGATGCTCGCGGCGGGCGCCTCTGGGTCCGCCGTCATCCTGCTGGAACGGGCGCGCTCGCTGGCCCACGCGTCCGATGTGCGGGCCGTCACGGAATCGCTGGCGGTCGCCCATGCCGAGGCGGGTGAGCTCGACACGGCCCTGGCGCTGGCCGCGGAGCTGCCCCCGGTGCCGGCGCGTTCGGAAGCCGCCGAGCAGCGCGGCGATACCCATGTCCGGATCGCGTGGGCGGCCGTGATGGCGGAGCGTACGGACGAGGCTGCCGGTCAGATCAGGGCCGCCCGGGGCGTGCTCGGCGCGTCTCCACGGCCTGAGAACGAGGCGGCGCTCGACGTGGTGGAGGGACACCTGGCGCTGCTGCCCGGCCATGCCTGCCCCGGGCGGGAGGGGACAGCCGGGGAGGGGACGGGTCCGGAAGGAGCAGCCGGGGAAGGGGCAGCCCGGAAGGAGGCGGCCGGGGAGGCGGCGGCCCGGGAGGCGGCGCGGCAGGCCGTACGGGACGCGGCGCGGCGGGCCGCCACCGTGGCCGAGGAGCGAAACCTTCCCGTGGTCGCCTGCCAGGCATGGCAGTTGCTGGCGCTGTTGTCCCGGGAGCACGGATTCGACGAGGCCGATTCCTGTCTGGAGCGGATGCTGTCCGTGGCCGAGCAGCACGCCCTCCCGGTGTGGCGGGTGGAGGCGCTGGTCCGGCTGGGGGCCAACACGTTCATGCGGACCGGTGACCCGGCCCGGCTGGAGACGGCCCGGACCGCCGCGGAGTCGCTCGGCGCACTGGTGCCGACCCAGACCGTGGACGGGCTGCTCGCCATGAACGCGGTGATGCGCGGCGAGTGGGACGGGGCCCACGAGATCATCGAACGGTCGGTGGCCGCCAGTGCCCGGACCCGCAACCTGGGGGCGCATCGCTACCTGCTGCTGGCCTCGGCGACGCTCGCGGCGCACCAGGGCCGAAGACGGGACCTGGACCGGGCGCTGGCCCGGTTCCGCCGGGCGGGCGGCGAGGAATCGCAGCTCGTCCCCCTGCAACTCGGGCTGTGCCGTGCCTTCGCCGCGCTGCTGGACGAGGACTCCCGCCGTGCGCTGGCCGATCTCGACGCATCGCTGGCCTGGGAGAGCGAACATCCCAGCTTCTTCTATCTGAGCGGGCGCTACGGCCTGCGTCCCCTGCTGCGGACGATCGAGGGGCTGGACGGGCGGGCGGAACTCGCCGCCGTACTGGAGAGCCCCGGCGCCGACCTGGCCTGGAACCAGCTCTTTCTGCGGCTGGCCGACGCCGTCCTGCGGGGCAGGGAGGGCGATACGGAACGGGCCGCGCGGGTGGTCCGTTCGGCCGTCGCGGACGCCGCCGCGTTCCCGCTCGCCCGTCACCTCGGGCTGCGGCTGGCAGCCGGTGCGGCGCTCGCCGAGAAGTGGGGCGATCCGGTCGCCTGGCTGCGGGCGGCGGAGGAGTACTTCTACACGGCGGGGATCCAGCCGGTCGCCGCCGCTTGCCGGGCCGGACTGCGGCAGGCGGGCGTCAGCGTCGGGCAGCACCGGGGCGGCTGGGACCGCATACCGGCGAGGCTGCGGACGAGCGGGGTGACGCCGCGCGAGTACGAGGTCTTCGTGCTGCTGGCGGAGCGGCCGGGGAATCAGCAGATCGCCCGGCGGCTCTCGATCTCGCCGCGCACGGTGGAGAAGCACATGGCGAGCCTGCTGAACAAGACGGGCCGATCGGACCGGGCGGCGCTCTGCGACTTCTCGGCCGAGTGTGCGGCGGAGCACGACTGACCCGTACGTCGGCCGGTACGGGCCGGAGGGCGGCTCGTACGGGTCCGGGTGTCCAACATGGGGGCACGGGGCGGATTTGGTCGGGCTCCGGTACGGAACATGCGGGAACGGCACCGATGTGGGGGCGGTCTCCCCCGGCGGACCATCCAGGGGTGCGACCGGCAGACCGCCGTCCGTCCCCCGGTTCTTCGGAGGCCCGTCCATGACCCCACCCCCCATCCGCACATCGCCGCCCGGCGCGCTCAGCCTCTCGCTCCTCGGCCCGCTCTCCGGACGTGTGGACGGGCGGCCGCTGCCGCTCGGCCCCCGAAAACAGCGGCTCGTCCTGGCCATGCTGCTCAGCCGGCCCAACACCCCGGTGCCGGTGGACGTCCTGACCGACGCGGTGTGGCCGGACGCGCCGCCCCGTACGGCACGCAAGAACCTTCAGGTGTACGTCAGTTCGGCCCGGGCACTGCTGGGCGCGCGATGTTCGGGAGGGCCGGACGGCGACGACCGGGAACGGCTGGTGCACTCCTGCGGCGGTTATGTGCTGCGGGTCGGCGAGGACGAGTTGGACACCCTGCGCTTCCGGTCGCTGGCCGCGGCGGGACGGCGGGCCGCCGACGAGGGTGACCCGTCGGCCGCCGCCGGACTGCTGCGCCAGGCGCTGGACCTGTGGCAGGGGCCGCCGCTGCACGGGCTGTGCGACTCCCCGGAGGTCGCCGCCGAGGCGGAGCGGCTGGAGGCCCGGTGCCTGACCGTGCACGAGGACTGGGCCGAGACGGAGATATCCCTGGGGCGGGCGTCCGCGGTGGTGGACGGGCTGCGGGACCTCGCCGAGCGGCATCCGCTGCGCGAGCGGATCCGTACCGCGTGGATGGACGCGCTGCACCGGACCGGCAGACGGGCCGAGGCACTGGCCGTGTACGACGACTACCGGCAGTTGCTGGCACGGGAGTTGGGGCTGGAACCGGGGGCCGCCATCGCCGCCCGGCACCGCGCGATACTCACCGGACGCAGCGGCGGCGCCCGCCCCGGGCCGTCGTCCGCACCGGCCTCGCGGACACCGGCGGCGCCGGGCCCCGTCTCGACACCTGTGCCCGTACCGGCACAGGGAGCGGCACCGGCGGCGGCGCCCGCACCGGTGTCACGGACCGTGCTGCCCGCCGTCGTGCCCGACTTCACCGGGCGGGGCGAGCAGTTGCGCGAGCTGCTGGACGTCCTGGACGGGGAGAGCGGCCGGGTGGTCGTGGTCACCGGGGCCGCGGGAACCGGGAAGACCGCTCTCGCGGTGCGGGCGGCGCGTCTGCTGGCGGAGCGGTATCCGGACGGCCTGATCCACATACGGGTCCGCGACGAACGGGGGGTGGTCCGCCCGCCCTCGGAGCTGGCCGGGGAACTGGTCCGGCGGACGACCGGCGCCGCGCACCCCGCGCAACCGGCGCCGGACGCGGAGCAGTGGCGCTCCTGGTCGGCCGGGCACCGCTCGCTGGTCGTGCTCGACGACGTACCGCACGAGGGAACGGTGCGTGAGCTGCTGCCGGGCACCGGCCGCGGCTCGTTCGTACTGACGGCGCGGGGCCAACTGGCCGGTCTGGCCCCCGTGCACCGGATCGCGTTGCCCCCGCTGGCCCCGGCCGAGGCGCTGGAACTGCTCGGCCGGCTGATCGGGCCGGGCCGGGTGGGCCTGGACCGGGCCGCGGCGTTGCGGATCGCCGAGTCCTGCGGGTTTCTGCCGCTGGCGGTGCGGGTGAGCGGGATGCGGCTGGCGGTGATGCGCCACCTGCCGCTCGCGGAGTACGCGGAACGGCTGGCCGACCCGGACGGGGCCCTGGACGAACTGGTGGCCGGTGACGTCTCGGTGCGGGCCCGGCTGGCCTGCGGCTGGCAGGACCTGTCGCCCCTGAGCCGGCCCGCGCTGACCCGGCTCGCCCGCGCCGTCCGCGAGGGGCCGTTCACGCTGCCGGAGGCGACGGCGGCGTTCGGCTGCGACGAGCGCCGGGCACTGCGGACGGTGGAGTCGCTGATCGACGCCGGGGCCGTGACCTGTCCCAGCGGCGAGGTCACCGCGCACGCGGTGCTCTACGAACTGCCGCGCCTGACCGCTCTGTACGCCCGCGAGCAGTCGGCCGCCGCCCCGGCACCGGCCGAGGTCCCAGCACTGGCCGATGAACCGGTACCGGCCGATGAACCGGTACCGGCCGATGAACCGGTACCGGCCGATGTCCCCGAGGCCCCAGGGGCCCCCGGGACCGGGCCCGGACTCTCTGGGCTCACCAGGGTCTCCGGGCTCGCAGACCCGGCGGCCCCGGTCTCCCGCACCGCGCTGCCGGTGGGATGAGCCCGCGTCCCTCGCCCCGCTCCGTTCTGCCCCGCCCCGCAGGCCGGAGCGAGGCGGGGCGGCGGCGCGCGCAGTACGGCGCCCAAAGTGTGACAAGCACGACGCGGCGAAGCACGACGCGGCGGGCCGCCCGTCACCCCAGCGTCAGCACGTCCAGCAGGTCGGGACGTTCGTCCGGCGCGGCGAACATCGTGTGCAGCGCGAGCAGCACCCCGGCGGCCCCGGTCGCGAAGTCGGCGGAGAAGCGGCGCAGTCGCGCTCCCGGCACCATCAGCCGGTCGTGTTCGGCGACCAGATGCCAGGAGAGGTTCCGCACCGAGTCCAGCAGTTCCGGGCGCCACGCCTCGACGCCGCCGTTCCCGGGACGTGCCGACCGGTGATCGGGACGTGCCAACTGGTGGGCGGTCGCCGCCAGTCCGCTGCGGCCGGTGATGAGCCCCGGTTCGCGGACGAACTCCAGCACGCACCCCTCCTCGACGCCGGGCAGCAGCGCGGCGAGCGCCGGGTCCTCTCGGTGGGCCAGGTAGCGCTGGGCAACCAGCGCGATGCCGCCGCTGCCCTGGTCCAGGTAGAGGAGGTGGCGCTTCCCGTCCTTCACCTGCACGCTGCCGCCGGGCATGTCCACGCAGTGTCCGGCCTCCCGGGTGAGGGCCGCCCCGGCGGCACGGAGCAGCCAGTCCTCGCCGGTGTGCGCGTACAGCTCGAGTTGGAGCAGCGCGGCACCGGAGAGCCCGCGCAGCAGGCCCGCCGAGGGCGGTGCGGGCGGGCCGTCGGTGGCCTCGCCACGGACCAGCGTGTCGAGCTCCCAGGCGGTCCGCAGGGCCCGGTCGAGGAGTTCCCCGTCAAGGAGTTCCGCGCCGAGCGCGCCGGAGCCGCCCGAGCCCTTCGAACCGTCGGGGCCGCCCGAACCGCCCGAGCCGCTCGAACCGTCGGAGGTGAGCGCGGCGAATCTCAGGGCCGCCAGCGCCGTCCCCGCCGTGCCGGTGCGCAGGTCGGCGGAGGCGGCGGCGGGTGCCCGCAGCGCACGGTCGAGCAGTTCGCGGGCCGCCTCGCGGCGCCCGAGCCGGGCAAGCACCAGGGCGATGCCGGGCAACCCGTCGTACAACCCGCCGGGAGCGTCCGGGTCGCGCCGCAGAGCCGCCCGGGCCAGCCAGTCGACGTGCTCCTCGGGGACCGGGGCGCCGACGCGGTGCAGCGCGTACAGCACCCCGGCGGCACCATGGGCGGCGCAGGCGCCACCGGTGGCGAAGCCTGCCAGGTCGCCGGGGTAGAGCCGGTCGGTGCGCTCCGGGGTGGCCCCGGAGCGGATGCCGGCGAGCAGCCCCTCGCGGATGCCGGGCCAGTCGGGCACCGGGCCGCGCAGCAGCGCGTCCACCGTCGGCTCGCCGCTGTCCGCCGGGAGGCCGTGGGCGAGGGCGGCCGGCCGCGGCGGCCCCGCGTCGGAGCCCAGCCGGTACCGGGCACGGGCCCAGCGTTCGAGGGTGAGGGCCTTGCCCCGGTCGTGGTCGGCCACCTCCATCAGCGGCATCAGGGTGTGCAGCCAGATCGCCCAGAGCGCGTAGGCGTCCGCCTCGGTTCCCCTCTTGACGCCGAGCGGTGCCTGGAGTCCGGGCGCACCCGCCAGCGGTGTGTCCCGATCGTCGAGATCGGTGGCGTACTCGAAATCGATCAGGACCACACGGCCGTCGGGGCGGATGATGACGTTGGCGGGGTGCACGTCCGCGAACCGCAGTCCGCGGGCGTGGATGTGGTCGAGGGCGTGGGCGAGCCCGGTCGTGACTGATTCGACCCAGCGGGAGTAGGCGTCGAGTTCGGCGGGGGTGCGTTCGCCGCGCACCAGCGGGAAACGTTCGACGATCTCGTCGAACAGGGTGGTGCCTTCGATGTACTCCTCGATCAGGAAATGGTGTTCCCAGACCGTGCGGACGCCGTACACCTCGGGCACGCAGTCGAGTCCGGCGAGCCGGGTCAGGGCCCGGTGCTCACGGTGCAGCCGGGTGACGGCGTCGTCCCCGGCGGGGTCGAGACCACAGTGCGGCCGGGCCTCGCGCAGCACCACCCGCTGCTTGGTGGTGCGGTGCTCGGCCAGATAGATGCCGCCCGCGTTGGAGAACTGGATTGCCTTGGTGACCACATACGGGAAGCCGTCGTCGCGGGCGGCGGCACGGGCGGCGAGATGGGGGCGCAGCGGCTCGGGAACCGCCACCCACTCCGGTATGCGGAAGACCACGCCCCGGGTGTCGGGGACGAGTTCGCCGGACGGGTGGCGCATCGCACGGACCCGGTTCCCGTCGGCGTCACGGCACCAGTGCTCGACGAACGCTCCGTAGCGAACGTGGACGGGAGAGTTCCCGATCCGCAGATCGCTGAGGATGTACGGTCCGCTGCGCCCGTCCAGGGCCCGGGTCAGGGCGTCCAGGACCCGCAGGAACGCGGCTTCGCCGTCGGGGTAGAGGGTGATGAACTTGCCGGCGCCGGACCGGTTCATGTACTTGGCCGACATCAGCCGCAGGGCGCGTGCGCTGCGCAGGAACTTGAACGGCACCCTCTGTTCCAGGCAGATCCGGGCGGTGTCGGCGAGGGTGCGTTCGGCCTCGTCGGGAAGGGTGGAGATGTGGATCTTCCAGCCCTGCTCGGGCAGTTGGGCGGAGGCGGGGTGCAGCGCGGTCCACAGGCCGGTGGTGCCGCGCCGCCAGCCCTCGGGCGGTTCGGCGCGGTCGAGCGGGTAGCGGGTGTCCTCGTCGGGCAGCCGGGCCGGGGTCTCGTAGTAGCGGCGGTCGGCGATGCAGTACAGCTGGGTTTCCTGAATGCCGGGCACGGCAATACCTCCTGGGGCTGATCCTGTGACGCGTGGTCAGGGGCGGGGGCTGCCGGCCCCGGTGCGGTCCGCGCGGATCTCGTGCGCGGGGATCTCGTCCGCGGGGGACTCGTGCGCACGGATCTCGTGCGCGGGGGACTCGTGCGCGGGGGACTCGTGCGCACGGGCCTTGCGCACGAGGGGCCCGTTGGCGGGGCTCCCGCTCACGGGGCTCCGGTTCGCAGAGACCGCCTCCTCGGCGATCCCGTCCGCGGCGATCCCGTCCGCGCGGGTCTCTTTCTCGTACGGGGCGGACCGGGCCGGGACCCCGTCCCCGGCCGGGCCGGAGGACTCGGAGGACCTGGCCAAGCTGGAAGACCCGGAGGCCCCGGAGGGCACCGCCGCCGCCGCTATCACTGCCGGGCCGGGCCGTGCGGACGGGGCGAGCGTGACGACGGCGGCGGACACGGCGAGGACCGCGGCGATCGCCCCGAACGTCGCCCGGCTGCCGAAGGCGGTGAGGAGCGCGCCCCCGGCCAGCGGCCCGAACGGCTGGACCAGTGAGGAGAGGAACCCGGCGGCGCTCTGCACCCTGCCCACCCGGTCGCCGGGGGTGACAGCCAACAGGGTGGAGAGGAAGCCGATGCTGGCCACCGTGGACAGGCACATGCAGGCGGCGCAGAGCAGCCCGGCGAACAACGGGACCCGGACCCAGGCCATGGCGAGGGCGCTCGCCACGCAGAACCAGCAGGTGGCGGCGATCAGCGCCCAGGTGTGGCGTTCCGGGCGCAACCGGGGGGCGAGGAGCGCGCCGGTGAGCGCGCCGACCGAGATGAAGGTGACGACGGTGCCGCCGCCGAGCCCGGACCTTCCGCCGCCCGAGAAGACGGTCAGCGCGGTGAACGTCAGGGCGCCGAAGGCGAAGTTCATGCCGAGTCCGAAGACGAGGAGCACGGTCCGCAGATAGGGCAGTCGCCACAGGAACGAGAGCCCGGCGGTCAACTCCGCCTTGCTGAAAGCGGATCCGGCTTTGGTCGCGGCCCTGGACCGGGTGCGTACCAGGGCCACGCAGATCGTGGACAACAGGAGCCCGATGGCCTCGGCGAGAAACGGCAGGACCGGGTGCAGACCGAACAGGGCGCCCCCGACCATCGGCCCCACCAGTCGCGCGGTGGCGGTACGGGCCTGGAGGCGGGCGGTCGCGGTCCCCATGTCCTCGGGGGGCACGACGCTGCGCATCAGTCCGAAGGCGGCGGGCCCGTAGAGACTGCCGATGACGGCGCCCGCGCCCGCGACCAGCAGTACCAGGGGCAGCGGGACGTGTCCGGTCCACACGGCCACGACGAGGGCGGCGACGACGCAGAAACTGCCCAGATCGCACAGGCGCATCAGCCTGCGGCGTTCCACCCGGTCGGCCATCACCCCGCCGGGAAGCATGGTGATCAGGACCGCGGTGACGGACACCGTGCTGATCGCACCGGCCTGCACGGCCGATCCGGTCTCGCGCAGTACAAGAAGCGGCAGGGCCAGTGCGGTCATCTGGGTGCCGAGAACGGCGAACAGGCCGCTCATCCACAGCAGTCGGAAATCCCGGTTGGTTCGTAGCGAGGCGGCCATCGTCGGCTCCCGGTCGGTGATTCGGGGACAGGGCTCGGCCGGTGGCCCGGCGAAGGCGACGGCCTGGCGGGGGCGGGCGGGGACCCGGTGAACGCGGGCCCAGCCCGGGAAAGCGAGGCGGGGCGGTCTCCGTTTCACGGAGCCGCCCCGTTCCGGCCGGCCGGGCGCCACTGAGGGGACGTTCGCTCCCCGCGGTGGCGCCGCGGCCCGGTCATAAGCCTTACTGCTCCGACAGGACGAGGCTCACGGTGCTGACGCAGCTGCCGTCGACCGGCTCGTGGTAAGCAGCGGTCTCCTGGAGGTCCAGCACGGAGTGCGCCTCGACCTCGGGGGTCTCGTTGTTGTCGTCGGCGACGGGCTTGGTGTTCTCGGACATGGTGGTCTCCGTCCACTCGTCTATCGCGGTCATCTCCGGTCGTCCCGGGCAAGGGCCCGGTCCTTCCGGTGCGGCCGGCGGGTGCCTGCCGCTGACCAGAAAGTTAGGAGGCCCGGCCTGGCAAACGGCTCGACGACGGTATGGAGGCGGTATCGCGGCTGTTCACCGGGGATGGACCGGCGATGGACGGACGACGGGCGGGGACGAACGGCGGTGCGGGGGCGCCCGCCGGGCCGGGCGGCGGGCCGCCGGACGGCGCCCGACCCGCATCGGGCCTGCGGACATACCGGGTCCCAACCGTTTCCGGGCCGGTGCCGAACCGTCCGGCCGGAGGCTGTGTACGCGCACGGCTGCCGCGCGCCGCACCTCCCGTACGTCTCGCACCTCCCGTACGTCCGCAGGTCCAGGCACCTGCCCCGTACCCCTCGCACGTCCCACGCCCGGAGACGCCCTCTACGCCCGAAGGAGACGGCCGGATGGAACTCGCCGAACTCATCGGACTGCGTCCGGTCCCGGCCGGTGGACTGCTGGTCACCCTGACCCGGCGTTGCCCGCTGCGCTGCGCCCACTGCTCCACCGGCTCCGCGCCGGAGGTCCGGGAGGAGCCGGTGGCGCAGGCGCTGGAACGGTTCGTCTCCTCGTTCACCGCCGCGGACCGGCCCGAGGTGATGATGCTGACCGGTGGCGAGCCCCTGCTCCGGCCGCGCCTGGTGGCCGCGCTCGCCCGTTCCGCGCGGGCCGTCGGCACCCGGACCGCACTGCTCAGCGGGATGTTCTTCGCCCGGTCGGGCGGGCTCCCGGATCCGGTGCGGCGTGCAGTGCGAACGCTCGACCACTTCTCCGCCAGCCTCGACCTGCCGCACGAGCGGGAGGTGCCCCGGGCCGCGGTGTTCCGGGCGGTGCGCGAGATCCGCGAGCTGGGGGTCGCGGTCAGTTTCCATCTCACCGGGACCGGGGAGGACGACCCCTACCTCGCGGACGTGACCGCGGACATAGACCGGACGTTCGACGGTACGGTGCCGTCCCTGGTCAACGAGGTGCGGCCGTTCGGCCGTGCGGCGTCCTGGGCCCGCCCCGCGCGTGCCCTCCGCACCACCCCCACCGCCCTCAACGCCCCCTCCACCACGCCCACCGCCCGTAGTGAGCCGGACGGCGGGGGCGCGCGGCCGTGCGCGATGGCCGCGTGGCCGGTGGTCGCCTTCGACGGGACGGTGCTGGCCTGCTGCAACCAGGACACCGTGGACCGCCGCCCCGCCCCTCCCCACCTGCGGCTCGGTCATGTCGCGGAGGACGACTGGGCCTCCGTACGGGCACGGACGCTGCGGTCGCCGCTGCTGCGGCTCGTCCGCACCGTCGGCCCGGCCCACCTGCGGCAGCGGTGGGCGCCGGGCGCCCCGGCCGGTTCCTACTGCGGGGACTGCCGGGCCCTGGGCGACCGGTCGGAGGTGGTCGCGGCGGCCGACGCGCTGGCCTCGGGCGCCGCGGGCGCGCTGCTCGACCTGACGTCGGCCCGGCAGCAGCACGCCCAGGGGCCGGTGGCCCTCGTACGGCGCCACGGCTGCGCCGCGTACGCCGGCCTGGTGGCGGTCCCGGACGGCGGCGAGCGGAACCCGGACCGGGCTCCCCGCCCGACTCCGTACCCCGCCACCTGTCCGGCTCCCTACCCGGCGACCTGTCCGGCTCCGTCCCCGATGACGGGAGGCCCCCGGTCATGAGCGCCACCGAACCGCCCACCCCGTCCGCCGCCGCGCGCCTGCCGAAGGCGCGCGGCGGCGGACGGGGGCTGTCCACCTCCGAGCGGCTGTCCGTCTCCGAGCGGCTGTCCGTCTCCGACCGGCTGTCCGTCTCCGACCGGCTGCGCGTCAAACTGTCCTTCGCCGAACCGGCGTTGCGGACGGCCCTGGCCGGACTGTGGCGTACCGAGGGCCTGTTGCTCCGCTACCGGGTGTACCTGTGCACCATGCACTCGGTGATCCGCGCCTCCGTACCGCTGATGGAACGTGCCTGCGAACGGGCCGCACTGCTCGGGCGGTACGGCGATCCGCTGAGTGCGTCGCTCGTCCCCTATCTGGACGGCCACACCCGGGAGGAGGCGGATCACGACGCCTGGTTGCTGGAGGACCTGGCCGCCGCGGGCGGCGATCCCCGGGACGCGGTGGACAAGATGCCCGATCCGCTCGTCGCCTCTCTGTCCGGCGCCCAGTACTACTGGATCGAGCACCACCACCCGGTGGCGCTGCTCGGTTACATCGCAGTCCTGGAGGGCCACGCCCCGGCCGCCGGACTCGCGCCGCGGCTGGCCCGGCTGACCGGGCTGCCCGCCCCCGCCTTCCGTACCGTGCACGAGCACGCGCGCCTCGACGACGGTCACTCCGCCGAACTGCACGCGCTGCTCGACCGACTGCCGCTGTCGCGGGGGCAGGAGACGGCGGTCGCCGTCAGCGCCCTGCACACCATCGACGCGCTCACCCAGTTGTTCGTCCGGCTCGGGCGCGCCGTACCGGACCGTCCGGTGCGGGGGGCCGGACGGTCCGTCTCGTTGGGAGGCCCGTCATGACCGAACCACCGGACCGGCTCGCCGTGCTGTACGGCGCCGGGTTCGCCGTCGATCTGCTCACCGATGAACAGCGCCAGGTACTGAACGACCTCGCGCCGGAGGAACTCACCGTGCTGCTCGACATCAAGTCCCGGCTGGACGCCGTCGGACCCGAAGTGGAGGCACACGGCGAGATCGCGGGCGGCGCCTTGTTCTAGTGCCGCATCAGGCAACGTTTGCCCCGTCGCACCGCCCGGCACGCACGCTCGCGGCGTTGGCCGAAAGCCCACGTAGCCCGCTACGAGGGCATTCGGCCGCCTTGCGATCGCACGCACCGGACGCCGCTCCTTCCGGGCAAACCTTGCCGGTCACGGCACTAGTGTTTCGAAAGTCCCGTCCGGCCCGCGACGCCCTTCGGGTGGACGACGCCACTTTCGAAACACGCCCTCGTGCCCCTCCCGGCACTGGCGCTGCGACCGGTGCCGGGGTCGGGGCCCACCGGCCCGGGCCCTTCGACACCGGCCCCATCGGTTCGGGTGCCACCGGCACCGGTCCCGCCCGTTCCGGAGGAAAGAGGCAGAAACACGCACGAACGAGCAGGGACGAAACAAGCAGCGACGAGCAGAGAGGAATCGCCGATGAACTGCACCTCGTGCCGGAACGAAACGCCCGCCGCCGCACGGTTCTGCCCGTCCTGCGGCACCCCGTGCCCGGCACCCGCCGCGTCCGCCCCACCGGAGGACGAACGGAAGCTGGTCACCGCGGTCTTCTGCGATCTGGTGGGTTCGACGGAGCTGTCCGGACAACTCGATCCGGAGACCCTGCGCAGCGTGACCCTGCGCTATTTCGCCGTCATGAGCGAACGGATCGAGGCGCACGGCGGCACCCCGGAGAAGTTCATCGGCGACGCCGTGATGGCCGTGTTCGGAGTGCCGGTGATGCGCGAGGACGACGCGCGCAGGGCACTGGCCGCGGCGCTCGGAATGCGCGAGGCGCTGGCCGATCTCAACGCCGAACTCGAGGCCGCGCTGGGCATCCGGCTGCGCATCCGGATCGGCGTCAACACCGGTACGGTCGTGGCGGGTTCCGACGCCAGTGCCCGGCAGGCACTGATCTCGGGCGAGACCGTGAACGTGGCCGCCCGACTGGAGCAGAATGCCGCGACCGACGAGATCCTCATCGGCCCGCAGACCCTGGAGGCCGCGGGTCCGACCGTGGTCGTCGAGGAGGTCGGCCCGCTGCGGCTCAAGGGCAAGAGCGACCGGGTGACCGCGTACCGCCTGATCGCGCTCGGCGCCGACGACCCCGAACTGCTGCGCCGTTTCGACGTGCCGTTCATCGGCCGGGCCGAGGAACGGGCGACGCTGGACGAGGCCCTGGACCGGACGGCCCACGGGGCCGGTCCGGGGCTGGTCCGTCTCGTCGGCGACGCCGGGATCGGCAAGACCAGGCTGGCGCGCGAGTGGCTGGCCGGGCTCGCCGGACCGGGCCGGCCGGTCATCGGTACGGGACGCTGCCGCAGCTACGGCGACCACGGCACCCTGACCCCGTTGGCCGACGCGGTGCGGGAGGCGCTGGGCTCCCCCGACGCCCGGGAGGCCCTCGGCGCGGCGGCCGGGCGGGCGAGGGCCTCGGTGGCGGACGCCCGGGCGGTGCTGCGGGGCGGTCTGCTGCACGACGGCACGCCCAACGCCCCGTTCGAGGACATGTGCGCCGCGCTGATCACCGTGCTGGCCAGGGCCGCGGGCCGGCTCCCGGTGGTGCTGGTCATCGACGACTGGCACTGGGCCGAGCCGTTGCTGGTGCGGACGGTGGACCGGCTGGCCGGACCGCTCGGCCGGGCGGGCGTGCTCATGGTGTGCCCGGGCCGCCCGGACGGCCCCCCGCCCGCCGCCGATCCCCCCGAACACCCGGCGCAGTTGCTGCCGCTCGCCGGTCTGTCCCGTGAGGAGGCGGCCCTGCTGGTCCGCGCACTGACCGGAACGGCGGAGACGAGTGCGACGGCGGACACGACCAGAACGGCGAACGCGACTGCGACTGCGACTGCGGACACGACCGGGGCGGCGGACACGACCGGGCCGACCGATGCGATCGGTACAGCAGGGCCTACCAGCACGCACGCCCCGCACGCCCACACCGCGCACGCCCACCCCCCGTACAACCACCTCCCACACGACCGCGCCACGGACGACCACGGCCCCTACGCGCACGAGACGCACGGACACGACGCGCACGCGCACGAGATGCACGGACACGACGCGCACGCGCACGAGACGCACGGGCACGACCTCTACGGCCATGACCTGTACGACCGTGCCGAGGGCAACCCGCTGTATCTGGAACAGCTCCTGATGCCGACCGGGCCGGACCGGCCGAACCCGCTACCGGACCCCCGTACCACCGGCGAACCGGCGCTCCCGCCGACCCTGCAGGCGCTGCTCGGCGCCCGGATCGGCGCGCTGGAGCGCACCGAACGCGCCACACTCGACCTCGCCGCGGTCCTCGGCCGGGACTTCACCGCGCCCGAACTCGTCCGGCTGACCCGGGTCGCGCGCGCGTCGGAGACCGCGAACCGGTACAGCCTGTCCGACCCGTACGAGCAGCCCGATCACACGTCCCCCGCTTCCCCCGCCTCTTACGTCTCCCCCACCTCTTACGTCTCCTGCTCCTCCCACATCTCCCCCGCCTCCCACGGATACTCCGCCTCCCACACCACTCAGGACGATGGGCCATCGGTGCCGGACGACGACGACCGGATCCGGGTGACCCGGGCGCTGGCCCGGCTGCGGCGGCGCCGCCTCGTGGAGACCGCGCCGGGCGGCGATCCGGACCCGGGACGGCACCGGTTCAGCAGTGGCCTGGTCCAGGAGGTCGCGTACGCCTCGATGTCCAAGCGGGCCAAGGCGGAACGGCACGCCTGGGCGGCCGAACTGCCCAGTGTGACGGCGGCGGGCGAGGCGGCGGTGGGCGGTCATCTGGAGCGGGCGTACCGGTACCGGACCGAACTCGGTCTGGCCGACGGCCGGGCCGACGCCCTGCGAGTCCGGGCCGCCTCCGCGCTCGCGTCGGCGGGGGCGCAGGCGCTGGCCCGTTCCGATCTGCACTGGGCGCAGGGGCTGCTGGAGCGGGCCGTGGACCTGCATCCGCCGGGCGACCCCGCCGCGGCACCGGCGCTGCGCCGGCTCGGCGAGGTACGGCTGGCGCTCGGTCACCCGGAGGAGGGGGAACGCCTGTTGCGGCAGGTCCTGACCGCCAAGGCGGCGCCGGTCGAGGCCGCGCACGCCCGGCTCGCTCTGGCGGCGCTGGACCCGGCCGCGGTGAGTGTGTCCTCGGCCGCCCGCGCGGTGTTGCCGCTCTTCGAATCCGCGGGGGATTCCGTCGGACAGGCGCGGGCCCGGCTGCGGCTGGCGCAGCAGTTGCAGCGGGCTGGACGGCACGAGGAGGCCGACCGTGATCTGACGCTGGCCCTGGACCACGCGGTGCGAGCCGAGGCGGAACCGGAGCGGGCGGCGGCGCTCGGCGCCATCGGGATCTCGCTGTGGCGGGGCCCGGAGCCCGTACCGGTCGCGGTGGCGCGCTGCCGGGACCTGCTCGCCTCGCACGGGGCCGGACGGCCCGCCGTACGCACCACGCTGAACTGCCCGCTGGCCGTGCTCCACGCGCTGCACGGCCGGGCGGACCGTGCCGGGGAGTGCCTGGCCGAGGCGGAACAACTGGCCGAGGACCTGGGCTACGCGGAGGCGGAGGTGTTCATCCCGGTGTTCCGGGCGTCGGTCGAGGCGCTGCTCGGTCGCACCGATCCGGCCCTGGGCCTGCTCGTCCGGGCGGACCGCGCGGCGGCGCGCGCCGGGGCCCGGTCCATGCGGCCGGCCATCGCGCTGGAGGCGGCGCGGCTGCTGCTCGACGACGGCCGGCCGGACGCCGCCGGTCCGTGGCTCGAAGAGGTCGGGGCGCCCCGGGCGCTGCCGCACGCGGACCGGGTGGACCTCGCCGGGCTGCGCGCCCGGCTGGCGGCGCAGGCCGGGGAGCGGGAGTCGGCCCTGCGCCGCGCGGACCGCGCCGTACGGGATGCCCTGCTGACCGATTCGCCGCTGGTACGTGCCACGGCTTCGCTGGACCGGGCGCGGACGCTGGCGCTGCTGGACGACCCGGACGGGGCGGCAGCGGCGGCGTGGGAGGCCCGGGAACGGTTCGCGGAGAAGGGACATCTGCCGGGCGAGCGGTGGGCGGCGCGGCTCGCCGCGGGACCGGCGGCGGCCACGACGGAGAAGAGCTGAGGATGACAACCACGGAAACGGCACCGGGGTCGGCGCCCTCATCGCGACCGACCCCCGAACCGGCACCAGCGCCGCGCCCGACCCCCGAACCGGCACCAGCACAGGCACCAGCACCGGCACCGCGCCCGACCGCCGCACGCGCCCCCGCGCCCACGGCGGGGCTGACGTGGAGCCTGCGGGGGCGCGGCCCCGACGACGTGGTGGTCCGGGCCGACCCCGGTCCCCGGCCCGGCGGTGGCGACGGCGCCCCCGTGCCGGGCACCGGGCGGGGCGTACGGGTCTGCGTGGTGGACTCCGGGGTCGAGCGCGACCATCCGGGGGTCGGGCCGGTCGCCGGTTCCTGGGTGGTGGTCAAGGATCCGGAGACCGGCGACACCGAGGTCGGGGAGACCGACACCGGGGACACCTGCGGGCACGGCACCGCGTGCGCGGGCATCATCCGCCGGACCGCCCCGGAGTGCGAGCTGTACAGCGTCCGGGTGCTCGGGGAACGATTCTCCGGCACCGGGGACGTCCTGCTCGCGGGGCTGAGGTGGGCGGTCGAGCAGGGCTTCGACGTGGTGAACCTGTCGTTGTCCACCACCCGCGCCCGGTTCGCCCAGGAGCTGCACGCGCTGGCCGACCACGCCTACTTCAGCCGCACGGTCGTCGTCGCCTCGGCGCACAACAGCCCGGTGGAGAGCTATCCGTGGCGGTTCGCTTCGGTGATCTCGGTGGGCAGCCACCAGGAGGACGACCCGGATCTGCACCTCTACAACCCCGAACCACCGGTGGAGTTCTTCGCCCCCGGCCAGAACGTGTCGGTGCCCTGGCTGGGCGGCACGACGATCCGTACCACCGGGAACAGCTTCGCGACCCCGTACATCAGCGGGCTGTGCGCGCGTCTCCTGTCGGCGCATCCGAGGATGACGGCCTTCCAGCTCAAGAACGCCCTTTATCTCTCCGCGGCGAACGTGCGGTTCGGCCCGCGGACCTCCGATCCGGCAGGAGAGGTCTGATGACTCCGAGAACCGAATCAGCGTCAGTGACGTCAGCGACTCCGGGAACGGCTCAGGAGGCGCTCCCGGCGGTGGCCGCGGCCCGGCGCGAACTCCTCCAGTCCGTCGTCGACGTGGCGCGCGCCATCTTCGGCGCGGCGGCCAGCTCGGTCTTCCTGCTGGACGAGGACGCGGACGAGCTGGTCTTCCAGGCGGTCTCCGGCCAGGGCGAGGAGTTCCTGGTGGGCCGCCGTTTCCCGGCCGGGCGCGGGATCGCGGGCTGGGTGGCGACCTCGGGCGAGCCGATGGTGGTGGACGACCTCACCGCCGCCCCCTCCTTCGACCGGTCGCTCGCCGAGTCCACCGAGTACGTGCCGAACGCCCTGATGGCGGCCCCGCTGATCAGCGACGACCGGGTGCTCGGCGTGCTGGAGGTGCTCGACCCGTCGCCGTGCGCCCGTACGGACCTGCGGGAACTGGACCTGCTCGCGATGTTCGCCCGGCAGGCCGCCGCGGCCCTGCGGGTGGTGGCGTACGCCCCGGCCGATGCCGCGACGCACCGCGCGGGCGGACGGCTGGACCCCCGTCAGCGGGCGGACGCGCTGCGGCTGCTGGGTAGCCTGGAGCAGCTGCTCCGAGAGCCGTGCTGAACCTCCGCCAGGAGCCGTACTGAGCCTCCACCAGGAGCCGTGCTGCCTTCGGGAGCCCGGACGGGCAGCGCCGAACGGCGACGACGGAAGGACCACACGCGGTGAAGCTCGCTTTCTCGACCCTCGGGGTGCCGGGCATGCCGATGGCCGTTGTGGTCCGCCTCGCCGCCGAACACGGCTACCAGGGCGTGGAGTTGCGTGCCCATCCGGAGGAGCCGGTGCACCCCGGCCTGTCGAAGCCCGAACGGGCGGCGGTCGCCGAGGAGTTCGGGAAAGGCGGCGTCGAGATCCTGACCGTGGCCGGGTACGCCCGGGTCGCGGCCGAGGGCGACGACGGGCCCGTGCTGGACGAGATCGTCGCTCTGGTGGAGTTGGCCCGCGACCTGGGCGCGCAGAACGTGCGGGTCTTCCCGGGTGCCGGCGGCCAGGACCCGGCGGCGGCCGACGAGACTGCCGCCCGCAGGCTGGCCGCCGCCGCGCCGCACGCCGAGGACCTGGGCGTGCGCGTCCTGCTCGAAACCCATGACTCGCACCGCGCGGGCGCCGACGTGGCCCGGGTCGTCGGCACGGTCGGCCACCGGCGGATCGGCGCGCTGTGGGACGTCATGCACACCTGGCTCGCCGGCGAGGACCCGGCCGCGAGCCACGCCGTACTGGCCCCGTACCTGGGCTACGTGCAGGTCAAGGACATCGCTTCGGCGGACGACCCGGCTCCGCTGTCGCTCGGCGCCGGAGTGCTGCCGCTGGCCGCCTGCCTGGACGCGCTGGGCGGGGACGCCTGGGACGGCTGGGTCTGCTGGGAGTACGAGAAGCGGTGGCACCCGGTGGCGGCGGAACTGCCGGACCTGCTGGCCGCCGGGAGGGAGCACCTGCTGCGGTTGGGCGCGGCGGGGCGGTAGGGCGCCCCGGCGGATCCGCGCGGGCGCGACGGCTTGCCGGGCTCACACGCCCGCCTCTTCTCTACCGCGAGGCCCCGTCTGGCCAGATGATGGTGACGGGCACGCCTGTTTCGCGTGCATAGCTGACGACATCTGCTGTTCCTCCGAAGCCACGGGCGGGCTTGCCGTCCCATACGGCCAGGAGGTGGTCGGACAGACCTACGAGGATTTCGCTACCAGCCTGGTGAGCTTCCGATGTCGACTCGATGCGCCCGGTACGGTGAACGTCCGAAGCCTTGCTGAGCAGGTGGTCGTAGTCGGGGTGATGCCAGTCGGGCAGTCCGGCCCGGTATTCGGTTGCCGGAATAACGACTTCGAGCCTGGCGCCCGCGTCGAGCGCAACCTGTGCCCACCATGCGTCAGGGCCGTCGGCAATGCAGCTGATGGCGACGAGGTCGGTGGTGTCCAGCGTCTCGATCTGGGCGGCGAGGCCGACACGAACCTGTTCGGCCACGTCCGCGGGGAGGCCGCGGTGGCCGGTGATACCGATACGCATGTGGCTGTCTCTCTTACAGATAGGTCGCGTGCAGCTGAGCATCGAACTCGCGCACCATAGCGGTGCGTCCGGGATCCGTGTAGGTGGAGCGGAGGCGTCGCGCCCGTTCGACGATCTTTCCCGAGCGGAGCCGGATGCCTTCTCCAAGGGCGCGTGATGCCAGGGCGAATGCCGCATCCGCGTCACCGGACCTGAGATGGCTGGTGGCGGCGTCAATGGTCAGCAGCGCCCTCTGTTTATCGTTGCCGTTGCTGAGCGCGACGCCGATGTCCTTGTCCGATACCCGAATGGGTAGCGAGGAGGCGAGGCGAGCCGCGCAAGTGATGCGGCAAGAGGCGATCTTGCGCTCATCGAAGGCGAAGATCCAAGGCCAGACGACGGGGCCAGCGGGCATCTTGCTCGCATGGCGTTCACACGCACGCAGGGCGCGTTCGCAGGCGGAGCGGTCGCCCTTGCTTGCGTGAGCGATGGCCTCAATGGATGCCAGCCACACGGTTGCAAGCACGGGAACGTGATTGTCGAGGTGGTGGCGGGCTTCGCTGACCAGACGCAAGGCTTCGTGCGGGGCCCCGGTGTCCGCTTCGAAGCTGGCCAGGCTGCCGATCTGGTAGGCAACAAGGAGCTTGTCACCAGAGGCATGGGCGGCTTTGATCGAGGAACCATACCAGCGGCGTGCGGAACCGTAGTCGGCCATGTCCCAGGCGAGCCAGGCGGCGAAGCTGGCGGCCTCGCTGCCAGCCGAGGCCACGCGGGCACGATACGCTGCATCCGTCTCGGACTGGGCAATGCTTTGGATGAGCCGTAGGTGTCCGTGAACTGTGTCGGCGAGATCGCTGGAGATGGTCGTGGCGTCGAGGCGCCGGTACGAGGTCGTAACTAGGCGTAGGGCAGCGGCTGGAGACGAGTCGCCGCCCGTCGGCCCGGCTGATGGGGCAGGTGCGGCTGGTATGGCTGCTGCTAGACCAGTGGCGAGGAATTCGCGACGCTCCACGGGAGAGATTCCGTTCGACTTCTGATTGGCAAGGCCGACCAGTTCGAAGGGGAGCCCCAGGGCTGTTGCGGCCTTCGCCAGAGTAATCATGTTGTACGAACCTGATCGGCTGTTTTCGAGCCGTGAGACAGCGGACTGGGTTAAGCCGCATTGGCCTGCGAACTGCGATTGGGTCATGCCCCGGACGCGCCTTGCCCGTCTGATGACCGCTCCGTAGTCGCCGGTGCGGCTCGCATCCTTGATGTCGCCATGGGCGTGCCAGTCATTTCCTTGTGTCACCACGGTAGGCAGCATCGCACCTCTTCACACCTGTGGATATGCGCTTGGCGGGTATTCGTATGCACGGAATGCATGTGGCGTGGAGCGTTCGCCGTCGACACGGTTGGCTTGTCCCTGCAAAGACCCGAAGACAGCCGGGAGTCATCTCTCCTGCCGCCAAGGGGGACACCGTGACTGCACACCTGAAAGAACCGACACCCTGTACGCCACCGAGAGGACAGGGACGACCTGATCACGATGAAGCCGTGCATGACGGGGCCTTACCCCTCGCCCTGAATGAGGGATCTATGGCTCTGGCAGAGCGCGATGCGCAGCCGCACGTTCACCGGTACGTGGCGGAGATGCCCACGGCGCCCCAGCACGTCGGTGCTCAACGCCGAGGTGTTGCCGCGTTTCTCCGACGCTCCGGCATCGAGTGTGAGCCGGTGGACACGGTCGTCGTGGCGGTCAGCGAACTCCTGTCGAACGCCGTGCTGTACGGCGGAACGGACACAGTGGAGCTGTCCGTCACGTACGACGGCCTCCGGGGCAAGGTGCGTGTCGACGTGAACGATCGGACGCCCGGGGCACGGGCCGAACCACGCCTCCCTGGAGACGACCAGGAGGGAGGCCGCGGCCTGCTCCTGGTCGGTGCGCTCGCCGATGAGTGGGGAGTCAGCGAGGACGGTTGCATCACCTGGTGCCTGATCGATGCAGGTTCCGGAGCCGACCTATGACGCTTGCCACCACCCCGGCGAGAGCGGCACTCGTGGGCGAGGGGCGTCCCGTTCTCGGTGCAGGCGGATGACCTCGATGGTCGTCGACTTGCTCGACGAGATGCAACCGATCCCCTGACCACGCAGCCGCCCGTTGTCCGCCCTCGTCGCGGGCCGGGCGGTTCCTACCCCGTTTCGGTGTGCCAGCCGGAACGAACGCCCCCACGCTCTCCCCGGGCGTGGACGAGGGCTGCCCTTCCCCACGTCCGGGGCAGGACAGCCCGCACCGCCCAAGGCCCGAAACGACTACGAGACGGAACCGACATGAAGCCACCCCCAGTTGATCTGGTCGCGCCGCCGGCGTGCCGCTTCGGCGGATTCGCCTGGATTCCGAACGAGCACGGCGAAGTGCTGACCGTGTCCGCGAACGATGGTGAGCAGGCCGGAAGTCACCGGCTGCCGGGAGGGCACGCCGGTGAACAGCAGTCGAGCCTTGTCGCGATGGTCAACCACGTTCGGTACGAGACCGGCATCACTCCCACACCGGTCCGGCTGCTGGGCACGGACTGGGTCCCGTACAGCCCGGCGACGCCCGCGGCCATGGGGCAGTACTTCGTCTATCTCTGCGGCAGGGTCCGGTCGCTTACGGGGGTCACTCTTCCGCCTGCGGCTGAGGGCACTGGGCTTGAGCTGTCCAGCTATCTGTGGCAGACCGCTGACACGGCTCGTCACACCATGCGGTCGCCCCAGTACCGCCGCTTTCTCGGACTGTGGAGGGCATGGCGTGACGGCAGGACCGCTGTTCTGCACGACGGGCCCCCTGCCTTGTCCGCCATGGCTACGGAGGCGTTGTGACGTCTCCTGGGGCGCTGACCACGCCGGGCCCTTCCGGGGAAGGCCATGTGGGGTGGCGCGCTGCGTCTTGACTCCGTGCTGAGAGCCGCCGGGATCACGCTCCCCGAGTGCAGCCCCAGGCGAACGGCTCGGTCTGCTTCCTCGAAGCGGAGTCCAACGGCTGCTGCCCGCGCTGCGGAGGCGACGAGCACGTCCAGCTCGAATCGATGACTCCTGAGCACGCGTTCGCGTTCGTCAGATTCCTGGCCTCGGCAGCACAGCTCTCCCCGAAGTGATCAACGATTCCCTGCTCATCCAAAATGATCAGAAAGGTAGCGACCATGCAAGACTCTCGCTTACGGGAGCTTGGCGGAGCCCGAGTGCTCGTCACAGGGGGCGGTGGCCTCGTCGGCAGCCGCATCGTGGCACTGCTGAAGGCGAACGGAGCCCAAGCACGTGTCCTGGACCGGCTCGACGCCTACCCTCATCCGGTCCGCAGGCTCTTCGACATCGATGCGAACGCCGCCGAAGTGGTCCTGGGGGACGTACGCGAGGCTGCGACCGTCCGTTGGCTGATTCAGCAGGCCGACTACGTGATTCACGCTGCGGCGTACGCAGATGTTGCCGCGTGCACCCGCAAGCCCGAGGTCGCCTTCGCGGCGAACCTTCAGGGCACGCAGACCGTACTGCAGGAAACACTTCGGTCACCTGTGAAGCGATTGGTGTTCGTGTCCTCGGCGTCCGTCTACGGCAATGGCGGCGACGACGTGCAGGAGTTCACCGAGAGCCAGCCGCTGGTACCGATCTCCGTCTACGCCAATACCAAGCTGTGGGGCGAACATCAGGTCCGGCTGATGCTCGGTGGGTCGGAAGGCCAGCAGTACTCCGTGCTGCGGTACTTCTCCGTTTACGGCGAACCTCAGGTGCCGAAGCCCGGATCACATTCGTGGATGGTGCCGTGGCTTTCGATGTCGGCCCAGCTCGGCTTGCCCATGCGCCTGAACGGCGGAGGCCGACAGGTCCGGGACATGGTGCACGTCGACGACATCGCCCGCGCCACGGTACTGGCGCTCATCGCTGACGGTGCCGCAGATCAGACCATCAATGTCGGCAGCGGCCGGGGGACGTCGGTCCGCGAGATCGCCGGGGTGATCGCCCGCCACTACCCGGAGGCCGAGCTGATCGATGCGCCCCTGCCGGGAGGAGATCCCCTCGGCGGGTATGCGGACACTCGCCGGTCCCGGGAGCTTCTCGGCTGGAAGCCGACCATCACGCTCGAAGCGGGCATCGACCGCTATGTCACCTGGCTCAAGTCCAACCCGGACGTCGTCCCCAACTGGATGGCCCCGTCTTCTTCCGCCCTCGCCGTCTGATCTCATCGAAAGAGAGCGCACCGTGCGTGTTGTCCTGCTGGGCGGAGCCGGGTACATCGGCTCCGTGGCCGCTGACCTCCTTGTACGCCAGGGCCACGATGTCACCGTGGTCGACGGCTTGATCTACAACCGCGACGACGACCCCACCAAGATCCTGCCTGCCACGGCGAAGTTCGTTCACGGCGATCTGCGCGACACTGTCGTTCTCCGGGGCGTCTCGGCCGGTGCGGACGTGGTCGTGCATCTCGGTGGGCTCGTCGGTGAGCCCGCCTGCGCGGTCGCTGAACGGCTCGCGGTCGAACTCAACTACGTGGCCCCGGTACTTGCTGCCGAAGCCGCCGCACAGGAAGGCGTCGGCAGGTTCGTCTTCTTTTCGTCATGCAGCGTCTACGGCCGCCACGAGGGCACTGTCGACGAGGACACACCGACGAACCCGTTGGGCATCTACGCCCGGACCAAGGTCCTGACGGAAGAGCGCCTGCCCGCGGTTCTGGGCGGCATTCCCACTACGATCCTGCGGCTGGCCACCGTCCACAGTCTGTCCCCGCGGCAGCGCCTGGACTCCGTGGTCAACCGCATGGCGTCGCATGCGGTTGCCGACGGTCGTATTCGTCTCAACGGTGGAGGCCAGCGCCGCCCCCTCGTGCACATCAATGATGTCGTGCATGTCCTGGCTCAGGCCCTGACCATGTCCGGCGATCATGTCTGGAACGTCGGTAGCGACCTGGAGAACCACACGATCGGCGACATCGCCAGGATCGTCGCGAGCGTCGTCCCCCGAGCTTGGATCGATCATGGCCCCGAACTCGACGAGACCGACGCGCGGGACTACCGGGTGTCGTTCGCGCGCCTGCGGGAAGCGATGCCTGGAGCCTGCTCCACCACCCTGAAACAGGGGGTGGAGGAGATCGTCGAGGCCGTCGCCGCTGGCATCGCCAAGAACCCGCAGGACTCGCAGTACGACAACCATGCTGGTCTGCGCCTCGCCATCGCCGGCGACAGGGTCGCCGTACTCGGCTCCCCGGACTGCGAGCGCCTCCATGCCGAGTACCTGGCAGCCTTCGGAGAAGGACGATGAACGCCCGCTCCGAGGTCTTCCTCCCTTGGAACAGGCCGTCCATCGGAGACGAGGAGATCGCCGAGGTCACCGACACCCTCCGCTCGGGGTGGCTGACCCACGGGCCGAAGGCCACCCAGTTCGAATACGAAGTGCGCCAGGCACTGGGCCAGGAGGACAGCTTCGCCGTGTCCTCCTGCACCGCCGCCCTGCACCTGGGCCTGCTGTCCGCAGGTATCGGCCCCGGGGACCAAGTGATCACTCCAAGCTTGACGTTCTGCGCCGCACCCAACGCGATCTTCCAAACCGGAGCCGACCCCGTCTTCGTCGACGTGGATCCTGACACGTACAACATCGATCCGGCCGCCACCGAAGCCGCGATCACGGGCGATACCAAGGCCATCGTGGTGATGCACTACGGAGGCCATCCGTGCGACCTGGCCGCGTTCCGGAAGCTGGCCGACGAACACGGTCTGCTTCTTGTCGAGGACGCCGCCCACGCACTTCAGGCAAGCCGCGACGGTTACCAGGCCGGCAGTGTCGGCGACCTCACGGCCCTGTCGTTCTACGCGAACAAGGTCATCACCAGCGGAGAAGGCGGCATGCTTCTGGGCCGTGCTTCTCTCGTCGAACGAGCTCGGCTGCTCGGGCGGCACGGCATCGACTCGTCCGTATGGCAGCGCCACGGCCGCCAGAACACCGCGGACTACGAAGTCGTCGCACCGGGCCTGAAGTACGTCATGTCCGACATCACCGCGGCCGTCGGTCTTCAGCAGTTCCGGAAACTATTGGCGTTCACGGCACGTCGCCAGGAGATCGCCGAGGCGTACAGCAGCGAGCTCGCGGGCCTGCCCGGACTGGTCCTGCCCACCGTGCTCGACGGGGTCCAGCACGGCTGGTTCCTCTACTCCGTCCTGATCGATCCCGAGCCCCGCGGCGCGACCCGCGACATGGTGGCCGGGCGGCTGCTCGTCGACCACGTGATCGGCACGAGCTGTCACTTCAAGCCGGTCCACGCACTCGCCGCGTACGACCTCAACCATCCGCGCAGCTGTCTGCGCGGCGGTCGGCAGAAGCACCCTCTCCGGGTCACCGAGCGGGTGGCCGGTCAGCAACTGTCGTTGCCCTGCTACCCGGCGATGACGGATGACGATGTCATGAGGGTCGTGCGCGCGCTGCACACCGTTCTGAGCTGAACGGCGCTGGGTCGTCTAGCCGGTCAGATGACCGGTGGGCGGCCCAAGCGTGCCATCCGCCAGACCGTACGCCAGCGAATCGGCTTCCGGGGCGGGCACGGCGTCCGTACGCCTTCGAAGAACCCGCCCCACCACGCGCGAAGCCCGGACAGCGGGGGGCGGCGCACCACGGTGAGGAGCGCCCAGACCCCCAGATAGACCGGGGCCAGAACAGCGGGAAGGTGTCGGCGGGCCAACCACACCCGGTTGCGTGCCACGTTCCGGTAGTAGGCCGCGTGCCGGGCCGGGGAGGTCCGGGGGTGCCGGAGAACCATGTCGGCCCGGTATTCGATGTCCCAGTCGGCGTCCAGGGCACGCCAGGCGAAGTCGGTTTCCTCGTGCGCGTAGAAGAACGGCGCGGGAAAGTCGCCCACCTCGTCGATCACGTCCATGCGGATGGCGTGGCCGCCGCCGAGGAAGGTGGTCACCTTCGACGAGCGCATGGGATCCGAGGCACGCAGGCGCGGTACGTGGCGCCGCTGGGTCAGTCCTTCCTCGTCCTCGATACGGAAGCCCACCACACCGAGCCGGGGCGAGGCTGCGAATGCCTCGCGGATGAGCCGCATCGTGTCCTGGCGCGGGAGCAAGCCGTCGTCGTCCAGGACCACCACCACGTCGATGTCACCCCGCTCCCGGAGACGGCGCACGCCCACGTTGCGGCCCCCCGGAATGCCGAGGTTCTCCGTGAGCTCGACGGCATCCACCCAGTCCGGCATCGGCGGCAAGGGCGCACCCTGCCCGATGACGACGGTGGGCACCGGCCCTCCGTCCTGCTTCTCCACCGAATCCAGAAGAGCAGCCACCTCGGCGGGGCGATCACCCATCGTAAGAATCACGTTGCCGAGCATCGGAGCGGAGGGAACGGGTGGCTTCTTGGGCATGACGCCGAGCTTAATGGCGCGGTGATCGTCGAATGCTCCGATCAGCCCCGCTCACCTCGCTGGGCCCCGTTCACCCTGACAAGGGGCCGACACGAACGGCGCAGCGCCGGACGTTGCACGTGCGGTGCGGGGGTGGATCCCAACTAACGCACGGTGGAGTCGTCGGCACCGAGCTGTGGCCTTGGACCACGGCGACCGAGGCCGACGGGCTGACGTCCGGGGCCGTCGGCGACCCGGTCGAGCGCACGATCTCGACCGACACCGTGCGCATCCGCCACCCCTGGAACCGCCGCCGTCAGCTCCTGCTCCGGCGCCGGAGCCGACCTCGGCTCGGGCTCCGGCACCCCCGCACGCCCCCGCCGCGTCCCGGCGAGCGAGGTGAGGGCCACTCCGCCCACCAGCAGCGCCGCCGCGCACCACCGCAGCGGGCTCACCGACTCGCCCAGCAGCAGTGCGGCCGAGGACATCCCGAAGACGGGCACCAGCAGGGTGAACGGGGCCACCGACGACGCCGGGTGCTGGCGCAGCAGGTAGCCCCAGGCGCCGAAGCCGAAGACGGTGGTGATCCAGGCGACGTAGACGATGATTCCGACTCCGCTCCAGTCGAGAGCGGCCAGCGCGGCGGCGTCGCGGTCCCAGCCCTCGAAGACGAGGGAGAGGCCGAGCAGCGGCAGCACCGGCACGGTGGAGACCCAGACCATGAAGTTGAGGGAGTCGGGCGGGGCGGCCTTGCGGGTCAGCACGTTGGACACGCCCCAGCAGGCAGCCGCCGCGATCACCAGGACGAAGGCGAGCACCGGCCCGCCCGTTCCCTCGTCGACCGCCGCCACCCCGATGCCCGCAAGCGCCACTCCCATACCCAACACCCGTGTTCTGCCCGGTCGTTCGCCAAGCGCGAGCGCTGCGAAGAGGGCCGTGAACACCGCCTGGACCTGGAGCACGAGCGAGGAGAGACCGGCGGGCATGCCGCGGTCCATGCCGATGAAGAGGAGCCCGAACTTGGCCACGCCGAGGACCAGGCCCACGCCCACGATCCACTTCCAGGCGACCTTGGGCCGGCCGACGAAGAAGACCGCGGGCAGCGCGGCGACCAGGAAACGCAGGGCGGAGAACAGCAGCGGCGGGAAGTGCCCGAGGCCGACTTCGATGACCACGAAGTTCACACCCCAGACGGCGGCGACCAGGGCCGCCAGGGCTATGTGGAGGGGACGCATGCGCCGAGGATCACCCGCGCCGGCCATGGAGCACCAGCGCCGATTCCTTCATGGTGGAATTGAGCAACGCTAATGAATGCGGTACCGACCATCGTCGAACGCGGTACCGATCAGACCCACACCGATGAATCGGCGAGAACCAACCCCCGGAAGGCCGCGGTGCTCGATCTGTCCCGGCTGCGCGCACTGCACGCGGTCTGCGTCCACGGCTCCGTCGCGGGCGCCGCCGCCGCGCTCGGATACACCCCGTCCGCGGTCTCGCAGCAGATCACCAAGCTGGAGCGGGAGACCCGTACGACCCTCCTCGAACGCCGCGGGCGCGGCGTCGCGCTGACCGAGGAGGCGCTCCACCTCGCCGCGACGGCCCAGCGGCTGCTGGCGATCGTGGAACAGGCGGAGACCACGCTGGAGGAGCGCCGGGGGCTGCCGACGGGACGGCTGTCGATCGGCGCGTTCGCGTCGGCGGCGCGCGGGCTGCTGCCCGGTGTGCTGGCCGGGCTGGAGCGGGACCATCCGGCGCTGGAGGTCCGGCTGACCGAGGTCGATCCGCACCTCTCGGTCGACCTGGTGGCCAAGGGCGTGATCGATCTGGCGGTCGCGCACGACTGGGACATCGCCCCGCTGCCCGCCCCGGAGGGCGTGACGCAGGCGCCGATCGGCGACGACCGGTGCGATCTGCTGGTGCCCGAGGGCCACCGGCTCGCGGGGCGGGACGCGGTGCGGCGCGAGGAGCTGGCGAAGGAGCGGTGGATCTGCCAGCCGCCGGGGAGGGTCTGCCACGACTGGCTCGTGCGGACGCTGCGCGCGGCGGGTTACGAGCCCGACATCCGGCACCAGGCGGAGGAGAACCACACCCAGCTCGCCCTGCTCGCCGCCGGTCTCGGGGTGGCGGTGATCCCGCGCCTGGGGCGGGGACCGCTGCCGCCGAAGGTGGTGGCCGTGCCGCTGGATCCCGTGCCGGTACGGCGGCTGTACGCACTGTGGCGTGCGGAGGCCGCCCGGCGGCCCGCGATCACCGCGGCGGTGTCCGCGCTGCAGGCGCACGCCACCACGCTCGGCCTGGCGTGAGGCGGAGGGGCGGACGGCGTGAGGCGGAGGGCGGAGGGCGTGAGGCGGAGGACGCGGGGTGGGGCACCTGACCGCGGAGCACGGCGGCACCCGCCCCGGCATGAGGCGCCGGGTCGCTCAGCCCCGGAAGCCGGTGGACGTGGATCGCGCGTTGTCGCCCCCGCTGTCGCCACCGCCGCCTCCCTCACCGTCGCCTTCCCCGCCTTCGCCGCCTCCGAAGTCCCGCCCGCCGCTGTCACCACCGCTCTCGCCGCCGTAGGAGCCGCTCTCGGCGTTCTCGCTGCCTTCGAAGCCGTCCTGCCGACCGTCCCCCGGGTCGAAGTAGTCCCGGTCGCCGAAGTCCCCGGAGGCGAGGTCACCGCGCCCGTCGTCCCCGCCCGCGACCAGGTCGGGGCTGTCGTCGCCGTCAGGGCCGTCGTCGCCCGTGCCGTCGTCCCCGCCCGCGACCAGGTCCGGGCTGTCGTCCCCACCCGCGTCCGTGCTGTCGTCAGCGCTGTCGTCCGTGCCGTCGCTGTTCTCCGAGACGGGTTCGGTGGTGTCGGACAGCACGTTCCCGTTCCCGTCGATCACCGTCGTGTGCACGGTGCCGTTGCCTTCCTTGTCCGTGGTCGTCGTCGTGATGGTGGTGTCGCCGTTCGCGGACGTCGTGGATGTCGACGAGCTTTCGTTCCCGTCCTTGTCCTTCACGGTGGCGCCGTGGGACTCCTCGATGTTTCCGCTGCCGTCGTCGTTCCTTTCCTGCCACTGCTTCTCCGTCGTCCCGTCGCGGCGCTCGACGGTGTGCTCCGCCCGGTCCCTGGTGGCCCCGGTCTGCGGGTCGTGGGCATGCTCGGTCCGGTCGGTCGTCTTCTGTCCCTCCGAGTCCCGGCCCTTGGTCTCGTCGCCGCTGTGGGTGACCCGTCCCTGCGCGTCCGTGCGCTCCTTGTGGGCTTCCTCGGACCCGTCCTGGTGGATCGTCCGCCGTTCGCTCGTGGTGTCGACCACCTGGCCGTTCCCGTCCCTGTGCACCGTCTGCGTATCGACGTGCCGGTCCTGGGGGGCCTGCGGCGTGCGGTATTCGTGCTCGCTCCTCGTGTACGTGTCGCCGGAGGCGCCCGACGAGCCGCTGATGTTCACGGTTCCTCCGCCTCTGTCTCCGCCCGTGTCCCCGCTCCCGCCCGCGCCCCGGCGCCCCTGCCCGCACGAGCGAGCAGGTCCGTCATGGCTCTCCGTTCGACGACCGGGTGCGCCCACTCCTCGGCGGCCAGCATCTGCTGCCCGAAGCACAGAGCGATGCAGCCGGCGACGTCCCGCAGCCGCGCCGCCAGTTCGGCGTCCTGCCCCTCACCGGGGAATTCGACGAGCTGGTACGCCGCGTCCTGGCAGACCTCCCAGAGCGCGCGGCGTCCTCCTTCGCGCGAGGCGCGGTCGGCGTCGCGCGCCCTCGCCCACGCCTTCGCGAAGCCACCGCCCGCCACCAGTTCGCCGACGGGAGCGGCGCACAGGCACGGCCCCTGCCGGTCCTCCCAGATGCGGGCGCAGGACGGGAAGGGCCCGTAGCGATCGCCCAGCAGGGCGATCAGCAGCCGTCTCAGCTCCGCGACGGCGCCCGCCGCGTCACGGCCCTCCACGTGCGCGCCCAGCGCGTTCTCGATCGCCCCGGCCACGGCCGCGACCTGAGCGTACGACCAGTCGGCCCGCGCACCGCGCGTGTCGGCGAGGAGCCGGGAGCCATGACGCGCCAGGCGCCCCAGCAGCGCCGGCCGCTCGACCCCCGCGGGCCGCCGGGACTCCACCGTGGCGACGACATCGGGCCAGCAGCGGTCCAGTGCGCCAGGTGTCTGCACCGCCGAGTCGACGACCCGCGCGAACACGCGCATCACCCTGCGTTCCCGGACCAGGGAACGCGCCGCGTCACAGGCGCCCGGGACGGCCAGGCACCGCTGGTCGCACTCGGCGGACGGGGTCAGCCCGGCCACGCGCGAGGCCATGCGGTCCCGAACCTCACCGGCCGTGGGCCAGGAGCCCGCGCCCCCTTTGGAGGGCGGCACCTGCACCAGCAACGGCGCGTCCTCCCCGTCCGTGAACACCGCGGCCCGCCCGACCGGCAAAGTGGCGAGAGCGACGTTCTGGGCCTGGGTCGTCAGCATCGTCGATCCCAGTACGTCCCGGTCGTCCCCGGCAACCACCCGGTGGGCCACCTTGAGGCCGGTGTTCTTCAGCACCTCGGGCGCGAGCTTCGTCGGAACCTGGTCGACGACGACGATGCCCTGCCCGTAGGCGCGAACCTCCGACAGGAGTTGGGTGAAGGTCTCGACCGCCTTGCCCCGTGCGTCGGCCTGCCCCTCCACGACTGCCCTGCCCGTCGTGTTGGCGAGCAGTCGGTGCGCCTCCTCGACGACGAGGAGGTGGCGCAGTTGCTCCGTGTCCCCCTGGAACCGCCGGTGTTCGGCCAGCCGGATCATCAGCAGCCCCATCATGAACGCCTTGTCGTCGTCGTCCCCCATGCCCTCCAGTTCGAGAACGGTGGGACGGCCGAGCAGCAGCTCGATGGGCAGCGAGCGGCGGACATCGAGCATGCGCCCCTTGCCGCCCGTGCGAAGGCTGTTGAGCCGGGTGCGCAGCGCCGCCAGGATGTTCCCGGTGACTTCGGAGTCGTAACCGAGGCGCGGCACGACCTGCTCGACCTTGGACACGAGGTCCGCGAGCGTGGGAAACGCCGCGGCGCGCTCGAAGTCGCCGTCCAGCCGCCGGTTGGTGCCGTAGGTCACTTCCCATCCGCGCGCGGTGTAGACCTCGTGCAGGCAGACCTCCAGCACCTGGGGCAGGGGCGTCCACATGCCGAAGCTCGCGTTGAACACGGAACGCAGCAGGTCGAGGTGGACGGCGGCCGAGGTCCCCTCGGGGACCTCGAAGGGATTGAGCCTGAACGGCGAGACCGTCTCGTCGCCGAGCGTGAAGATCTGCAGCTCGTCGCGGAGTTTCTCGTCGCGCAGCAGAGACCGGTACTCCGTCTTGGCGGGCTCGACGACGAGGAACGGCACACCGCCGCTCGCGGCCTGTCGCATCAGGTGGAACACGGTGTTGGTCTTGCCCGAGCCCGTGACCCCGGTGACGAACGCGTGACGGGTCAGCCGGTCGGGACGCACCCCGTAGGACGTGGTGGTCACCCGCTGATGCTCCACCAGGGTTCCGAGGCCGAGTGCCCCGCCGACGGCGGGCGGCGGCACGGTGTCGAACTCCGGCACCCGGGTCACCGCGAAGCCGTTGGTCTCCGTGCCGGGAAGGTGTACGTAGGCGGCGAGCTGGGCGGAGGTGAGCAGTGTCTGGTGCTGGAACGGGTGGCGGTAGTGACCGGGGGACTCGTCCGGCACGGGATCGGGCAGCGCCCACCGCGCGGCCAGCTCCGGCACGTCCTCCCGGTCCCATACGCGTACCGGCTCCGACAGCGACTGTTCGGCCGAGAAGATCCCGCGCCACATGCCGGCGAGCGGATAGTAGCTCCGCGCGTCTCCCAGGAGGTACACGGCGGTACGCCAACCGCCGGTGTTCTGGGCCTCGGTGAGGTCGTCGAGCCGCAGCCTCAGCAGTTCGTCGTACGTGTCGGCGAGCGGGCTCGGGACGCCCCCGAGCTTGGACGCGGTCTGCACCGACCGTCTCTCGTTGATGAGTTGCAGGCGCAGGTCGCGTACGAGGGCCTCGCCCACCGGCTGTGCGAGGACGAGCGCCGCCCATCTCAGGCCCGCCAGCGAGCGGAGCAGCCGGTCGAAGGGGAGGAGGCCGTCGAACGCCTCCGGGGGTTTGAAGGCCGGGACGCCCAGTGCCAGGCCGCCGAGTTCCCAGTCGCCGCCGGTCGCCTCGTCCGGGCTGATGTCGACGGTCGAGTACAGGGTCTGCAGACCGATCTCGATGAGGCGCTCGTTCGCCTCGACCGACTCCGGCGTCCCGTGGGCCGGCAGCCAGGTCCCGATGCGGAGCCCGGCCCGCCCCGGTTCCGCGCCGACGAGAAAGCCGAGCGGCACTTTGTAGTGGGAGAGCCCGACCAGGAGGTCGCGGGTGACGGGGCAGCGCTGCTCGTCACCCGCGGACGGCCGGGACTTGTCGGTCCGCCCGATGCCGTCGACGTGCATCAGCGCGCGCAACTCGAACGGCGCTTCGGTGAGGCCCGTCCCACCGCTCAGGGGTGGTGGCCGGAATCCCGTCCGCTGGATGTAGTCCACGTCCTGTGCGGTGAGGCTTTCGACGGGCATCGCGGGCTCCTCGCTCAGCCGCCGCTGAATGTCTGGACGAATCCCCAGAGGATGAATGCGAGAATGGCCACGAAGAAGATGATGAAGAGGACCAGAGCGATCCGGGGAATGCCCTTGGCGCGGACTCTCGCCCCGGTCGTGAGATTCTCCACCTCGCTCATGCGGAATGTCCCGGATTTCATCGTGCCGGTCCCTCGCACCCAGTCGCCGTCGCTGATGGAGCCTTCCACCCGGTATCCGCGCATCTCCGCCGGAATGAGCTGGACGCGGTTCCCGGAATCGTCGTAACGCTCGATGCGGAAGGTCCACACCGCCTCGGAGGCGTCCCTCTGCTGCTCGGTCCGGAGCTGGACGCCGTGCACCTGTCCTTCGACGACGCGCACGAGGCCGGCGGGAGGTGGTGGCTCCGGCACACCGCGCCGCCTCGGCGCCTCGCTGCCCGGACCACCGCCCCAACGGTCGCCGGAGCGGCCGTCCGGCGAGAGCGGCGGACCGTCCGGGCGAGGGCTCCAACTGCCGTCGCGGTAGCTTGAGTTCTCGTCGGACCGATCGTTCTGGGGTCGGCCGCAGCGCCCGCATGTCCGGGCGCCCGTCGGCACCTCGGCACCGCAGTGTGGGCACGAAGTCACGGGATCACCCCGGTCGTTGCTCGGTGGTGTGTTCGCTCAGCACGTGCATCTGGCTCAGTGTCCGCTCAGCAGTGCATCCGGCTCAGCAGTGCATCTGGTTGAGGGCGCGGCGCGGTCACATCGGTTGCATCGATCGGCCGCCGACCACACGTCGCTCCCGCGGTTCTCGATGACACGACCATTGTCACCCGTGTGGAGCCGGGTCGCGCGCCGAACCGGTTCGAGGCCGAACGCGTTCGGCAGGCCCGGGGCCGACCGGTCGGTCGGCAAGGAGTCCGGGCCCATCGGCACCTTGCCGTGCGACGGCACCGGCGCTGCGCATTTCCGCCCACACCTCCACGTGTCACCGCCTGTCTCGGACCGGACCCTTGACCGGAAGTTATTTTCTGGATATCCGTGCTCATTGGAAGTTTCTTTCACCGTCTCGTACCCGATCTCCGAGCAAGGCCGAAGGAGCTCACGTGCCCCACCGCACCTCCAGACGCACGCTTCTCACCGCCACCGCCGCCACCGCCGCGGTCGCCGTCACGGGCGGGGCCGCCGCCCCCGGCGCCGCGGCCTCCCCCGGGATCTCGCCCGCCGTGGCCGCCCAGAGGGCCACGGCCACGCGCGGCGGGCTCGCCGCCGGGCACCACAGGTCGGCCGCCACCACCAGGCGCCTCAAGCGGCTCATCTCCCGCATGAGCCTGGAGGAGAAGGTCGGGCAGCTCTTCGTGATGCGGGTCTACGGGCACTCCGCCACCGCGCCCGACCAGGCCGACATCGACGCCAACCTGGCCGAGATCGGGGTCCGCACCGCCGCCGAGCTGATCGCCAAGTACCACGTCGGCGGCATCATCTACTTCGCCTGGGCCCACAACACCCGCGACCCGCACCAGATCGCCGACCTCTCCAACGGCATCCAGCGTGCCGGGCTCGCCGAGCCCACTCCCCTGCCGCTCGTCATCGCCACCGACCAGGAACACGGCATCGTGTGCCGGGTCGGCGAGCCCGCCACCCTGCTGCCTGGCGCGATGGCGCTGGGCGCGGGCGGATCGCGCTCCGACGCCCGCCGGGCCGGGCAGATCGCGGGCGCCGAACTGGCCGCGCTCGGCATCAACCAGAACTACGCGCCGGACGCCGACGTCAACGTCGACCCGGCCAACCCGGTGATCGGCGTGCGCTCCTTCGGCTCCGACCCGCAGTCCGTCGCCGGGATGGTCGCCGCGCAGGTGAAGGGGTATCAGAGCGGCGGTGTAGCCGCGACGGCCAAGCACTTCCCGGGCCACGGCGACACCAGCACCGACAGCCACACCGGCCTGCCGGTCATCACCCACACCCGTGAGGAGTGGGCGGAGCTGGACGCGCCGCCGTTCCGGGCCGCGATCGCCGCGGACATCGACTCGATCATGACCGCCCACATCGTGGTCCCGGCACTGGACCCGTCCGAGGACCCGGCCACCCTGTCCCGCCCGATCCTCACCGGCATCCTGCGCGAGGAACTCGGCTACGACGGTGTCGTGGTGACCGACGCGCTCGGCATGGAGGGCGTACGGACGAAGTACGGCGACGAGCGCGTACCGGTCCTCGCCCTGAAGGCGGGGGTCGACCAACTGCTCAACCCTCCGGACCTCGCCGTCGCCTGGAACGCCGTCCTGGCCGCCGTGACGAGCGGCGAACTCGACGAGACCCGGCTCGACGAATCGATCCTGCGGATCCTGCGGCTGAAGACGAAACTCGGCCTGTTCAACAACCCGTTCGTCAGCCACAAGGACGTGGACCGGGTCGTCGGGACGCGCGCCCACCTCGCCGCCGCCGACCGGATCGCCGAGCGCACCACCACGCTGCTCGCCAACGACGGCGCCGTGCTGCCACTCTCCCGCCGCTCCCACAAGAACCTGCTCGTGGTCGGTGCCGACCCGGCCTCCCCGTCCGGCACCACCGGGCCGCCGACCACCACCCTCGCCGCCGCGTTCACCGAACTCGGGCACACGGCAACGGCGTTGTCCACCGGCACCGCACCCACCCGGACGAAGATCGACGAGGCGGTGGCCGCCGCCCGGGGCAAGGACGCGGTGGTCGTGGGGACGTACAACGTGTCCGCGACCAGTTCCCAGCGCACCCTGGTGAGCGCCCTCGCGGCGACCGGGATCCCGGTGATCGCCGTCGCGATCCGCAATCCGTACGACATCGCGCAGCTGGCGGGCACCGGGGTCGCGGCGAGCCTGGCCACGTACTCCTGGACCGATGTCGAACTGCGCGCCGCCGCCCGGGTCATCGCCGGCCACGCCCGGCCGCGGGGCACCCTGCCGGTGCCGGTGCAGCGCGCGGACGATCCGGCGCGGGTGCTGTACCCGGTCGGACACGGGCTGCGGTACTGACGCCCGGCCGCTTGCCGGTGGGAGGTGCGCGGTGCGCGGGGCCGGACCCCGCGTCCCTCCCACCGGCCCCGGAAGACCCGAGGGGAGGGGGACCGCGCGCCGCGCGCGGTCCCTCCCCTCACACGAACCGGTTACGGGCGCACCCCGTGCTCGTTCACCACGTCCCGGCCGTCCCGGCCGTCCTGCCGGACGTCGAGCCGCGCGTCGAACTTCGCGAGCGGCTTCGCCTGCGACGGGTCCTGCTGCACGGCGGCCGGGGCGACGCCCGCCCAGCGCAGGACGGCCGCGGTGGCCTTCGCCCGGTCGGCCTCCTCAAGCCCGGCCACGTTGGCGCCGTGGTTGCCGCCGGGAACGGTCATGACATAGCTGTCCCGCGCGCCCGCGCCCAGCCGGAAGCGCTCGGAGCCCCACGGGTCGTTCTCCCCGTAGACGTAGAGCATGCGGTTGGCGCGGTGCTTCACCCAGGTGTCGACGTCACGCATCGCCGACGGCTGGAACTTCATCGGGATGTCGCGCGGCACGAAGTTGCGCGGCGGCTGGTACCCGTACCGGCTCAGCTTCCCGAGCCACGGCTGCTTGATGTCGGGCGAGCCGAGCTGGGTGCCCGCCTGGTAGTAGTACGGAACGTACCGCTCCAGGCCCTGGTCGGTGTAGGCGGAGAAGCCGGAGATCGAGTCGACCGAGTCCCAGATCTCCTGGTCGGCGGCGGACTTGGCGTCGGCCGGGACGGTGTCGCAGTCGGCCAGCAGGCTGTACTGCCAGAACGCCCAGACGTAGTCCATCACGACGGCCTCGTAGGCCCGGTCCAGCGAGCCGAGAGTGCTGAAGGTGTAGCCGTTCACCTCGGCGTACTCCCGGAACCTCTCGCCCAGGGGCCCGCGGCGGATCAGCGCCTCGCGCTGCACCCCGTTCAGCCGGTCGCGGCACTCCTTGGTGCCGACATGTCCGAAGAACCGGTCGTAGGCCGAATCCTCCTTGTTCACCACGTCGTTGGGCGCGACGTACGCGACCACGCCGTCCATGTCCCTCGGGTGGAAGCGCTCGTAGTACGTGGCGGTCATACCGCCCTTCGAACCGCCGGTGGCCAGCCAGTTCTTGGCGTAGATCCGCTTGAGCGCGGTGAAGACGCGGTGCTGGTCGTCGGCGGCCTGCCGGACGTCGAGCTTGGACCAGTCGGCGGGCGACGGGCGTGACGGGGTGAAGAATCGATACTCCAGGGAGACCTGGTTGCCGTCGATGATCCGGGTCGGCTCGGAACGGCTGGGGTTCGTCGAGACGTTGTAGCCGCTGGTGAAGAAGACGGTCGGACGGGACGTGTCCTTGTGCAGCAGGGTCAGACGCTGCTGGAACGTGCCCTTGGACGGGCGCCGGTGGTCGACCGGCTGGGTGTATTCGAGGACGAATTGACTTCCGCTCCCCGGGCTAGAGCCCGGGGATTCCTACCACGGTCGGCTGACCGTCTCGGTGGGTTCCTGTTTCACCGCGCTGCGCCGGGACGAGTCCCGGTCTTACCTGCGCTCCGCAGGCTGACACGGCCAGTCCGGCCGCCTTGGCGACGTTGACCGCCGCGTTGATGTCCCGATCGAGGACGGCCCCGCAGGCCCCGCACTCCCACACGCGAATGTGAAGGGGCTTGGGGCCGTCCTTGACGCCGCACTGCGAGCACACCTGGGAGGTCGGCTCGAACCGTCCGATGCGGAGGAATCTGCGGCCGAACTTCGCGGCCTTGTACTCCAGCATCATCACAAACGCGGACCATCC
>NZ_JBIDBS010000001.1:241994-454638 GCF_043204165.1 Streptomyces sp. NPDC047982 | reverse complement strand
CCCCCCCCCCCCCCCCCCCCCCCCCCCCCCCCCCCCCCCCCCCCCCCCCCCCCCCCCCCCCCCCCCCCCCCCCCCCCCCCCCCCCCCCCCCCCGGGCGGTGCGCCGCGAGATGGTCGGACGGGACGTCAGACCTCCTCGGTGCCACCGCTCTCCTCGTCGCTTGCCTTCTCTTCCTTGGACGCGCCCGGCGTCGCGCCCGGCTGCGGCTCGGCCACCGCCACCCGCGCGGGGCGGATCGTGCGTTCGCCGATCCGATACCCCGGCTGCAGGATCGCCACGCAGGTCGTCTCCTTGACGTCCGGCGCGTACGAGTGCATCAGGGCCTCGTGGATCGTCGGGTCGAAGGGCTCGCCCTCCTTGCCGAACTGCTGGAGGCCCAGCTTGGCGACGACCGTCTCCAGCGATTCCGCCACCGACTTGAACCCGCCCACGAGCTCCTCGTGGTCCCGGGCCCGGCCGATGTCGTCGAGCACGGGCAGGATCTCGGACAGGAGGTTCGCGGTCGCGATCTCCTTGACCGTGGCCCGGTCCCGCTCGACGCGGCGACGGTAGTTCTGATACTCGGCCTGGAGCCGCTGGAGGTCGCCCGTGCGCTCGTTGAGCGCGGTACGGACCTGGTCCAGTTGGGCCGTCAGACCGACTGTCTCTACTGCGTCCCCGGCCGGGGACGCCTCTTCCTCCTTGGAGGAGGAGGCGGCGTCCTTCGGCTCAGCTCCATCAGGGGTGGCGCCGGAGGGGACGTCGGGCTTCTCCTCGAAGCCCGAGTTCTCCTCGGTCACACCGCACCGCCCTTGGCGTCCTTCTCGTCGTCCACGATCTCCGCGTCGACGACATCGTCGTCGGCCTTGGCCTTCTGGGCGCCCGGCTGCGGGTCGCCGTCGGCCTGGGCACCCGCGTACATCGCCTGGCCCAGCTTCTGGGAGACGGCCGCGACCTTCTCGGTGGCGGTACGGATCTCGGCGTTGTCCTCGCCCTTGAGCTTCTCCTTCAGCTCGTTGACGGCGGTCTCCACCTCCGTCTTCACGTCGGCGGGAACCTTGTCCTCGTTGTCCTTGAGGAACTTCTCCGTCTGGTAGACGAGCTGCTCGCCCTGGTTGCGGGTCTCGGCGGCCTCACGCCGGCGGTGGTCCTCCTCCGCGTACTGCTCGGCCTCCTCACGCATCCGGTTGACCTCGTCCTTCGGCAGCGAGGAGCCGCCGGTGACGGTCATCTTCTGTTCCTTGCCGGTGCCGAGGTCCTTGGCGGTGACGTGCATGATGCCGTTGGCGTCGATGTCGAAGGAGACCTCGATCTGCGGCACGCCGCGCGGGGCCGGCGGCAGGCCCGTCAGCTCGAACATGCCGAGCTTCTTGTTGTACGCCGCGATCTCGCGCTCGCCCTGGTAGACCTGGATCTGCACGGACGGCTGGTTGTCCTCCGCCGTCGTGAAGATCTCGGAACGCTTGGTCGGGATCGTGGTGTTGCGCTCGATGAGCTTGGTCATGATGCCGCCCTTGGTCTCGATGCCGAGGGACAGCGGGGTGACGTCGAGCAGCAGGACGTCCTTGACCTCGCCCTTGAGGACACCGGCCTGGAGCGAGGCGCCGATGGCGACGACCTCGTCCGGGTTCACACCCTTGTTGGCCTCGCGGCCACCGGTCAGCTCCTTGACGAGCTCGGCGACGGCCGGCATGCGGGTCGAGCCACCGACGAGGACGACGTGGTCGATCTCGGACAGCTGGATACCCGCGTCCTTGACGACGTTGTTGAACGGCGTCTTGCAGCGCTCCAGGAGGTCGGCGGTCAGCTGCTGGAACTGCGAGCGCGTGAGCTTCTCGTCCAGGTGCAGCGGGCCCTCGGCGGACGCCGTGATGTAGGGAAGGTTGATCGTGGTCTCGGTCGAGGAGGAGAGCTCGATCTTCGCCTTCTCCGCGGCCTCGCGCAGACGCTGGAGCGCCATCTTGTCCTTGGACAGGTCCACGCCGTGCCCGTTGGCGAACTGCTTCACCAGGTAGTCGACGACGCGCTGGTCCCAGTCGTCACCACCGAGGTGGTTGTCACCGTTGGTGGCCTTCACCTCGACGACGCCGTCGCCGATCTCCAGCAGCGAGACGTCGAAGGTGCCGCCACCGAGGTCGAAGACGAGGATCGTCTGGTCGTCCTTGTCGAGCCCGTACGCCAGCGCTGCGGCCGTCGGCTCGTTGACGATGCGCAGGACGTTCAGGCCCGCGATCTCGCCGGCCTCCTTCGTGGCCTGGCGCTCGGAGTCGTTGAAGTACGCGGGAACGGTGATGACCGCGTCGGTCACCTTCTCGCCCAGGTACGCCTCGGCGTCACGCTTCAGCTTCTGCAGGATGAAGGCGCTCATCTGCTGCGGGTTGAAGCTCTTGCCGTCCAGGTCGATCTTCCAGTCGGTGCCCATGTGGCGCTTGACCGAGCGGATGGTCCTGTCGACGTTGGTCACCGCCTGGCGCTTGGCGACCTCACCGACCAGCACCTCGCCGTTCTTCGCGAAGGCGACGACGGACGGCGTGGTCCTGGCGCCCTCTGCGTTGGTGATGACGGTGGGCTCGCCGCCTTCGAGAACGCTGACGACGGAGTTAGTCGTGCCCAGGTCGATGCCGACCGCACGTGCCATTTCGATTCCTCCAGGATGACTACTTGAGTGGAACTGACTCAAGGATGCACGACACGCATTCCAGTGTCAACAGAGTTGAGTCGGGCCGACTCAACTATCGTGCATCCACCGCACGCGGCAGCCATCCCGGGACAACACCCGCCCACCCCGCGGGCCGCACAACCTCCCCCCATCATCACGCCATGGGATCGTTCTGCCATAAACCGCCGCGAGTCATACAAACCAGACACTCCGGCCCGGCCGACCCCACCAGGCAGGTGCGAACCGATGCAGAGACAGAGGCAGCAAAGGCAGAGGCAGACACAAGGACAGGCATGGGGGCGGAAGCAACAGGGAGACGGGCGAGAACAGGGGCAGGCACAAGGGTGGGAGCAGGGGCGGGGAGAGGGATGGGAGCAGGGGCGGGGAGAGGGATGGGAGCAGGGGCGGGGAGAGGGATGGGAGCAGGAGCAGAGGCCGGGGCGGCAGCGAGCCCCCCGACGCCCCGGACGACCCCGTCGCCGGTCCGCCGACCGGCTGTCGACGGCAGCCCTCGCCGGACTCCTGCAGCACTTCTCGCGTCGGCGCCCTAGACACCTCCCGGAGTGGCGCCCGGGGCGTCGCCCGTCGGCCGAGCGCATCCTGGACCTGACCCTCGGATCGGTCCTGCTGGCCCTGGCCGCCCCGGTCCTCGCCGCGGGCACCCTCGCCCTCGCGGTACGAAGGCCGCCGGGCGGCATCATCGAGCGCTCGCCCCGGGTCGGGCAGGGGGGCAGGGTGTTCATCCTGCGCACGCTGCGCACCCGTCGGCTGCGGCTGGACGTGCTCTCCCGCCTGCCGCACGTCGTACGCGGAGACCTCTCCCTCGTCGGCCCGGAGCCCCTGTCACCGGACGACCCCCGGTCCCGCCCGCCGAACACCACAAGCCCCAGAGACTCCGCGGACCCTACGAACTCCACGGGATTCGCAGGCCCCGCGGGAACCACCGGCCCCGTCGTCGCCGTCGGCGCGCGACACTGGCGACAGGAACTGAAACCGGGCCTCACCGGCCTGGCACAGATCCGCTGCCGGTCCGGAATGCCGTGGGACGAACCCGCTCTGCTCGACCAGCACTACGCCGAGCACCGAGGAGTGCGCCTCGACCTGGCCATCCTGGTGCGAGCCGTACGGATTCCGCCGCTCCGGGGCCTCCCCTGGTCCGCCCGTCCCGCAAAGACGCACCCGAGCGACACAGATCACCGCCGGTCCGGCTACAGCGCCGCGGAATAAGTGGGTAATGTCAGCACGGACTGATTAAGTTACTGCTTAGTAGATGCCAGTATTCCCTCGTAGACGCTGGATCCCACCCTCGCAGGCCCGAGGAGCCCTCACATGCAACTCGCCGCGATCATCGTGTCGCTGGTGCTGACTGTGGTCGGCGTTGCGCTCATCGCCCGAGCCGTCGCGCAGATCTACCGGTTCGTCACGCTCGGACAGCCGGTCCCGGCAGGCAGCCGTACCGACCATCCGAAACAGCGCACGCTCACCCTGGCCAAGGAGTTCCTCGGCCATACCCGGATGAACCGGTGGGGGATCGTCGGCTTCGCGCACTGGTTCGTCGCCGTCGGCTTCCTGACGCTGCCGCCTACCCTGCTCCAGGCGTACGGCCAGCTCTTCAAGGCCGACTGGGTGCTGCCGATCATCGGTGACTGGGCGCCGTTCGAGATGTACACCGAGTTCATCGGCCTGATGACGACGGTCGGCATCCTCGTGCTGATGGCCATCCGGCTGCTGAACCTGCCCTCGCGGGCCGGCCGCAAGTCCCGCTTCGCGGGCTCCAAGGCGTGGCAGGCGTACTTCGTCGAGTACGTCATCCTCATCATCGGCCTGGCGATCCTGACCCTGCGCGGTCTCGAAGGCGCGATCCACCACGTCGACGGCTACGAGGCCAGTTACTTCATCTCGTACCCCCTGGTCCTCGCGTTCCAGGGCCTCACGCTCGGCACGCTGCAGAACCTCATCTACCTCGTCGCGGCGATCAAGATCAGCACCTCGCTGATCTGGATGATCACGGTCTCGCTCAACACCAACATGGGTGTCGCCTGGCACCGCTTCCTCGGCTTCCCGAACATCTGGTTCAAGCGGAACGCGGACGGCGAGCCCGCCCTCGGCGCGCTGCAGCCGATGACGTCCGGCGGCAAGGAGATCGACTTCGAGGACCCGGGCGAGGAGGACGTCTTCGGTGTCTCCCAGGTCGAGCAGTTCTCCTGGAAGGGCATCCTCGACTTCTCCACCTGCACCGAGTGCGGTCGCTGCCAGTCGCAGTGCCCGGCCTGGAACACGGGCAAGCCCCTCTCCCCCAAGCTCCTGATCATGTCCCTGCGCGACCACGCGCACGCCAAGGCCCCGTACCTGCTGGCCGGCGGCGGCAAGACGATGGAGGGCGAGGAGAAGGCGTCCGCGGAGCAGCTGGAGGACGTCCCGGCCATGGCGCTGGCGGAGGCCGAGCGGCCACTGATCGGCACGGTCGAGGAGAACGGCGTCATCGACCCGGACGTGCTGTGGTCCTGCACCACCTGCGGTGCGTGCGTGGAGCAGTGCCCGGTCGACATCGAGCACATCGACCACATCGTCGACATGCGCCGCTACCAGGTGATGATCGAGTCCGCGTTCCCGTCCGAGGCGGGCACGATGCTCAAGAACCTGGAGAAGAAGGGCAACCCCTGGGGGCTCGCCAAGAAGCAGCGCGTCGAGTGGACCAAGGAGGTCGACTTCGAGGTCCCGATCGTCGGCAAGGACGTCGAGGACCTGACCGAGGTCGACTACCTCTACTGGGTCGGCTGCGCGGGCGCCCTGGAGGACCGGGCCAAGAAGACCACGAAGGCGTTCGCGGAACTCCTCCACATCGCGGGCGTCAAGTTCGCGATCATGGGCGGCGACGAGAAGTGCACCGGTGACTCGGCCCGCCGCCTCGGCAACGAGCCGCTGTTCCAGCAGCTCGGCCAGGAGAACGTGGCGATGCTGAACATGGCGTTCGGCGAGTCCCTCGACGAGGACGGGGGCGTGGACGACCCGACGAAGAAGGCCAAGTCCTCGAAGAAGATCGTCGCGACCTGCCCGCACTGCTTCAACACCATCGCCAACGAGTACCCGCAACTCGGCGGAGAGTACGAGGTCATCCACCACACCCAGCTGCTCCAGCACCTCATCGACGAGGGCCGGCTGATCCCGGTGACCCCGGTCGAGGGCCTGATCACCTACCACGACCCGTGCTACCTGGGCCGTCACAACAAGATCTACACGCCGCCGCGCGAGATCATGGACAAGGTCCCCGGCCTGCGCCAGCAGGAGATGCACCGCCACAAGGAACGCGGCTTCTGCTGCGGCGCGGGCGGCGCCCGGATGTGGATGGAGGAGCGGATCGGCAAGCGCATCAACGACGAGCGCGTCGACGAGGCCCTGTCCCTCGACCCGGACATCGTCTCCACCGCTTGCCCGTTCTGCCTCGTCATGCTGACCGACTCGGTCAACGGCAAGAAGAACGACGGCAAGGCGAAGGAGTCGGTCCAGGTGGTCGACGTCTCCCAGCTGTTGCTGGACTCCGTGAAGACCCCGACCGACCCGGCGGGCCAAGCCGAATCGGCGGACGAACCGGAGCCGGAGCCGGTGAAGTAGACCGCCCGGACCGCCGTGCGACGGAAGCGGCCGGACCTGCCTCGGGGCGGGCCCGGCCGCTTCCGCGTTTCGTACGAGGCCATCCAGCTCTCCACGCAGCTCCGCCTCCGTACCAGCCGCTTCCGCACCAGTCCACTCCCGCACGGCCGGCTCGCGCACGCTTCGCCGGCGCACGGGCTGCGGCCGGGAGTACCGGGGTACCGGGAGTGCGGCGTGAGCCGCGCCGGCCTCTCAGACGTTTCCACGCCCCCCGAGAGCCCCCAGATGGCCGCAGGGGCTCCCCCAGAGCCCCGGAGCTCCCCCAGAGTCCCCTAGGGGATGTCACAGCTCGGCCGCAATGGCGGTCAGGTTTCCCCGGCCCTCTCACCACACCCGCGCGGACCAGGTACGTTCGACGCGTGGCTGGATTCAGGATCGGACGCGGCCGGGACAACCGCACCCCGCAACAGGCGCAGCAGCAACCGCAGCAGCAGCCGTACGGCACACAGGCACCACCGCCGTACGGGCAGCAGCCTTGGCCGCCGGCGGGTGGCAACGGCGCCCCTCCCCCGTACAACCACGGCGGCTACCCCAACGACGGCAACGGCTACCAGGGCGGCTACAACAACGGCGGCCCGCGGGCCGGCCACCACGCCGGCCACCACGCCGGTGGTCACGGCGAACCGGAGTACTTCGGCGACCCGTACCAGCAGCCCCACCCCCAGGGAGGCCCGCCGCAGCGCGACCCGTACGCCAACTCGCCGGGCCACACCCAGGCGTTCAGCGTCGGCGAGGCCCCGTACGGCGACGGCAGCACCTACCACGCCGGTCAGGCCCCCGCCCAGCCCGCTGGCCCGCGGCTGCACTGGAAGGACATGCTCAGCGGCATCGTGCTGCGCCCGGGGCCGACGTTCTTGCAGATGCGCGACTACCCCGTCTGGGGCCCGGCGCTGATCATCACGTTCCTGTACGGCCTGCTCGCGCTCTTCGGCTTCGACAAGGCCCGGGAAGACGCGATCAACGCGACGATCTCCACGGCGATCCCCTACGTCGTCGTCACGGGCGTCTGCTTCGTCCTCGGCGGCCTGGTCCTGGGCGCGGTCACACACACGCTCGCCCGCCAGCTCGGCGGCGACGGCGCCTGGCAGCCGACCGTGGGCCTCTCCATGCTGATCATGTCGATGACGGACGCGCCCCGCCTGATATTCGCCCTGTTCCTCGGCGGCGAGAACTCCCTGGTCCAGATCCTCGGCTGGGGCACCTGGCTGGCCTCGGCCGCGCTCTTCACCACGATGGTGAGCAAGTCGCACGACCTGCCGTGGCCGAAGGCCCTGGGCGCGTCCGCGATCCAGCTGATCGCCCTGCTGTCGATCATCAAGCTGGGCACGATCTGACCACGCATACGGGACGAACGCGCGAAGCGCGAGAACCAGAAGAACGGCAGGAACGGAAGGGCCCCGGCACCGCGTCGCGACGGTGCCGGGGCCGTCGCGTACGGGCCCGGGGGCGCCGGCATACGCACGGGCACCGCCCGCTCAGACGGCCTCCGCCGCGCCCGCTGCCACCCCGGGTTGTCCTGTCACGGACTGCGCCTCCGCAGGCTGCGCCTTCGCAGGGGGCACCGTCGCCGTGGCCGACGGAAGCGATGTCCGGTCCGCTCCGACCCGGAGGGTGTAGCCCTTCGGGATCTCCTCGCTCGGCTTCCCGCTGACCGCGACCGCGGTCGCCTGGGCGGAGAAATCGTCCTCGACGGCGAGCATCGGCGTGTACTTGGTCTGCCCGGTGCGTACGGACGCGGACTGCCGCCGGGAGGGCGTGGTGTTGATCGTCACCGTGTCCCCGGGCTGTGCGCCGGTCAGTTTGCCCCACACCGTTGCGCACCGCTCGCTGTACCGGATCTCCAGGTGCATCGTGCCGATCCAGTCCTCCTCCAGCGTCCGCGCTCCCACGCCGCACCCTGTCTTCTCGGGATCCAGCCCCGCGCACGCCTCCGCCGTGCAGGAGGGCGAGGCGACGGCGCCGGGCGTCACCGTGCCCTGCGTCGCGGACGCGGCGGGAGGCGAGCCCTTCGCGTTCTCGTCGCCATCGCCCTCGAACACCGAGGTGAGGACCACGGAAGCGACCGCGCCGACGACGGTCACGACGAGCGCGCCGATCAGCGTCTCGGGCCCGTGGCGCCCAGCCCAGCCGCGCCATCGGGATCTTGAGGAGCCACCTGCTCTCTCAGGTGGGCCGCTCGTTCCTCCGGGCGACGGCGTACCGTTCCCTTCTGCCATCTCTCCCCCAGTTCCGCCACGGATCATGGCAAGACCTGTCCGCATGGAAGGAGAGTGTTCCCCGCCGGGGCTCACGCCTACCCCGAACGGGCGGCGGCCCCGCGCCTCGAACGCGGAACAGCCGATTCAGGAACAACCCAAAACGGGACGGCCGAATGGAAAGCGACGGATCAGAGAGCGACCGCCCAGGGACGGCCAAGCAGAAACAACCAGCCGGGCGACAGGCCAGCCGGAAAGGACCGACCCGAAAAGGACCGGCCCGGAAAAGACCGAACCCGCGCCGCCGGGCCTCAGACACACCGCCGAGCCTCAGACGCCCACCGAATCTCAGGCACCCCGCAAGGTCTCAGGCGCCCCACCAGATCTCAGGCGTCGAGGACCTGTCCGCCACGCCGTACGACGGGCTTGTCCACGCTCCACGGGAAGTTGATCCAGCGATCGGTCTTCTTCCACACGTACTCGCACTTCACGAGCGAATGCGGCTTCTCGTAGATGACCGCGCTGCGCACCTCGGCCACGTGATCGACGCAGAAATCACGTACGAGCTTCAGCGTCTTCCCGGTGTCGGCGACGTCGTCGGCGATCAACACCTTCTTGTCCGAGAAATCGATCGCATTCGGAACGGGTGCCAGCATGACCGGCATTTCCAAGGTGGTCCCCACCCCGGTATAGAACTCGACGTTCACCAGGTGAATGTTCTTGCAGTCCAGCGCGTAGGCGAGACCGCCCGCGACGAACACCCCACCGCGCGCGATGCTCAGCACGATATCGGGCTCGAATCCGTCGTCGGCCACGGTCTGCGCCAGCTCGCGCACGGCATGACCGAATGCCTCGTACGTCAGATTCTCCCGCACGTCATCACTCATCCGGCGTCACACCTGGGTCCGATGGAAATTCACGTACGAGCGCGAAGCGGTCGGCCCGCGCTGGCCCTGGTACCGGGATCCGTACCGCTCGGAGCCGTACGGGAACTCGGCCGGCGAACTCAGCCGGAACATGCACAACTGCCCGATCTTCATGCCCGGCCACAGCTTGATCGGCAGGGTCGCGAGATTCGACAGCTCCAGCGTCACGTGCCCGGAGAATCCCGGGTCGATGAACCCGGCGGTCGAGTGCGTCACCAGGCCGAGCCGCCCAAGCGAACTCTTCCCCTCCAGCCGCGACGCGAGGTCGTCGGGAAGCGAAATGATCTCGTACGTCGAGGCGAGCACGAATTCGCCGGGGTGCAGGATGAACGCCTCGTCCCCGTCCGGCTCGACCATGCGCGTCAGATCCGTCTGCTCGACGGCCGGGTCGATATGCGGGTAACGGTGGTTCTCGAACACCCGGAAGTAGCGGTCGAGCCGCACATCGATACTCGATGGCTGCACCATCGACGCATCGAATGGATCAATGCGTACACGTCCGGCGTCGATCTCGGCCCGGATGTCCTTGTCTGAGAGAAGCACTCCCCGAGGATACGCAGAACGCGCGGGCCCGCCCCAACCAGGGACCGCCCCGCGCGCCTGTCACCGCTCCCGCCGCGTCACCCGCGGCCTTCCGCTACCGCTGCTCGAACGCCACGGGCACGGCATGCCGCAGCCGCGCGCAACGAGGACAGCGAATGAGCCGCCCGGGGCCGATCCGTCCGGACCCGAGCTGCTGCATCGGGAACGAGGCGGTAGCGAAAATGTGCCCTTCAGCACAGCGGACGACGGTGCGCTCCATGGAGTCCATCAAGTCCCTTCCCCATCAAGCCGTGGACGAGACCGCCACATTAGGGGATGAACGGGACGCCGCTCCAGGCGACGCTCCGACGCCCTACGCTACGCCCCCAACTCCCGCCCACAGCACCCGCATCCGCCTCCGCACCGACCCTCCGCACACCAAAAAAGACCCACGGCATCGCCGGGGGTCTGGCATGGGGTAGAGTGTGGAACGCTGCACAAGGAGTTGATCGAGGACAATGATCACTGTGCTTCGCGGGTGTAGTTTAATGGTAGAACATGAGCTTCCCAAGCTCAGAGCGCGAGTTCGATTCTCGTCACCCGCTCCACGAAAAGCCCCAGGCCAGCGGTCGGGGGCTTCTTTGTTGTCCGGATGTGGCGGCACGGGGGAAGCTGGCCGAGGGCGGAGACAGGAAGCATGTTCTCCTGCTCATCCACGCCGATGACCCCAACCATGCGCCATCACCCCTGGCACACGAAGCGCGCGCCTTGCCTGTCGACGGAGAGGCTGCCACGGTTCCTACAGGTCGCACCGCTCGTCGAGGCCGAAGAGGAGGCAACGTCGCGACGTGTGGCGCCCCATCCACACTGTGTGGCCAGCGTCACGGAGAGTGGCGATGGGGCAGTAATGCACAAGCCCTTGCACGCATACTCCAGCGTGCTTGCCATATGTCTTCGACGACTCGCATCACCGTCACGCTCCCCAGCGACCAGGTGGCGGAGCTCCGCAAGCTCACGGACAACGTCTCCGGCTACGTGGCGGAAGCCGTGGCCCGCCAGATCCGGCACCAGCTTCTGGGCGAGGATCTTCGCCGGCACGAGGAGCAACACGGGCCCTTCAGCGACGAGGAGCTCGCCGAAGCCCGTTCCAAGATCTTCGGCGCCGATGGCTCCGCCACGGGCGTGGACGCCGCGTGAGCGAGCGCATCGAGACCGTCGTCCTGGACTCGGAAGGGCTCTCCGCGTGGATCGCGCAGGACCGCCAACTCCTCGCGATGTTGCAGGTCTTCCACGACATGGGGGCCGACCTCGTGATCGGGGCGAACACCATCGTGGAAGTCAGCCACGCCCGCACCAACATCCCCCGCCCGAACTGGGCCCTCTCCCGCATCAGGGTGGAGCCGGTCACCGAACAAGCGGCCAAAGCGGCAGCGCAGCTCCTCAAGGATGTTGGCCTGCACGGACACAAGTACGCCATCGACGCCACGGTCGCCGAGGTCGCCCTGCGCCAGCCGAAACCGGTCGCCCTCCTGACGTCCGACAGCGACGACATGACCAAGCTCTGCGGCAACCAGGTCCGCATCATCCCTCTCTGACCCGCCAGCCCATCCGGAGCACGCACCCTGGCAGGGCCCGCTGCACTGCCGGGGTGCGTGCCCCATCCGTGCCCAGCAGAGCGGGCAACAGCGGTCAGATACGGCGACCAGAGACCGTAGCCATCCACCTGCCCAACGCGAAAGCGCAGGTCAGAGCCCCTTCAACGGCCCAAGCACCGTTGATTCCCAAGCTCAGAGCGGGAGGGAGTGCGGGAGCGGGTGCTCCGCGCTCCGGCCGCCCACCGGGATGCGTGCCCCTCGGCCGACAGTCACGTGTCCCTCGTCCTGCGCATCGGCCGCCCTTCGGTGCTCGGGGTGCGGAAGAATGCGCCCATGGCTGAGGGTGGGGACTTCTGGGACGGCCTCGCGGGGCGCGTCGTGAGCTTCGATCGGGAAGCGGCCGGGCGGGCCGCGGTCAGGGCGGAGGAGGAGCGAGGGCGTGTGCGGGAGGAATTCCCGCTGGACAACTGGCCCGAGCTGTCGCTGGAGCGGTACGCACTGGGGCCGGCCGCCTATGGGAATGCGCAGTACTCCTTCTGTCGCCTGCTCGAATACGGCACCAGCGCGCTCGGCAGCATCCGCGGCGGCAGCGCGGCCAAGCACATCGTGTACCAGCACCGGACGGGTGAGTGGCGAGTCGTGCCCAGTGCTCTGCGCGGACTCGATGTGCGACACGCCTGGACGAAGGTCCGCGCCGAGTTCGTGACCGCCTTCGCCGCGGCGGCCCAAGGGTCCTACGAACGCATCGACGAGCTGGAGTCGCTTTCGTACGGTCAGGCCCTGACCACCAAAGCCCTGGCGGTCTACTTCCCGGGCGATTTCCTGCCGATCTTCTCCGCCTCGCACGTCCGCCACTTCACCGCGCTGCTGGGCGGCCGACCGCACCAGTACTCCTCGGGCGTGCGAACGTGGCGGGCCAATCGTGAACTGCTCGATCTCGTGCGGAAGGTTCCGGAGTTCGAGGGCTGGCACCCGCACGAGGTGATGCAATTCCTGTACACCTTCCACGATCCACGGCCCCGGGACCGGGTGATCTGGAAGATCGCGCCAGGGGAACGCGCCAGTCTCTGGGGCGACTGCCTCGCGAACCGTCGCATCCGGATCGGCTGGGACGAGGTCGGCAGCCTCGGCCAGTACGAGAGCGACCTGGAACTCAAGGAAACCCTGGACCAGTACTGGCCGCACAGCACCGGCGGGAACCTGCGGCTCGCCCGGCAGATGCTCGCCTTCCGCGACCTCGAACCCGGCGACCTGGTCGTCGCCAACCGGGGCAAGTCGGAGGTGCTGGCGGTCGGCACCGTCGCCGACGGCTACGCGTACGACCAGGACAGGGAGAAGTACCGGCACACGGTGGGCGTGGACTGGGACACGTCGTACGCCCAACTCTTCGATTCACCACGTCACGCCTGGCAGCCGACGCTCGCCAAGGTTCCCGCCACGCTGTGGCGGGAGATCCGGCGGGGCCGAACGGCAGCCGCCACCACGGCGGTCGAGCCGGCTGCCGCGATCGACGCCGAGCTTCCTGATTCCGTACGAAAGGTACGGGAGCTGCTCGACCACAAGGGACAGGTCGTGCTGCAGGGACCACCCGGGACCGGCAAGACGCGACTGGCACTCAGCGTCGCGCTCGCCCTAACGGGACACGGGGACAAGATCGAGGGCCTGCCGGAGGAACGCGCCGCGGCACTCGCCGAGTTGTCCGAAGTTCCCGAGAAAGCCGAGGCGGCCCGCCTCACCATGGTCACTTTTCATCCGTCCTACGGGTACGAGGACTTCGTCGAGGGGTTCAAACCGGACGCGGCGGCGGAGGGGGCCGGGCTCAACCTGACGATGACGGACGGCCTCTTCCGCCGGGTCTGCCGGGCAGCCGACGCGGCGCCCTCCGACACCTTTCTCATCGTCGTCGACGAGATCAACCGCGGCGATCTTCCGCGCATCCTGGGCGAGTTGATCACCCTGCTGGAGCTCGACAAGCGCGGCTCCGTCTCCGTCACCCTGCCCACCAGCGGCCGTTCCCAGACCGTGCCGCCGAACGTACGCATCATCGGCACCATGAACTCCGCCGACCGCAGCGTGGGGCACATCGACGCGGCCATCCGGCGCAGATTCGCCTTCCTCGACGTACCGCCGGACACGGACGTCCTGGACGGCGAGGTCGAAGGGCTCGGTCTGGCCGAATTCCTGGAGGGTCTGAACGCCAAACTCGACACCGCCTTCGGACCGGACCACCTTCTCGGCCAGGCGTATCTGCTCGCCGGCGACCGGCCCCTCGTCACCGCGGAACAGCTCTCCAACGCCTTCTACCACGAGATCGTGCCGCTCGTGGCCGACTACTGCCTGGGACAACCGGACCTGCTCAGGAGTGTGCTGGGCACTCTGGTGGACGACGGCACCGGTCGGGTCGTGCAGACCAACCCGCAGGACCTGCCCAAAATGCTGGCCGACGAGTTCGTGTCCGCCGATGCCAGAGGTGAGGGGACCGTCGGTGCCGCGTCCTGAGACCACGGAACCGTGAGGAGACAGATGCCCGCGGACGCCACCCCGCACGAAGTGGTTCTCAAGGAGTACGAGCCCGTCACCGTCCCCCACGCACGCTTGTACGGCGACGACCTCGACAAGCTCCGCGCGACCAAGGCAGTCACCGTCACCGAAAGCCGCAACGGCTATGTACTGAAGGCGAACACGACCACCGGCGTGCTCCAGCTCGACCGGATACGGCTGGTACTGAGACCGAAGTTCCCGATCCACGGGAAGCGGCTGATCGACTGGCTCTGTTACGCCAACCACCGGCAGGACCCCGACGAGACACTACGGAACTGGCCCATCGGCAGCGACGGGTACGCGGGGCTGGTGCCCGCCGCGCTGCTGCACGAATGCCGCCTGCTGCTCCGGCGCGGTCTGCGCAGGGAGTACGTACGCCGGAATCGTGTCGACACGGCCCTGCGGGGGCGGCTCGATGTGGAGGCGCAGGCGACCCGGTGCTACGGCACGGTCGACCGGCTCCACCTCCAGAGCTTCGAGTACGAGGACGGCGGCTGGGAGAACCTGGTGTGCGGGGCCGCGCTGACCGTCGCCGCCCGGAGGTCCACCGACCTTCGGCAGACCATGTGGCTCCTGGACGCCTCGGCGCGGTTCCCGTGCCCGCAGCGACCGCTCGACGCGCTGTCCCTGCTCGCACGGGGTCGGTACACCCGGCTCAACAGCCACTACCGGGCCGCGCACGCCTGGGCCCGGATGGTGCTCGGCGGCGGCGGGGTGAGCGATCTACTGGAACCGCACGGGTTCGGGGCGAAGAGCCTGCTGCTCAAGCTGGACGTGCTGTGGGAGAACGTGGTGCGGCGGATGGCCATCGAGGCGGCAGCCGATCTCGGCGGCAGAGGAGCGCGGAAGGGGGAAGGAGACATCCGGACGCACGGAGGGCTCGGGGCCAAGGCCCCGTCGTTCAGGCCCGATGCGCTGCTGGTCTTCCCGCCGTCGGCCGGGAAATCCACCACGCCGCGTTTCCTCGTCGTGGACGCGAAGTACAAGGGATACGTGGAGAAGAACGTCTCCGCCGACGACCGCCACCAACTCCTCACCTACATCGCCGGGTACACCGACCCCGACGCCCCGCTCGCCCTCGTGGTCCATCCCTCGCCGGACGGCCCCACCCAGCGGGTCCTGCGCGTCGAAGGGCCGCGTGGCCGTCTGGGGCTCATCGAGGTACTGGGTCTCGACACCCGCGCCGCGCCGAAGGAAGCGGCCGGCCCGTTGCGCGAGGCAATCGCCGGATTCGCCGGTTCGGCCACACCGCCCTGACCGCTGCCGCAGAGCATGCGGCAGGATGCGACGGCCTCCCGCAGCCGAAGAGCGCAGCGCCAGTACCGCCGGTCGGCCTGCGCCCGCCCTCCGGGAGGTCAGGTCCGCCCTCCTCCGCGCTCCGCCTTCGGTCGGCGCCATGCGGAGGAGGCCGGAACGCGGGCTCAGTAGGTGACGGCCGCCGTCTGCGTCGCGCCGGACTCGGTGCCGTCGGCGTAGCGGACGGAGAGGCGGTAGTACACCGTGGTCGCGGGCAGTCGGGTGGTGTCCCAGTACGAGGAGCCGGAGTCGTGGGGCGAGGTGTTGATCAGGTCGAACTCGCTCGTCCGCGGGTTCCAGCGGCGGATGACGATGTCGGTGGCCGGGCTGCCGTTCTCGTTGGCGGTGCCGACGAAGCCCCAGGTGATGTAGCCGTCCGAACCGGAGCCCACGTAGGAGAACGGGCCGCCGGTGGCGGGCGGGGTGGTGGGGCGCAGATCCAGTGCGGTGACGGCGACGACGCTCGCGCCGGTGTCCGGGGCGAGCTGGTTGCCGTACTGGTCGACGGCGACGACGGCGTAACGCGCCTCCTGTCCGTCGGCCGGCACCATGTCGTGGAACGTCGTCTCCTTGATCTCCTTCGGCCGCAGGGTCCAGGTGTCCTTGACCGGGGCGTACGTCCACTGCCCGTCGGCGAGGGTGCCGCGCAGCACGCGGTAGTGCGCGAGGCCGGGGGCGTCGCTCGCCTCCCAGGAGAGGGTGACGCCGTTCTCCTTCGGGGTGGCGCTCACCCCGGTGAGCGCGGCGGGGGCGGTCGTGTTGCCGGTGACGGCGACGGTGACCTTGTCGGAGGCGGGGCCCCCGTTCCCGGCGTGGTCCAGGGCGACGACCCGGTAGATGTACGTGGTGCCGGGCGGCGGGGCGGCATCGGTGAAGGTGGTGCCCTTCACGCCCTTGCCGACTTCCTCGGGCGCGGTGCCGGTGGCCGTGGCGCGCGTCCGGAAGACCGAGTAGCCCGCGAAGTCCTCGCTGGTCCGCTCGGAAGGGTCCCAGGTCAGCGTGACGCCCGCCTCGCTCTCGGCGGCCGTTGCGTTGAGGGCGGTGTCGACCGGGCCGGTCAGGTCACGGGTGTAGTACATCGCCGGGGCCGAGGCCGGGGATTCCAGGCCGTGCGTGTCGACGGCGGTGACGACGTAGTAGTGGATGTCGCCGGTCTGCGGCAGCGGTCCGGTGTAGCCGCCGCCCGACAGCTTGTCCCCGTTCAGGAGGTTCTCGGGAGTGAGGGCGACCGGCTTGGACGTCGATCGGTAGACGCGATAGCCGGCGAGGTCGGGCTCCGTGTTGCTGTCCCAGTAGAGGGTGATCTCCTCCGGGTAGCCCATGGCCCAGTTCTCGTCGACGCCCTTCGGGGCGGCGGGGGCGGTCCGGTCGACGGTGGTGATGCCGAGGTCGGCGGTGCCCGACGAGGTGTTGCCGGCCTTGTCGTAGGCGCGGACCTCGTAGTAGTGGACGTAGCCGTCCTTCGGGACGGTCGTGTCGGTCCACGAGGTGGACGTCGTCGTCGCGATCGGCTTCGTGGGGAAGGACGTGCCCTTCAGCCGCCGGTACACGCGGTATCCGGCGAGGTCCATCTCCTTGTTCCTGGCCCAGGAGACCTTCGTGGACATGGTCGCCGTGCTGTACGTGACGGCGGTACCGGCCGGGACGAGCGGCTTGACCTTGTCGACGCTCGCCGACGTGCGGGGCGCGTAGGCGAACTTGACGTTCGCGGAGCCGGTCCAGTTGACGTAGTCGACGCGGAGGCTGTGCCTGCCCGACGGGATGGTCACGTTGACGGTCTTGGTGACGGTGGTGGAGACGTCCTTCCACACGTCGACCTTGCGGACGCCGTCGAGATAGACGCGGATGCCGTCCCGGGCGGAGACGGTGAACGAGAAGGGTCCGCCGGAGCCGAAGTCGCGGCTCATGGCCCAGCGCACGCCGAACTTGTTGGCGGGCATGCCCTTGTAACCGGGCGCGCGGGTGCCCCAGTTCTCGTCGACCGTGGAGTCGCAGTCCGTACGCTTGGGCGTCCCGGAGAAGGTGGTGTTCGCGTAGAACGTCCGTTTGAAGACGGGCGATGCGCAGGTCACAGCGGCGGCGGAGGCGGACGGGGCCACGCTGAGCAGGCCGCCTGCGGTGGCGAGCACGACGGCACAGGCCGCGGCAATCGTCGTGCTTCTGGGTCGGTTCATGCGTTCCCTTTTGTGCTGATCGGTAGCCGAGAGATCCGGCCAAGGAGCATGACTCACGAAGGTCTTGCCTGGTTGTAGGGATTGTTGTAGGCGACCGCCGGGCCGGTCCCCCGGGCGCCTGCCATTCCCTTCCGCCCGCGCCCACTGCCGCTTTCTTGCTTGCCGCCCCTTCCGGACCTTCGGTGCCTGCCGCTGCTTCTGTGCGTGCCGCTGCTTCCGCGCGGTGCGCGGCGCGCCGGGCGCGGGCTCAGAACGGGCGGGGGCGCGGGTGGGCCCGCACCCGGTCATGGATCTCGCGCAGCCACGGGCGGCGCACCGCCCGGCAGCCTCGCCAGCGTGTCGAGGAATACGCGCGAGTCGGGGCGAAGGAATCCCATGGGACGCAGCGGCAACGGATCGTCGCGCATTACGTCGTCGGGCAGTACGCCCGAGGCGGGCACCAGCGACCGTTCGTCGTGGAAGGCGAGGTACTGCCGGACACATTGTCGCGGTCGGGCGGAAAGGAGTCCAGTCATCGCGAAAGCCCAGGCCGTCGGCCTGGGCTCTGCATCGTCGGGTACGCCGGTGGTCGGCTCGCGGCGTGGGTCAGCCAACCTTGTGGACCGGGCTGATCTCCAGCTTGGTGCCGTCGGGGCTGTCGCTCGCGGGCAGGCTGCCGGCAGGCCAGGAGACGGTGACGGACTTTGTCTCGTTCGGCGGCGTGACCACGATCTTGGTCGGGCGGACACCGGAACCGCCGGAGTCGTTGACAGGGAAGTAGATGTTGAAGGCCGCCAGTTCGCCCGTCTTGATGACGTCTCGGCTCGTGGCCTCGCCGTTGCGGTCCAGGGAGATCGAGGATCCGTCGGCCGTCTTGAGGTCGGCACCGGCGAAGCCGTTCACGACGCAGTCACCGCCGGTGTTCTTGAAACTGACGGTCACGACCCCCTCCTTCTTGCCGGTGGTGTTGTCGGCGGCTTCGACCTGGAGCGCGTCGGTACGGCAGGTGCCGGCCTTGGCGTCGCCCGCGCCCTGCCCGGCGGAGGAGCCGGAGGACCCGGAGCCGGAGGACCCGGAGCCGGAGGACCCGGAGCCGGAGGACCCGGAGCCGGAGGACCCGGAGCCGGAGGAGCCCGTGGGCCCCTTGGACCCGGAACCGGAGGAACCCGTCGCGTTCGACGATCCGGCGCTCTGGCCCTCCGAGGAGGCGGCCGGGGCGGCGCCGTCGTCGCCGTCGCCGTTGCATGCGGTGAGCGAGAACGCCGCGGCCAGACCGATGGCGACGACGACAGTCTTACGAGCACGCTTGCCGAGCATTTCTTTTCCCTCTGCCGAATTGGTGGCCGCACCGATTTTCGCGACAGGGGAATTTATACAGAGCATCCGGTCACGGAACCATCCACGATGTGTTCGCGTTCTGTCACCAGAACTCTTCGGCGCGCCGACTTGACCTGAGCGAGGTACCCGCAGGTCGCAACGGACCCGGCACGCCTCTGGCGCGCCGAGGGGCTGTCGGCGCCGCCACTCCGGCCCTTCGATGCAGGGCGCGTGAATCCCCCATTCCATCGTCGACTCAATATCCACGGCATGTGAAATATTTGCGCATCAATTCGCCGGATTCCGCGAACGAACCCGGCCCCGGCGCACTTCGCACCCGGACCCGTCCGAGTTCAGGGGTAGGGGATGACGACGGGCTCGCCACTCAGCGCCGCCCCCGCCCGACGGAGCTCGTTCATCGCGGTGAGTGGTGAGAGCGGTGGAGTACGCGGCGGTCAGTCCGTGGCATCGGCACGATCCGCCGGCAACCGTGCCCCGGCATGACCCACCACACCCGAACCGTCGGCTCGGCGAGAACTACCGCGACCCCGTCAAGGCCGTCCGCGGCTTCCCGTATGAGTTCAGCGGGCGGGGAAGGTGAACCGCAGACGGATCTCGCCGTCGTCGATCTCCCCGGTGGGCTCGAAGCCGAACTTCTGGTAGAAGGGCCACGGTTCGCCGTCGCCCGGATCGTAGCTGGTCAGCAGCTCGGTGGCGCCGTCCGCGCGAACCAGGGCGGCGATCTGCGTGAGCGCCTCTCGGCCGATCCCTCGCCTCTGGTACCGCTTGTCGACGAGGAGGCGCCAGAGGAAGTGCCGCCCTTTGAACGGACCAGTCGGCGGTTTCCACGACAGCATCACGAAGCCGACCGGCTCGTCACCACGGTAGACGGCGCGGTACCAGGGATTGGCCTCCGGCTTCTTTGCCGCCTCCTTGAGCGACTTGGACACGGAGGCGACGAACTGCTTCTGGTCACGTCGGACGCGGAGGGCGCGAACGGCATCCCGGTTGTCGTCGGTGATCTCCCGTAGGTGCACGCCTGGGGACCTCATGCCACACCCCTTCCTGCATCCGACAGCTGCGCCGTCCGGGCCGACGGGAAGAGCTGCCACCGGGCGGCATTCCCTCGTGCGGACGCGGACGTCTTCGCACCGTATTCGACTCAGGTGATTCGGAGCGGGACTGGCACGCCGGACCGTGACCGGGCGTTGGACCTCGACCCACGGGCCCCGCTCGGACGGCCAGAGGGCAGCAGCGCGCGGCGTCGGATGCGGTGCATCGCAAGGCGGAGGGGCGCCCGCATACTGGATGTATGTGGGCGTTCCGACAACGCGGCGAGGCGCCGTAGCTGTCGTCGTGCGCCCGCCAGGGATTACGGGACAGCCCTTACGCGACCTCGAACAAGGTGACGTCCCGGAAGGCCCGGCCGTCGCCGCGGAGCGCGAGCCAGGGCCGCGCCAACCACGCCGGCGGGAGCGTCGGCTCCGACACCATACGTGAACATTCTGCACCAATAGCGCAACTGGCGTGTCGGCCTTGACATTTACCCAAGCGCCCGATGCTAAGATCATCTTACTTCCAGTGGGCTGATGGCATGTGGGGGCATTCCGGGAGGAATGAATTCCTCGGCCCCGCTTTCGGAGGGGCCTTCCCCTGCGTGACCCGACCGTGGCTCGACCAGCCAGGACCACGGGGCTCATGAGGGAGCGTCAAGCCGTTTCCACAGCCATGGCACTTGAAGTGAGTCTCATGACATTTGTACAGGGCCCGATCTTCTGGGCGCTGGTTGTCGTAGCACTGGTCGCCGTCGGCGCCGTCCTGCGGGCTCGTAAGACCAACATCGGTCTTCGCAGACAGAACTCCCAACTCCGTGGCGAGCGCGACGCGCTGCAACGGCAACGGGACGAAGTCCACGCCGCGCACACCGGTCTGCTGCACCGCCAGACCTCCGAACTCGCCGAGGTCCGCAAGGACGCCGAGGAGGAGACCAAAGCCGTCCTGAAGGCGGCCGTCCGTACCCTCCAGGGGCTCGCGGACGAGCAGCAGGTGGTCATCGAGAACGCCCAGAAGAAGTACGGCGACGACCCCGGCATGCTCGCCGACCTGATGGCCATCGACCACGCCAACAGCCAGCTCGGCCGCCGCGCGCAGGGCATCGCGGTGCTGTGCGGCGGCTGGCTCGGCCGCCGGGAGACCTCTGCCTCCGTCTTCGACGTGGCCCGCAGCGCCCAGGGACGCATCCGGCACTTCGACCGGGTCCGGGTCAACGGCCAGGTGAACTTCTCGGTGGTCAGCAAGGCCGTGGAGCCGGTCGCGGTGGTCCTCGCCGAGCTGCTGGCCAACGCCACCAACTACTCCGCACCCGGCACCCCGGTCGAGATCAACATCCAGGCCGTACCGAAGGGCGTCTGTCTCATCATCGATGACGCGGGTCTCGGCATGGGGCAGGAGGAGAAGGACCGCGCGGCGGCCCTCCTCGCCCCCCAGGCCGCGATCAGCGTGTCCAGCCTGGGCATTCCGCCGCAGTTCGGCTTCGCCGTGTCCGGTGTGCTGGCCGCCCGCTACGGCTTCAAGGTCTCGGTGGACTCCGTTTCCCCCTATGGAGGTGTGCGCGCGGTGGTCCTGCTGCCCGACGAGCTGCTCACCGCCGACGCGCCCGTTCCCGCGCCGGCCGAGGCGGCCCCCGCCGCTTACGACGCGGGGGTGTCGACGCTGCAGCGCCGCCCGGTGTCCGCACCGGCCCCGACCCCGCTGTTCCCGCCGTCCCCGCAGCCTGCCCCCGCCCCTCAGCCCGCGGCGCCCTTCACCACCGCGGGCGGCCTGCCCAAGCGTCGTCGCAAGAGCCCTGTTTCGGTGGTGCCGTCTACCGAGCCCGCGCCGGTCCGCAGCAATGAGGAAACGGCTTCCCGTCTGGGCGCGTTCCAGCGCGGAACGCGGTCCGGACGTGACATGACGACGATGGAAGGACCCGAGATCCAGTGAACCCCGATCTTTCCTGGGTGCTCAACGATGTGCTCCAGGTACCCGGAGCGCGGCACGCGATCCTCGTCTCCGCCGACGGTCTGCTGCTGGCCAACTCCAGCGAGATCGGCCGCGACGACGCGGAGACCGTGGCGGCGGCGATGAGCTCCATGCAGTCGCTGAGCCGCGCCGTCGCTCCCTTCATCGGGGCCCAGGCCCCCGGGCGCTGGCGCCAGACCCTCCTGGAGTACGAGCACGGCTGGATCTTCCTGATCGCTGCCGGAACCGGCGCCTATCTGGCGGCGGCCGCCGCGGCCGACGTGGACATGGAAGCCATGTCGTTCCGCATGCAGCAGCAGGTCACCGCGCTGGGGAAGGCGATGACCACGCCTCCCCGTCTGAACGCCGGAAGCGACATATGACGGCCCCGGGTGAGGAGCAGTCGGTCAACAGCGGGTTCGTCCGTTCCTACGTCATCACCGGAGGACGCGGGCTGCCCGACGCGGAGGGTCTCTCCCTCGTCACCCTCGTCACCATCGCCCCCGACCGGCAGCTGCCGCCGAACCCGAGCCCCGAGGTCAGGGCCATCTGGGAGCTGTGTTCGGGCGGGTACCTGTCGGTGGCCGAGGTCGCGGGCCGCCTCGGGCTGCCCGTCGGAGTGGCGCGTCTGCTGCTCAACGATTTAGCGGAACAGGGTCATCTGATGCGCCGCAAGGCGCCCCCGCCGGCTCAGCTCGTTGACAGGAAGATCCTCGAAGAGGTGTTGCATGGACTCCACGTCCGGTTCGGCTGAGAACATCTATGTGTCGGACGCGGTGCGGCGTGCGGCGAAGATTCTCGTCGTCGGACACTTCGCCGTGGGCAAGACGACGCTCATCGGCACTCTCTCCGAGATCACTCCGCTGCGCACCGAGGAGCGGATGACGCAGGCCGGCGCGCACATCGACGATCTGCGCGGCGCGCCCGACAAGGTCACCACGACGGTCGCGCTGGACTTCGGCCGACTGACCCTCAGCGACGAGCTGGTGCTGTATCTGTTCGGTACGCCGGGCCAGCAGCGCTTCGTCGAACTGTGGGAGGACATGGCGCGCGGCTCGCTGGGCGCGCTGCTCCTCGTCGACCCGGCCCGGCTCGCCGACACCTTTCCGGTGATCGACCTGGTCGAGACGTACGGGCTGGAGTACGCGGTCGCGGTCAACAGCTTCGACCCGTACTCCAAGCACGCCGAGGAAGAGCTGCGCGAGGCTCTCGACCTGCTGCCGGACACCCCGGTCGTGTACTGCGACGCCCGGGACGAGAAGTCGTCCGCACAGGCCCTGATCACGCTGGTCCAGCACCTTCTCGCGCGCGTGGCCTGACACAGGTCCACCGGTGCCGGCGGGGCGTCCCCCGCCACCCGTGCCAGTGGGCGTCCCCCGCCACCCGTGGCGGGGGACGCACCACCGTGTGGCCGGCCCGTCGTCCGGCGCCTCTGGGCCCGGACGCGCGGCCGGTCCCCGCTCCGACCACCGCCCTCCGGTACGGGTGGCCGAGCCCTCATCTCCTTCCACCGTGCGGGCCCACCGGCCCGCGATCACATCGAGGTATCAACATGGACTCTCAGCCGGGAGCCACCCCGTACAACGCCCCCAGCGGGTGCCCGATGCGCGGTGAGCGGCAGACGTCGCTCTACGGACCGGAGTTCGCGGCCGATCCGCAGCGCGCCTACGACGCGTTCCGGGCACATGGGCCCGCCGCCCCGATCGAGCTGGCCCCCGGCGTGGACGCCACCCTGGTCGTACAGCACGAGGCCGCGCTCCGGGTGCTGCAGAACCCCTCGTACTTCGCCCGCGACTCGCGGCGGTGGGCCGCGCTCCGGGAGGGGCGCATCGCGCTCGACAGTCCGGTGCTGCCCATGATGGCGTACCGGCCCAACTGCTTGTTCACGGACGGCACCGAGCACCTGCGGCTGCGCAAGGCGGTCACCGAGAGCCTCGCCCGGCTCAACACCACTCGGCTGAGCCGTGACGTCGAGCGCATCGCCGACTACCTGATCGACCAGTTCATCGAACGCGGCTCCGCCGACCTGCTGGGCGACTACGCCAAGCTGCTGCCGCTGCTGCTGTTCAACCAGCTGTTCGGCTGCCCCGGTGACATCGGCGACCGCCTGACCCGCACCATGGCCGCGATCTTCGACGGCGAGGACGTGGTGCGGGCCAATGCCGAGATGACGGAGTGCCTGATGGAGCTGGTGGCGCTCAAGCGCCGGCAGCCCGGTGAGGACATCACTTCCTGGCTCATCCAGCACCCGGCCGGTCTGCGGGACGAGGAGCTGAAGGACCAGCTCGTCATGCTGATGGGCGCGGGCATCGAGCCGGAGCGCAACCTCATCGCCAACGCACTGCTGCTCCTGCTGTCCGAGGACGCGAGCAGCGCGCAGCGGCGCGGAACCGGGATGCTGGTCGAGGACGCCCTCGACGACGTGCTCTGGAACAACCCGCCGATCGCCAACTACGCGACGCACTACCCCGTCCAGGACATGGACCTGGGCGGCGTGACGCTGAAGGCGGACACGCCCGTACTGATCAGCTTCGCCGCCGCGAACACCGATCCGGCGCTCACCGACGCCCGCCAGACCCTGAGCAAGGGCGCCCACCTGGCCTGGGGCGCCGGCCCGCACGTCTGCCCGGCGAAGTCCCCGGCCCAGCTCATCGCCCTCACCGCGATCGAGCGCGTCCTCAACAGCGTTCCGGACCTGACCCTCGCCATACCCGCCACCGGCGTCGAATGGCGACCGGGCCCGTTCCACCGCGCCCTGGTGTCGCTGCCCGTGCGGTTCAGCCCGAGTGCGCCGCGCCGGGTCGCGAACGTGACGAACACCGCCGCCGCGTCCCCCGTGTCGCCCCGTATCTCGTCCCTCGACGACGTCACCACGGCGCGCCACGACACCGGGGAGTCTCAGAAGAGGCACAAGGGCTGGTGGAGTTCCTTCCTGGACGTCTTCCGGGTGTGAGCCGGACTCCTCGGCCTGTCGGGACACCGGTGCGCCCGGTGTCCCGAGAGACCGGTGCGCCGGTGTGCCGACAGGCCGGTGTACCGACAGACCGGTGTACCGACAGCGGTGAATGGTGAGCGGTTCGCGATCCGTGTTCGCGATCCGTGTTCGCGATCCGTGTTCGGATACCGGTCGGCAACTTCCGCCCGCCGACTTGGTGAAAACTCGTCTCTCGACGACCGGAATCAGCCGACTTTCGCGTATAACTCGCCCTTTTAAAAAGGGTATTGGGTATCGCTCACCATCTGACAAGAGGTCACCGGGGCATTTCTCTGTGACGGGGGCAACAGGGATTGGCGCTTCGCGAACATATACGGAGGGGTAGGTTCTGGCCGTAACCATGAGCCCGGATCAAGGAACTCTGCGTGAGCGCTGCAAGTGGTGCCAAAAGGCCCGCCGATGACCGCCGTGCCCTCATCTCTCTCATACGGCGCCTCAAATCGCCGGAGGGGCAGGCTGATCCGTACGGGCTGCTCGCCGAGGTGAGGGCCATGGGGGACGTCGTGCGCGCGCCCTGGGACGCGTACTTCGTCACGGGCTTCGACACCTGCAGCGAAGTGCTCCGCGGCCGCAACTGGCTGGCACCGGACTTCGCCTGGCAGGAACGCCAGGACGACCCCGAGCGCTGGAGCGCGGTCGCCACGCAGGAGATGACCAAGACGCTCTCCCGCCTCAACGCTCCCGAGCACACCTGCCAGCGCCGCAGCCTCGGCAACCTCTTCGACCGCTCGACCATCCAGCGGCTGACCCCGGTCATCGAGGAGCACAGCGCCCGCCTGCTCGACGACCTGGCCGGGAAACTGCGTTGGGGCGAGGCCGACTTCGTCAGCACGGTCAGCGAGCAACTTCCCATCAGCACCATCGGCTCCTGGCTGGGCGTCCCGGCCGCCGACCACCCCCACATCCTGGAGATCACCCACAACCAGGTGCACGCCCAGGAACTGCTCCCCACCAAGAGCGAACTCGCCGTGTCCGCCGAGGCGACCGGGCATCTGCGCACCTACTTCACCGAGATGGTGCGCCGGCGCCGCGCGAACCCCGGCAACGACATCCTGACCGGATGGATCCACCACTGGGACGCGCGGGAGCCCGACCGCGAGGCGGCCGACGAGATCCTCTACCGTCTCACCATGTTCGTCACCATCGCCTCGCTGGAGACCACCGCGACGCTGCTGTCGGCCATGGTGGGGCTGCTGCTCGGCGAGCCCGGCCGGTGGGCATGGCTGAGGGAACACCCAGGGCACGTCGACGCGGCCGTCGACGAGGTGCTGCGGTACGACCCACCGATCCAGATCAACACCCGGGTCGCCGCCGAGGACACCGTCCTGGCCGGTGTCCCGATCGCGAAGGACAGCATGGTCCACGTCCTGTACGGCGCCGCCAACCACGACCCGCGGCGCACCGAGAACCCGGACGTCTTCGACATCGAGCGCCGCGGCACCCACCTCACCTTCGGCGGCGGGGTGCACTACTGCCTGGGCGCGGCCCTCGCCCGGCTCGAGGCCCGAACGCTTCTCATTCAGTTGCTGGAACGTTTCCCCACCCTGCGGGTCACCACACCGCCCGTGTACGCGTCCCGTCTGGTCTTCCGGCGCGTGACCTCGATGGGCGTGGCGATATGAAGCTCTCGCTCTCGGAGCCACTGTCCGCGTATCGGCGCCCGAGCACGGTGCGCGTCCTGCACGAGGGCCCGGTCCTGCGCGTGGAACTGGACCGCCCCGAGTCGGGCAACGCCGTCAACGAGGCGATGCTGGACGACCTGCTCGCGATCCTGACCGTTCCGGATCCTGATGTCCGGGTGCTGGTGCTCAGCGGGGCCGGGGACAACTTCTCCCTCGGTGGGGACCGCGGCGAGTTCGCGGACTGGCTCGAAGAGGACCAGGAGGGCCGGGGCATCCGGATCGCGGGCGACAAGGCCCGCCGCGTCTGCGAACTGCTCTCGACCGGCCGGATCGTCACCATCGCCCGGGTCCACGGCAAGGCGATCGGCGCGGGAATGGCCCTGGCGCTCGCCTGCGACCTGCGGGTGGGTGCCAAGACGGCCAGTTTCCGGCTGCCGGAACTGGCGCTCGGCCTGCCCACCGCCTGGGGCGGCATGCTGCCGCGGCTGATCCACGAGCTCGGCGCCGCCCGGACCAGGGAGATCATCCTGACCGGACGCCCCATCGGCGCCGCCGAGGCGTACGAGCTGTCGGTCCTCCAGCGCGTCGTGCCCGAGGACGAACTGGACGCGGCCGTCACCATGTGGGCCAAGCCCATCGCGCGCCGCCCGGAGTCCGCGGTACGGATCACCAAGGCCCTGCTCAACTCCTACATGGCCGCGAACCGGATGGCTGATCCCGCGATCCTGGACTCCGAGCTGATGGCCGCGGTCGCAGCCGCGAGCCGCCGGGCCCGGGACACCGGCGAGAGCGCGACGGACGCGGTACCCGTGCGCTGATCCCTCGCACGACATCCGTACGGCGTCCGCGCGGCGCCCGTACGGCCGTCCATACCGCGTCGGCGTCCGCGCGGCGCCCGTACCGCGTCGGCGTGGGTCCCGTCGGCCCTTGTACGGGGTCCGAACGCACGACAGGTGATCGAACGTACGACACGTGCCCGTGCGCGTCCCCCGGCCCCCCTCGAACGAGACCCGTGCTGTGCGTACGAGGCCGTTCCCGGCCCGCGGACGTCCGGCGGCCGACTTGCCCGCGGCGCAAGCCCGGCGGCCGTCAGGCCGCGCAGAATTCGTTGCCCTCCGGGTCCCGCATGAGCCACCAGCGCCCGGCAGGGCCCTTGTCCACCTCGTGGACGCGGGTCGCCCCCAGGCCCTCCAGCCGGGCCACCAGGGCGTCGAGGCCGCCGGGGCCGGCGTGGACGTCGATGTGCAGGCGGTTCTTGCCGGACTTGCCCTCGGGCACGTCCTGGAAGAGCAGCCGACGTCCGCGCCCCACACCGCTCGTCCCGTCGAACGGATCCTCGGGGTGGCGGATCGCGGCGTAGCCGCGGAAGGTCCTGCGGCCGGCGTGCTCGACGACCGCGTCCTCACCGATGTGCCCTGCGGCCAGTAGTCGCTCGATCAGGGCGCTGGGGTCCTCCACCTCGTACTCCAGGGCCGCGGCCCAGAAGTCCGCGAGAGCCGACGCGTTCGTGCTGTCGATGACCAGCTTCCAACCCAGTGCCATGTAACCGATTTTATCGGTTACCCCATCACTCGACAAGCAGGGAGTCGGCGACCGGGGAGTCGGCGCCGCGCTCGCGCACCGGACCGACCCGTACCGCACCGGCTGCCCTCCGGAGCCGCCCGCACGTTCCGCCTCGTCACGCTGTGCGCCTGTCGGCGTCCTGCGCGAGAGGGAAGACGGACATGCCGCGTACCGCGTCGACAGTTCGCAGGAGTCCATGCGGGCGAACGACGACGATGACGCCCCCGTTCACGAAGGATCGGGTCACCCCTCCGGCCGCACCGTGCACCCGGGATGAGGCACGGGATGTCCGGAGGCCGTTCGCCGTACGTCACGACGGACAATTTCGGATATCTTGCGCGAATCGGGCGGCTCTGTCGGTGACCATGGTGGCAACGAGAAGGAAAGAAGAGCACATGTTCACCGACTGGCGGCTGTGGACCCGGCGCCACCCCCGGGCTGTCGACGCGGCGGTGGCCGTGCTGCTGTGGGCCTTCGCGGTCTTCTCCAGCACCGTGACCGATGCCCGGATCGTCCGCGGCCCGGCCCCCTCCTTCGCCCTGGCGGCCGCCGTGCCCTCCGCCGTCCTGCTGCTGGGGCAGCGCACCTACCCGCGCACCGTGGTCGTGGTGACCACGCTGTGTGGAAGCGCCCTGAGCCTGATGGGCAACAGCATGGGTTTCGATCCTTCACCGAGCCTGACCGGCGCGGCCCTGGTCGCCCTGTACCAGTTGGCCCTGCTCACGGACCTCCGTACGACCTCGGTGTACACGCTCGGGGCGGTCGCCACCCTCGCCGCCGTGTCGGTCGTCTGGGGCAACGGCGCGCTCCTTCGGCCCGACCGGATCGGCATCCTCTCCTGCGTCTTCCTGGCGGGCGCGGTCGGCGAGTCGGTGCGCAGCCGCCGCGACTACGTGGCCGCCGTGGAGGCACGGGCCGAACTCGCGGAACGGACCCGCGAGGAGGAGGCGCGCCGACGGGTGAGCGAGGAACGGACCCGGATCGCCCGCGAGCTCCACGACATCGTCGCGCACCACATCGCCCTCGCCCACGCGCAGGCGTCCACCGCCTCGTACCTGCTGCGCAGCCGGCCGGAGCAGGCACGGCAGATGATGGACCAACTCGCCGGAACCACTTCCTCAGCACTGCGCGAGCTGAAGACGACCGTGGGACTGCTGCGCAGCGAGAACGACCCCGAGACCCCCCTGGAACCCTCCCCCGGGCTCGCCCAGCTCCCGGAGCTGATCGCCTCGTTCGAGCAGACGGGTCTCACCGTCCACGTGTCGGTGGAGGGGACGGTGCGGCCGCTGTCCCCGGGCGCGGACCTCACCGCGTACCGGATCGTGCAGGAGGCGCTGACCAACGTCACCAAGCACGCGGGATCCGCGGCGGTCTCGGTCCGGCTCGGCTACTCGCGCCGGTTGCTCACGCTCACCATCACCGACGACGGACACGAGCCGCAGACATCGGGCACGCCCGGGTACGGGCTCATCGGCATGCGCGAACGGGCCCTGTCCGTCGGCGGCCGGCTGTCCGCCGGACACCGGGCGACCGGCGGCTTCGAAGTGACCACGGAGCTCCCCTTGGAATCGCAGGCCGAACCGGAGAAGGACGCGGAGACGGAGACGACCGCGGGAAGCGAGACGGCCGTGGAAACGAGGACGACTGCGAGGACGACTGCGGGAGCAGGGCCGGAGGCAGAGGCGGCTGCGGAGACCGGGGCGAGGACGGACACGGTGGCGGGAACGGGGACGGAAACGGGAACGGGAACGGGAACGGGAACGGGGACGGAAACGGGAACGGGGACGGGGACGGCGGAGCCCGGACCTCTCCGGAACGATGACGACACGGACGGAACGAGGGGACCATGCGGTGACCATCCTGGTACCGCCGGCCGATGACCAGGCACCGCTCGCCGGCACCTTCCGGCTGCTGATCGACGCGACCGAACGCACGCATGTCGGGCGGGCACAGGACGAACGACGCGCATGCACGATCGTCCAGCGGGAGATCTCCAGTCCGTCACGGACCACGTGCCCGAGGCCGTCGAGGGCCGGTACGGGCGTCTCCGGCGCGCGGCCCCGCGGCCCGATGGCTAGCGTGAAACTGCGGACAATCCCGTCGCTGACGGGACAGACGCACAGAGAGCGGACGGACGAACCCGCAAAGGGCGAAGGAGCCGGAGCCATGGCTGTACGACCGGAGGGCACACCGTGCTGGGCCGACGCAATGTTCCCCGACCTGGAGGCGGCGAAGCGCTTCTACGGTGACGTACTGGGCTGGACGTTCGGCGAGTCCACGGAGGAGTACGGCAACTACACGCAGGCGTACGCCGACGGCAGGGCGGTCGCCGCCGTCGTGCCCCCCATGCCCGGCCAGGAGGGCCCGGCGGCCTGGTGCCTGTATCTCGCCTCGCCGGACGCGGCCGCCACCGCCGCGAAGATCCGTGACAACGGCGGCGAGACACTGATGGACCCGATGCAGGTCGGTGAGTTCGGCACGATGCTGCTGGCGCGCGACCCCGCGGGCGTCGTCTTCGGTGTGTGGCAGGCGGGCTCCCACGAGGGCTTCGAGGCCCAGAGGGTGCCCGGCGCGTTCTGCTGGGCCGAGGTCTTCACCCGGGAGCCCGGGAAGTCCGACGCCTTCTTCTCCGCCGTCTTCCCGTACTCCATGGCGAAGCTGGAGGACGAGCACGTCGATTTCAGGCTGTACACCATCGGCGACGAGACGGTCATGGGGCGGATGCGGATGGGCGACGACTTCCCGCCCGAGGTGCCGTCGCACGTGAACGTGTACTTCACCGTCGCGGACTGCGACGCGGCCGCGGCGAAGGCGACCGAACGCGGCGCGGTCCTCCGTTTCGGCCCGATGAGCACGCCGTTCGGCCGCTTCGCCGCGCTGACGGACCCGCAGGGTGCGGCGTTCTCCGTGATCGACGTCCACACCACCGAGGGCGAGATGCCCACGATGTCCCCGGTGTCCTGACCTGCCTCGACGACGCGACCTCGACCCCGCTGCCCGCAGTGGTTCCGCCCGAGTTGCGGGGCCGTCGCGCATGGGGTTGTTTCGAAGGGGGAGGCGGGCGTGCGTGCGTGCCCGGGGAGGCGGGCGTGCGTGCGTGCCCGCGTGGTCCCCGGCCGCCCGGCCGGGCTCCCGGCTCCCCCGGTCAGTTCCCCGGCTCCCTGGTTGGGGGTGACAACCGTGCTGTTCGTCGACCGCGCGGACGCGGGACAGCAGCTGGCCGAGGCGCTCCGTCATCTGGAGCGTGAGAACCCCGTCGTCCTGGGGCTGCCGCGCGGTGGGGTCCCGGTCGCCTTCCAGGTGGCGCGGACGCTCGGTGTTCCGCTCGATGTGATCGTGGTCCGCAAACTCGGCGTGCCCCATCACGAGGAGGTGGCGTTCGGCGCCATCGGCGAGGGCGGGACACGGGTCCTCAACGAGGACGTGGTCAGCCGTCTGCGGTCCGGGAAGCAGGATCTCGCGGCGGTCGAGCGGGTCGAGGCGGCGGAGCTGGTGCGCCGCGCACAGGCGTACCGCGCGGGCAGGCCGCGGATACCGGTCGAGGGCCGGACCGTGATCGTCGTGGACGACGGTGTCGCGACCGGCGCCACGGCCGAGGCGGCCTGCCGGGTGATACGGGCCCAGCATCCGGCCCGCGTGGTGGCGGCGTTCCCGGTGGCGCCCCCGGACGCGGTGGCCCGGTTGCAGGAGTGCGCGGACGAGGTGGTGTGCCTGTCCGTGCCGCCCCTGTTCTACGCCGTCGGGGAGTGGTACCGGGACTTCTCACAGACCTCCGACGAGGAGGTCGTCGCCCTGCTGGCGCGCGCCCGGTACGGCGGGCATGTGACACCGGGCGGCGACTGCGGCAAGTAATGCCACGACGACGCTGCGGGCCGGAGTCGAGCCGGGCCTTTTTCGGCGATTCTCCGCACGTCTCCGCGACTTCTCCCCGGTCTTCCCCCGGATTCTCCGGGTGATCTCCGGGTGATCCACGGATGCTGCCCCGCACGGGATCGCGCGAGCCTGGCATCCGGGATTCCTCGGGCCGGTCGCGGAAGCGTCCCGGAATTCGTCGCGCTTTTTCGTCGGGCATCCGTCGGGCATCCGTCGGGCATTTATCGGTGCGGTGGAAAGCGCGCGCGGGTACAGGTTGAGAACACGCCCGAGTTTCGGACGGCGAGGGTGCGCACGGGCCCCCGCCTGGCCGGGCCGGAGCCGGAAACACCGCAGGTCCGGACGGAAGAGGTACGGGCGGGGGCCGGGCCGCCACGCACGAAAGGGACCGACGCGGTCACGGCCGACGCCACGTCCGTCCCGTGCCGGGCCACACCCTGCTGTACGGGGCCACGCCCTGCTGTGCCGTGCACGTCGGCGCCCCCCGCCGTTGCGATGCGAGGCGACGGCGGGGGAACGCCGTTGAGGAGGAGCCGTCACCGGCGTCGGGCGATTCAACCCGCGACACGCCGACAGCGGTCCGTCAGCCGACGACTCTAAGCACCCGCGCCCGCCCGCCTCGCGCACCATGCCGACAGCCGCACCGCGCCCCACTCCGACGGCGGGCGGCCGGAACGCCGCGGGCCCGGCGGCCGGCCATCTCCCGGGCCGTGGCCGTCCACGTCCGGCCACGGGCGTCGGTCGCCCGACGTCCCGGTCCAACGGCCCTGCACCCCGTCCGACGACCGCCTCCCCCGGACGAGCGGTGGCGGAAAAACCGCCGTTGAACCAATCACCCTTGGGGTACAGGTGCCCCGTGCCGAACTTCGAGATCACCACCGCGAGCGCCGACGACCTCGCCATGCTGGCCGACTGGGCCCACGCGGAGAGCTGGAACCCCGGACTGACCGACCGCCACGCCTTCTTCGCCACCGACCCGCGCGGCTTCCTGATCGGCCGCCTCGACGGCGATCCGGTCTCCTGCGTCTCCGTGGTCCGCTACGGCTCCGGCTTCGGGTTCCTCGGCTTCTACCTCACCCGGCCCGAACTCCGCGGCCGGGGCTACGGGATCCGGACCTGGCGAGCCGGCCTGGCGCGGCTCCAGGGGCGCAACGTCGGGCTGGACGGCGTCGTGGCCCAGCAGGACAACTACCGCACATCCGGGTTCCGTTCCGTCTGGACCAACATGCGCTACGAGGGCCGTCCGGCCGATGTGCCGCCCGCCCCACCCGGCACCGCGCTCGTCGACGCCCGCGGTATCCGGTTCGATCAACTGGCCGCCTACGACCGGCGCTTCTTCCCCACCGAGCGCGACAGCTTCCTCGCCTCCTGGATCGCCGGACCGGCCCACGTCCCGCTCGCCGCCCTCCGCGACGGGGAGTTGCGGGGCCTCGCCGTGCTGCGCCCGTGCCGCACGTCGTCACGGATCGGCCCGGTGTACGCGGAGTCGCCGGAGGTGGCCGGTGCCCTGGTCGGCGCGCTCGCGGCCGGCGATCCGGACACTCCCGTGGCGATCGACGTGCCCGACGTCAACCCGGCGGCCGTCCGGCTCGCGCAACAACTGGGCCTCACCCCGTCGTTCGAGACGGCCCGGATGTACACGGGCCCGTCACCGGATGTCGACCACGCCGGGCTGTACGGCATCACCAGCCTGGAACTGGGCTGAGGCGCCGCCCCCGCGGCGCGCGGCGCGGCGGCCCCCGCCGTAAGGCCGCCGCGGTGGAGCCATCGCCGGCCATCGCCGTGAGGCGGTCGCCTCTGGACCCGGGGCGCGCCCCCCGGGGGCTCCGGAGCCGCCGAGCCCCGGAGCCCCCGGAGATCGGCTCAGGTGAGCGGGTGCGATGTCCGACCGGACGCCTCGTCGATCTCGTCGTGCGCCTTCGTCAGCATCTTCATCGCCAGTTCGTTGAGAGCTCTGGCCCCCGCGATCTCCTCGCCCACCCTCGGCTGCTCCTTGTCGGAGGGGTGACGGCTCGCGTATCCATGGGCGCGCACCTCGGCCCCGTCCGGCAGCCTCACCAGGGCGGCGGCGCGGGTGCGGTGACTGTCCTCCTCGAATTCCAGATCCACATGCCACCCGACAACTGTGTGCATCATCTCGATCACCTCCCTACCAGGGTGCGCCCGTTCCGTCGCCCCTGCACCACGGCACACCCCCGCGAACGGGCGTGATACCCGTGCCCCGATCCGTCGCGTGCCCTGTCACGGTCATGTCCCTTTTCCCGCCGGTCGCGTTCCTCCGCGTGCCCGGCTTCCGGGCCGCCCGTCCGTACGCTCCCCGGCATGAGCGTCGATGTGGAGATCGTCCGCGAGGCGAGTCCGCAGATCGTGGCCGCCATCGGCCGCCTGCTGCCCCAACTGTCCGCGAGCGCCCCGCCCCCGGACCGCGCGGCACTCGACCGGCTGGTGCGGTGCGAGACGAACACGGTGCCCGTCGCGCATGCCTCGGGTGCTGTCGTGGGAACGCTGACGCTGCTCCTGCTCCCCGTGCCGACTGGGCTGCGGGCCCGTATCAAGGACGTCGTCGTCGATGCCGAAGACCCGGGAGGCCGGCGCCCGGACCGTCGACCTCACCTCCCGGCCGGACCGTGCCGCCGCGAACCGGCTGTACGAGCGCCTCGGCTTTCGCGCCCGTGAGTCGACGGTCTACCGGTTCTCGATGGACGATCCGGGGCCGGCACCGGAGTCGGGGACGGGGCCGCGCCCGCCGCGGCGCGCAAAACCCGCGTAGGGCGGGCGGATGAAGGCCAACCGGTCCGTGACCGACCGGTCCGGAGCGGGTCGGCCGGGGACGGACAGGCGGCCCCGGGCGATCGGACCGGGAGCGAAACCGTCGGGAGCGAAACCGTCGGGAGCGAGCCGGTCCAGGTCCAGGATGCCGTGCGTCGCCGGGGCGGCCGGCGGGAGCCGGAGCGCCGTCGCGATCTCCTCGGGGAGCGGGCCGAGGCCCAGCAGGCCGGTGACGACCCGGGCCGTGAGCGCGTGCCAGGCCCCGGCGCGGCGCAGCATCGCGTGATCGCTGTTCCGGATCGCGACCAGGCAGGAACGGGCCCCGGCGCGGCGGGCACGGGCGGTGAGGGACCGGGACTCCCCGGGGCTGGTGACGCGGTCGCGGGTGCTGTGGAGGAGCACGACGTCCCGGTCGGCGAGCTGGGCGACCGGATCGTCCGCCGGACACCAGGGAGCGAGGCCCACCACCGCGCGTACCAGCGGATGACCGGCGGCGCGGAGCGCGGCGCGGGCACCCATCGAGTGCCCGACCAGGACCACCGGGAGCTCGCCCGCCTCGCGCCGCAGCGCGTCGAGGGCGCGCAGCGCGTCGTGGAGCGGGTCCTCCCGGGAGCCGTTCCAGCCCTGACGGGCGTAGCGGGCGGTGCGTACCAGGACGTCCCCGGCGGCGCCGTGCGTGGCTCCGTCGTCGCCGACGGTCGCGCGGGTGACGGCCCGCGCGAACGGCCTCATTCGTACGGCGGGCAGGTTCAGGAGGCCGGGCGGCGGCGCGCCCAGGCCCGTCTCGCGGCCGCCGTGCAACAGGAGCACGGCCGCGGACGGCGGTCGACTGCCGGTCATACGCACCTCCCTTCGCACCTTCACACGTATGCCTGTGCGGTACCCCCGCTCCACGACGAGCATGCGGCGCGGAACGCGGCAGTGTCGCCGTGCGGGCGGGAGTCGCCGGTCGGCCGGATGCATCCGGGGGTGCGGCGGTTCGCCGTCCACAGGGTGTGGACAGCGGCGGGGCGCCCCGAGCCGCAGGCGCGTACGTACTCCGCACACCGCCCGGCAGCGATCCGGCATGAAGCCAGGACATCACCACCGAGGGCTCCTGCCTCGAAGACCTCGGCCGTCCCGAGGCCGCCCGCGCCAAGCAGGAGGCGGACATCGCCGAGGCGAACGCCAAGCGCGCCTGGGAACAGGCCCGGCTGAAGGCCGCCGGGGAGATCGCCATCGCCGAGCGGACGTTCTACCGCGCCGCAACGAGAAGGCCCGCGCCAGGACGGGGGACGTACGACACCCCGGTCCGGACGGTTCGCCGATCCCGCCCCCGTGTCCCGCACCCCGCACCCCGTACCGAGGCGCCAGAGGCGGCGGAACCCTCCGGATAAGGTAATGCGCGGATAAAGAGTCACCAAGTGTGTCGATATGTCGCCACTTCCCTCGGGAGGAAGTCATGGGAACCCACCGCACCACGCTGCCCGGAGTCGGCGTCCAGTACGACTACACGACCGAGTCGGGTCAGCACATCTCCGTCGTCGTCCACCACGACGGGCGTCGGTTCATCGGCTTCTACGACCAGGACGATCCTGATTCGTGTTGTCTCTCGGTACCGCTGACACCGCAGGAGGCCACCGGCCTCGCGCACCTCATCGACGCGGCGCCCATCGACGCGGTACGCACCGAGGGCATCGACCTGGTCACCGAGCACATCCCGCTCGGGACGCGCTCCCCCTACGGCGGACGGCTGCTCGCGGACACCCGGGCGCGCAGCCGCACGGGGGCCTCGATCGTGGCGGTGCTGCGGACGTACAGCGCGCATCCGTCGCCCGGGCCGGACTTCCGGCTGGCCATCGGGGACACGCTCGTCGTCGTCGGAACCAGGGAGGGCGTCGACGCGCTCTCCGAGATCATCGCGGAGGGCTGACAGTGCATGACACGACCGCTTTGCTGGTGGAGCTCGGCTCCGTCATTCTGGGGCTGGGAATCATCGGGCGGTTCGCCGGGCGTATAGGTCTCTCGCCCATCCCTCTGTATCTGCTGGCGGGGCTCGCCTTCGGGGAAGGCGGGCTCCTGCCCCTCGGAGCCAGCGAGGAGTTCACCGCCGTCGGCGCCGAGATCGGCGTCATCCTGCTGCTGCTCCTGCTGGGCCTGGAGTACAGCGCCTCGGAGCTGGTGACCAGCCTCAAGACCCAGTACCCCTCCGGGGCCGTGGACTTCCTCCTCAACGCCACCCCCGGAGCGGTGGCCGCGCTGCTGCTCGGCTGGGGACCGGTCGGGGCGGTCGCGCTCGCCGGGGTCACCTGGATCTCGTCGTCCGGGGTGATCGCCAAAGTACTCGCGGACCTCGGACGGCTCGGGAACCGGGAGACGCCCGTCGTCCTCGGCGTCCTGGTCATCGAAGACCTGTCGATGGCCGTGTACCTGCCGCTGCTGACCGCGATGCTCGCGGGCGTGGGCTTCGCCGGGGGCAGCATGGCCCTGCTCATCGCACTCGGCACCGTCGGGTTCGTGCTCTATCTGGCCCTGCGCCACGGACGGCTGATCAGCCGGGCCGTGTCCTCCGAGAACCCGGAGATGCTGCTGCTCGTCGTGCTCGGGCTGACGGTCCTGGTGGCCGGTGTGGCACAGAAGTTGCAGGTGTCCGCGGCCGTCGGCGCGTTCCTGGTCGGCATCGCGCTCTCCGGTGAGGTCGCCGAGGGGGCACGCAAGCTGCTGACGCCGCTGCGGGACCTGTTCGCCGCCGTCTTCTTCGTGTTCTTCGGCCTCTCCACCGATCCGGCCGAGATCCCTCCGGTGCTGCTCCCGGCCGCGCTGCTGGCCGTCGTCACCGTCTTCACCAAGATCGCGACCGGCTGGTACGCGGCCCGCAGGGCCGGAATCGGTTCGAAGGGACGCTGGCGGGCCGGCGGAACGCTCGTCGCCCGCGGCGAGTTCTCCATCGTGATCGCCGGACTGGCCGTGGCGACCGAGCCCCGGATCGGCCCCATCGCCACCGCGTACGTCCTCATCCTCGTGATCGTCGGCCCGCTCACCGCCCGCTGGACCGAGCCGGTCGCGACCAAGGTCCGCAGTCGGCTCGGCCGTACCACCGACGCCCCGGCCACCGCGGGCGCCAGGAGCGGGAGCGGCGACGCCCCGGCGGCACCGGCCACCGCGCCCACGACGCGGGAGGGCGTCAGGGCCTGCGCCGAGTAGGAAGCGCGGCCGGAGGGCCGGCCGGGAATCATCCGGCACGACGAGGGCGGTGCGGCGCGGGGCGTCGCACCGCCCCCGCGCGTACGGCCTCGGACGGCGGGCCGTGCGCCCCCGGAATCCGAGCGGCCGCGGGGCACTTCCCCCGAGGCTCACTCGTTGCACTCAGTGCTGTTCACGGAACACGGAGAACACTCCGGTGAGCACCCTCCTGCTAACTTCTACACGCCTGTAGAGTTCAGTTGGTTCCGGCAACACAACGCAACGCAACATATGGAGACGACATGGCCCTGTGGGATCGGATCAAGGAATCCGCTTCGTCGATGCAGTCGCAGCTGGAAGCGAAGAAGAACGACCTGAAGAGCGGGGCATTCCGTGACGCGAGCATGGCCATGTGCGCCCTCGTCGCGGCCGCCGACGGTTCCGTGGACCCCTCCGAGCGCCAGCGTGTCGCCTCGCTGATCGCCTCCAACAACGTTCTGCAGAACTTTCCGGCGGACGACCTCCAGCGTCGATTCAACGACTACGTGAACAAGCTCACCGCCGACTTCGACTTCGGCAAGGTCTCCCTCCTCCAGGAGATCGGCAAGGCGAAGAAGAAGCCGGCCGAGGCGCGTGCCGTCGTCCAGATCGGCATCGTCATCGGCGGCGCCGACGGCGACTTCGACGCGTCGGAGCGGGCCGTCGTGCGCGAGGCGTGCTTCGCACTCGACCTCCCGCCGCACGAGTTCGACCTGTAGGGCCCGACTTCGGCCCTCTCCCCGGCGGACCGGTCACCCCGGCCCGCCCCGCGTACCGCCGGACGACCGCGGACCGGACGATCACCGGTCCGCGTCCGGCAGGCCGGGGGTGTTCAACTCCCCCGATGGGCACCCCCGGCCACTTTCCTCCGCGCCCGCGTCACAGCTCCTTGGCCGGCCAGTCCAGCAGCCGGGCGCCGATCACCGCCGTCTGCAGCGTGTAACGGTGCATCGGGTCCGCCGGATCGGCCCCGGTCAGCTGGTGGATCCGCTCCAGACGGTAGGTCAGCGCCCGCACGCTCAGCGACAACCGCCGGGCCGTCTCGGCGGCCACGCAGCCCGCGTCGAAGTAGGTGATGAGCGTGTTGAGCAGTGGCTCGGCCCCGCCGCGCGCCCGCTGGAGCGGGCCCAGCTGACCACGCACCAGGTCGGCCATGGCCTGCCGGTCCCGGGTCAGCACCGGGTAGACCAGCAGATCGGCGGCGTACAGCACCGGATCGTCCAGATCCATCCGCTCCGCGAGATCGAGCGCTTCGAGCGCCTCGTCGTAGGAGTGGACCACGCCCCCCGGGCCCGGATGCGGGCGGCCCACCGCCACCCGGCCGCCATCCGTCGCCGCGTGCGCCTGCTTGGCGAAGTGGCGCAGCACATCGGGCTGGCCGGCCGGCGCGATGCAGACCAGCCGCCCGTCCTTCGTCGTGATCAGGATCTTCCGTCCGCTGAACCGCGCGAGCAGCGCCGACTCGACCGTGCGGGGCACGGAGTCGGTCTCCGTGTACGCCTCCGGGCCGGTGGCCACCGCGACCGCGTGGGCACGGGAGAGCCGCAGCCCGAACCGGGTGGCGCGCTCGGCGAGCCGGCCCAGGTCGCTGCGCCCGTACAGCAGGTCGTCGATGAACTCCCGGCGCGCCGCCTCCTCCCGCCGCACGGTCAACCGCTGGGCCCGCTCGAACCCCTCGGCGAAGGCGTCGACGGCCTGCTCGACCGCGGCCAGCACGGAATCGGTCGTCGCGGCGTCGACGGAGGGGCCGCACGGCCAGTGGGCGCGGGTCGCCGCGAGATGAAGGCCGACCAGGGCGCGTATCTGAAAACCCGCCTCGGCGGCCCGTCGCCCCATGACCCGACGGGCGTCCAGCTCGTCCCGGGTCAGCCGACGGCCGGTGGCGGCGACCTCGGCCAGGATGCGGGCATACTCACCCAGATATTCGTCGGGAATCTCCGGCGCGGTCACACGTACCCCTCACTTCTTGCCACTTCTTGCACTTCTTGACGAGACTCTGGCGCTCATCGAACACCACGCGACCCTGCCGGTGCCCGGCATCAGGAATGCATAAAGATTGCCGGATTCCGGCAGTGCGATCCCGAGGCCCCGACTGGCACGATCGGCCCCAGCACCACGGGGGAACACGGGGGAACCACGGGGGACGGCCCGGCCGTCGCGGCACCGCCATGCGCGGGCCGCGGCGCCGAGGTCACCCCTCGCCACCACCGGGCCCCGCCAGGACACACAAGGGTGGACCGATGCAGGAATTCCTGAGCGCGGCGACTGCCTTTCCGGCCGTACTGTTCGCAACCGCGCTGGCCGTGGTCGTCTTTTTCTGGCTGCTCGTGCTGGCGGGTGGCGCCGACCACCACACCTTCGACGGGGACCTGGACACCGGCCTGGCCGGGATCGGCGGAGTGCCGGTCACCGTCTCGGTGTCCGTGATGGTCGTCGTCGGCTGGTTCACGAGCCTGACCGGTACCGTCCTGCTGCATCGCGGCGGGGCCACCGGCACCCTCCGCGCGGTGCTCGCCTGCGCCGTGCTCGTCGGGTCGCTCCTGATCGCCTGGACCGTCACGCGGGCACTGGTGAGTCTGCTGCGCCGCCGCCTGCCGGAGGCGCCTCCTCCGTCGCGGCAGGACTTCCTCGGCCGGGTCTGCACGATCCGTACCGGCTGCGTGAGTTTCGACTTCGGTCAGGCCGAGGTCGTGGCGGACGACGGTTCCACCGCGATCGTCCAGGTCAGGCTGTTGAGTCCGCCGGACGGGCCGCTGCTCGTCGCGGGCAGTGCGGGGCTGCTGTACGCGTACGACGACGACGGCGAGTTCTTCTGGGTCTCGCCGTACGACAGGGCCCTCGATCCGGGCCCGCCGGGTCGGCCCGGGCAGCCCGAGCAGCCGAGGCGGCTTGAGCGGTTGGAGCGGCCGGAACGGCCGAGGTCGCAGGTTCCGCCCGGATCGCGCGGCGCCGGTCGCCCGGTCGCCCTGCCCGGTGCGTGTCGTACCGCGCCCCACTCCGGCTGACAGTTCGGCCATACCTCCGACGAGTCGTCCGGTCCGCCGGCCGTACGGTCCGCCGCTGCGCCGCGCCCGAGCACGCCCGGGGCCTGACGCGCAGGATGACTCGCGGGATACCTCGCAGGATGCCTCGCGGAACGCCGTGTCGACCGCGACCGTCCACCGCCGGACTCGTTCCGACGAGACCGCACCGCACCGAACGTAACCGAACACCACCGAACGTGACTGATTGAAAAGAACGCAAGGGACCGACCGGGACTGAACGGGCCCGCACGGGGCCACCGGCCGAACGGGCCGGTCCGTCCCCCTCCCCTCTCCTCCCTCCGCCTTCCGCACCAGCCGTCAAGGACTGCCATGGATGCCATCACCCTGGGCTTCGGCGTACTCGTAGCCGTCGTCCTGCTCATCGCCGTCGCCCTCCTCCTCGTCATCAGCCGGCTCTTCCGCAAGGTCGAGCAGGGCAAGGCGCTGATCATCTCCAAGACCAAGAAGGTCGATGTCACCTTCACGGGGGCCGTCGTACTGCCGGTGCTGCACAAGGCCGAGTACATGGACATCTCGGTGAAGACGATCGAGATCCGCCGTACCGGGCGCGAGGGCCTGATCTGCAAGGACAACATCCGGGCCGACATCCACATCAACTTCTTCGTACGCGTCAACAAGACCGTCGAGGACGTCATCAAGGTCGCCCAGTCCATCGGCACGCAACGGGCCAGCGACAAGGTCGCGATCCAGGAGTTCTTCGGCGCGAAGTTCGCCGAGGCGCTCAAGACGGTCGGCAAGCAGCTGGACTTCGTCGACCTGTACACCAAGCGCGAGGAGTTCCGGGACCGGATCATCCGGGTCATCGGCACCGATCTGAACGGCTACCACCTGGACGACGCGGCGATCGACTTCCTGGAGCAGACGCCCATGGCGCAGCTCGACGGCGCCAACATCCTCGACGCCCAGGGCATCCGCAAGATCACCGAACTGACGGCGATCGAGCACGTGCGCACCAACGAGTACCAGCGCACCGAGGAGAAGGAGATCACCCGGCAGAACGTCGACTCCCGGGAGACGATCCTGGAGCTGGAGCGCCGGCAGGCCGAGGCCGAGATCAAGCAGCGCCGCGAGGTCGAGACGCTGCGGGCCCGCGAGGAGGCGGCGACCGCGAAGGTCCAGGAGGAGGAGCGGCTGAGCGCCCAGGCCGCGTTCATCCGTACCGAGGAGCAGCTCGGCATCCAGCGCGAGAACCAGGCCCGGGAAATCGCCGTCGCGCAGAAGAACCGCGAGCGGGTCATCGCCGTGGAGAACGAGCGCATCGAGAAGGACCGGCTGCTCGAGGTCATCGGGCGCGAGCGGCAGACGGAGCTCGACCGGATCGCCGCGACCAAGGAGGTCGAGGCCGAGCGCCGCGAGGTCGCGGACGTGATCCGGGAGCGCATCGCCGTGGACCGGACGGTCGCGGAGCAGGAGGAGTCCATCAAGACGCTGCGGGCCGTCGAGGAGTCGGAGCGCACCCGCAGGTCGGTCATCATCGCCGCCGAGGCGGAGGCCCAGGAGAAGCTGGTCAAGGACATCAAGGCCGCCGAGGCGGCGGAGGCCGCGGCCGCCCACCTGGCCGCCGAACAGCTCACGCTCGCCGAGGCCCGGCTGAAGACCGCCGACCTGGACGCCCAGGCGAAGCTGCGGCTCGCGGAGGGTGTCCAGGCGGAGTCCGCGGCGGCCGGACTCGCGGAGGTCCGGGTGCGGGAAGCGGCGGCCGAGGTCATCGAGAAGACCGGTCTCGCGGAGGCCGAGGCCACGTCCGCCCGGCTCAGGGCCGAGGCGGAGGGCGCCAGGCTCAAGGCCCTCGCGGAGGCGGAGGGCACCCAGGCCCGGGCGACGGCCGACGCGGCGATGATCGGCGAGAAGCTGAAGGCCGAGGCGGCCGGGCTCACCGAGAAGGCGGCGGCGATGGCGGCGCTGGACGACGCCTCGCGCGGGCACGAGGAGTACCGGCTGCGGCTCGCCGCCGAGAAGGAGATCCGGCTGGCCGGGCTCGACGTACAGCGGCAGGTCGCTCAGGCGCAGGCGACGGTGCTGGCCACGGGACTGGAGAACGCCGACATCGACATCGTCGGCGGGGAGTCGGTCTTCTTCGACCGGCTGGTCTCCTCCATCTCGATGGGCAGGAGCCTGGACGGGTTCGTCGAGAACTCGGACACGGTGAAGGCCCTGGCCGGGCCGTGGCTGGACGGCACGTCCTCGTTCACGGACGACCTGACCCGGATGGTGGGTTCGGTGACCACGGGGGACGTACGGAACCTGACGGTGTCGGCGCTGCTGACGCGGCTGATGCGGGCACCCGGGGCCAAGATCGCGCCGGAGCAGGTGCGTCACCTGCTGGCCGCCGCCCGGGAGTCGGGCCTCGCGGACCTGCCGGTCGCGGCACTGACGGGGGCCGTCGGGGCGGCGGGGACCGCGGGTACGAATGCCGGGGGCGCCCGGACCGGGGAGGCCGGCACGGATGCCGGGGCCAAAGTGGCCCGTACGGGTGCTGCGGAGGTCGGTACGGGTGCCGGAGGCGCCGTGAGCGCCACGGAAGCCGGGGCGAGCGGATCGGACGTACGCGCCGCGCGGAACGGGGCGGCTCCGGTCGCGTAGCCCGCTCGTCCGGATCCCGCCGGTCGGGCCCCGCACACCGCACCGACCGGCCACCCCGCGCCACCGACCGCACCCGCACCACGGGCGCTCGGCCCACACACGGACGCCCCGCACACCGCACACCTCACAGGGAGCCGTACGCATGGACACCGACACCACGACCGCATCGCCCGCCGGCGGCCCCGTGGACGCGGGGACGTACGACGTGCTGCGGCGCCGGCTCCACGACCGGGCCGCCGCTCTCGCGGCCCGCGCCGAGGCGCTCAACGCCCGCCGCACCGAGGAGTTCGGTTCGACCGAACTCCGGCTCACCGGCACCGAGCGGATCCACACCGCTCAGGCGTGCGTGCCCCGCGACCTGGTGGCCGTGGGCGGGCGACTCCTCTTCGGCTTCGAGCGGGGCCCCGGGGCGGCGGACCCGGCCGGGGTGAGTGACGTACTGACTCTGTACGGCCCCGAGTTGACGCATCCGGACACGGCCCGTGACCCGGTCTCGGACGCGAAGGCGGACCGGCCCCCCGGCTCGACGCCCGTCCCGTCCCCGGCCCCGGCCACGGCCGGCCTGCTCGACGACGAGGGCTTCGTCCGCGAGTTCACCACCCTGCACCGCTACTACCGCGACGCCCGCCTGCTGCGGCTGCGCCGCGTGGACGGGAAACTGCTCGCCGTCTTCCGTACCGGCGAGAACGCCGACGGCATCCGGGTGCTGCGCTGGGCGCTCGGCCCCGACGGCTCGCCCGGCGCGTTCCTCGACGCGCGCGGCGACCGCGACCATGTCTTCCCGCCCTCGCACGGCTTCACCTGGACGGTCGCGGGACGCGAGTCCCACGTCCCGGGCCGGCATCCGCACATCGCCATCGGCACGGACGCGGACGGCCCGGGGGGCGGCGTCCTCTTCGTCGACACCCTCGGCGGCACCCTCACCGTCAAGACGGTCAACGACACCGACACCCCCGACGGGATCTACGAGGAACCGGTCGCCGAACCCCTCCAGTCCCTCGCCGACGCCGACGTCGAGCACGCGACCATCGGTCCCCTGGTCCTGCTCCGCGTCCGCCCGTACAACGAGGAGCACTGGCGGTACCTGGTCTTCAACACCCTGCTCGGCAGCGTGACCCGGCTCGACGGCATCGGTCCCGCCTGCCACCGGCTCCCGGAGGACCAGGGGATCATCTTTCCCGGCGGCTACTACCTCACCACCGGCACCGCGAAGACCTTCGACGTCGCCGACCCGCTCACCGACCCGGTCTTCGAGGGCGCCGTCCGCTCCCCCAACGGGGAGGACGTCCTCTACGTCTTCCGCTCCCCCGACGACGGCCGCAGCCTGCTCCTCCCGTACAACCTGATCCGGCAGGAGGTCGCCACCCCGCTCCAGGGGCGCGGCCACGCCCTGCTCGACGACGGCACGCTGATCCTGCTGAAGGCCGGTGCCGGGGGCGACGAACCGGCCCGCGTCCACCCGGTGCAGCGCTGGCGGACCCCGTACGTCTCCGACACCCACGCCGCCTCCCGCCCCGCCGGGACGGGCCCGCTCGCCCGGATCGGCAATGCCGATCTGGTGCGCGGCGTCTCCGACCTGCTGGCGCTCGCGCACAGCACCGAACAGATCACCGGCACCACTCCCACCACCGCCGGATACGCGCGACTGGTCGCCGACTGCACCCGTGCCGCCGACCGCTACCACTGGCTGGCCGACCCCGAACTGGGCGGGCTGGACGCCCCGTTGACCGAGCTGCGGGAGACGGCGCAGCAGATCGTCGGAGAGTTCGAGACGGTACGGGAGCTGACCCGGCAGGCCGCGGACGCGCTGACCGAGACCGCCGACCGGATCACCGCGCTCGTCCGCCGCGTCCGTGGCGAGGCCCCGCGCTCGGCCGCCGACTGGGTCGAGCAGCTCACCGAACTCCGGCGCGTTCAGGGACACGTGGCGACCCTCGCCGAGATGCGGTACGCGGACACCGAGCGGATCGCCGAACTGACCGCCGCCACCGCCGAGGACATCGAGTCGGCGGGACGGCGCGCCGTCGCGTTCCTCGCCCGGGACGACGCGTTCGCGGGCCACCACGCCGACATCGCCCGTCTGACCGACGAGGCGTCCGCGCTCACCACCGTCGTCGACGCCGCCGCCCTGGGCGACCGGCTGACCGGGATGACGGAGGGACTGAGCACCGTCACGGACGTGGTCGCCGGGCTCGACATCGGTGACGCCACGGTCCGTACGTCCATCCTGGAGCGGATCGCGGAGGTCCTCGGCGGAATCAACCGGGCCCGGGCCACCCTCGACGCGCGCCGCCGCGAACTCCTGGAACACGAGGGGCGGGCCGAGTTCGCCGCCGAGTTCGCCCTGCTCGGACAGGCCGTCACCGGGGCCTTGGCCGCCGCCGACACACCGGACGCATGCGACGATCAACTCTCCCGATTGCTCCTCCAGTTGGAGAACCTGGAGTCGCGGTTCGCGGAGTTCGGCGACTTCCTCGCCGAGCTGGCCGAGCGCCGCACGGAGGTGTACGAGGCGTTCTCGGCCCGCAAGCAGACCCTCCAGGACGCCCGGGCCCGCCGGGCGGAGCGGCTGGCGGACTCGGCGGCCCGGGTCCTGGAGACGGTCTCGCGGCGGGTGGCCGCCCTGCCCGACCCGGACGCCGTGCACACCTACTTCGCCTCCGACCCGATGGTCGCGAAGATCCGCCGCACCGCGGACGAGCTGCGGGAACTCGGCGATCCGGTGCGCGCCGAGGAACTGGACGGGCGGTTGCTGGCCGCCCGGCAGGAGGCCGGACGGGCGCTGCGCGACCGGGGTGAGCTGTACGCGGACGGCGGCTCCGTGATCCGGCTGGGCCGGCACCGGTTCGCGGTGAACACCCAGCCGTTCGACCTGACGCTCGTCCCGCACGGGGACGCGCCGGCGTTCGCGCTGACCGGCACCGACTACCGGTCCCCGGTCGCCGACCCGGACTTCGCGGCGGCCCGTCCGTACTGGGACCAGACGCTGCCCTCCGAGTCCCCGCGCGTCTACCGCGCCGAGCACCTGGCCGCCCGGCTCCTCGACGAGCACGGCGCGGACGCCCTGACCGCCCTGGACCCGGCCGAACTCACCGCGCTGGTACGGAAGTCGGCGGCAGTCGCGTACGACGAGGGTCATCAGCGCGGGGTTCACGACGAGGACGCCGCCGCGATCCTCACCACGCTGCTCGAACTCCACGCCGGGGCCGGGCTGTTGCGTTTCCCGCCCGCCGTACGGGCGGCGGCCCAGCTGTTCTGGGCGTACGGCACGGACGAGGCCCGGCGCACCTCCTGGACCCGGCGTGCCGTCTCACTGGCCCGCGCCCGGGAGACGTTCGGACTCGCGCCCGCCGTCGCGGCCCTCCAGGAGGAGTGGGCCGATGTCATGGGCGCGGCGTCCGAGTCCGCTACCGGCCCCGGCACGCCCGCTCCCCGGGCCGTGGCCGCGTATCTCTTCGAGGAGCTGACCGGCGGCCCCGACGGATTCGTCACGAGCGCCGCCGTCCGCACGTTCCTCGACACGTTCCGCCGCGCCGTGGGCTCCTCGGCGTACGACGAGGACCTGGCGGCCCTCCACGACGACCTCCCCGCCCGCCGCCAGCTGGCCGAGGGCTGGCTCGCCTCGTACGCGGCGGCGAGCGGCGCCGGCATCGAGCCGGGCGACCTCGCGGAGGCCGTCGCCGTGGAACTGTGCCCGGAGCCGGTGCTCGCCCGCTACGACTGCGCGGCGCCGCTCAGCGCGACCGTGGACGGCCTGCGTGGCACCCATCCTCGTGTCGACCGGGGCCGGCTGACCGTACGGCTGGACGAACTCCTCGCCCGTACCGCCGAGTTCCGCGCCACCACCGTCCCCGGCTTCCGCGCCTACCAGCGCCTGCGCACCGAACTCGTGGCCGCCGAACGCGCCCGGCTGCGGCTGGACGACCACCGGCCGCGCGTGATGTCGGCGTTCGTGCGCAACCGGCTGCTGGACGAGGTGTACCTGCCGTTGATCGGTGACAGTCTCGCCAAGCAGCTCGGCACCGCCGACGCCGACCGGCGCACCGACTCGCAGGGCCTGCTGCTGCTCGTGTCACCGCCCGGCTACGGCAAGACGACACTCATGGAGTACGTCGCCGACCGGCTCGGGCTGGTCCTCGTCAAGGTCAGCGGGCCGAACCTCGGCCACGACGTGACCTCCCTCGACCCGGCGCAGGCCCGGACCGCGACCGCCCGCCAGGAGGTCGAGAAGATCAACTTCGCGCTGGAGGCGGGCAACAACACCCTGCTCTACCTGGACGACATCCAGCACACCTCGCCCGAACTGCTCCAGAAGTTCATTCCGCTGTGCGACGCCACCCGCCGCGTCGAGGGCGTGCGGGACGGCGAGCCGCGCACCTACGACCTGCGGGGCAAGCGGTTCGCGGTGTGCATGGCGGGCAACCCGTACACCGAGTCGGGGGCACGGTTCCGGATCCCGGACATGCTCGCCAACCGGGCCGACGTGTGGAACCTCGGCGAGGTGCTGACCGGCCGCGAGGACGTCTTCGCGCTGAGCTTCGTCGAGAACGCGCTGACCGCCAACCCGTTGCTGGCCCCGCTGGCCGGGCGCTCCCGCGAGGACCTGGCGCTGTTCGTGCGGCTCGCCTCCGGGGACGGGGCGGCCCGCCCGGACCGGCTCGAACACCCCTACGCGCCCGCCGAGGTGGAGCGGATCACGGCGGTGCTGCGCCATCTGCTGACCGCCCGGGACACCGTGCTGGCCGTGAACGCCGCGTACATCGCGTCCGCCGCGCAGACCGACGAGTCCCGCACCGAGCCGCCGTTCCGGCTCCAGGGCTCGTACCGCAACATGAACAAGATCGCCGAGCGGATCCTGCCGGTGATGAACGACGCCGAACTGTCGGCCGTCATCGACGACCACTACGCCGGGGAGGCCCAGACGCTGACCACGGGCGCCGAGGCCAACCTGCTGAAGCTCGCCGCACTGCGCGGCCGGCTCACCGCGCGTCAGGCCGCGCGCTGGGCCGAGATCACCGCCTCCTACGTCCGTACGCAGAGGCTGGGCACCCCGGACGACGACCCCCTGGGGCGCGCCGTCGCCGCGCTGGGGCTGCTCGCGGACCGGATCGCGGCGGTGGAGTCGGCGATCGTCCGCGTCGCCGACCCGGGGTCGCCGTAGTAACGGCCGCAGAAACAAGGGGCGCGTAACGGTCCGCCGACGGAGTCGGTCGGACCGTTACGCAAGATCGAGGTCAGGGGATCGTCACGTACGGGCTGCTGTAAGCAGTGCCGCCGCTGTGCATTACCACCTTGCAAGACCCCTGGTTGCCCACCGAGAAGACGAAGCTCTTCCTCTGGCCTGCCGAGATGGAGAAGGAGCCGTTATCCCATTTCGTGTAGCCATTCGCGCACACCAGTTGGAACCGTGCGGTCACCGTGGGACCGGCCCACTTGTTGTAGGCCGCGTCATAGCCGTTGGGAGAACCCGAGATGCCGGTAGCGCACACTTCGCCATTTCCGATGTTCGTACACTTCGTCGGGCCGTAGCCGAGGGCGCTGCTCGTTCCGGCCTGAGCCTCGGCCGCGGAGAAGGCGGTCAACGACACGGCGGCACAGACTGCGAGCACCAGAGAGCTGAATCCACGACGCGCAATCACTCGTTGGTCCTTTCGTTGGTGGGATCTCGCGTGCACTGATTGAGACGGCCTCTCGCTCATTGCGATACAGATTGGCCTCAGGCGAGAGCCGTCGCCAGTTTTTTCCGTTCTGGCGTAAAAGTGCTGGTCACGAGGGTGTGGGCCGTGCAGACTGGCCGAAAGCGGGGTGTCGAATCGGAGGCCGTGGTGCTTCGGGTGCATTTCACTGGTGATGACCTGTCACGGGTTCGATTCACCGAAGGACCTGATCCGTTGTGGGAGATGGTGCTCAGCCTCACCCTGCTGGGCACGGCCCGGGGCCGGGCCGTCTTCGACCCCTGGCGCGCACGAGCCCGAGTGGGACTGAGCCGATTACCCCGGTGGCAGTTGCAGGTGCTGCGCTACCTGGCCCCTCCGATCGGCGACTTCCCCGACTTCCTCACCCCGCAGGAGGCATCCCAGGGAGTGGAGGCGGGCATCAAGGCAGTGCTGACCACACCGCGTCATCGACTGCGCCAAGAACTGGCGATTCTGCCTGGCAGGCCGTCGTGGGCCCGGCCGCTGGCCGACGGTCAGCCGGAGGCACTCGCCGACCTCGGGCGGGCGCTCCGCGGCTACTACCAGACCGCGATCGCTCCCTACTGGCCACACATGCAGGCCCTCGTCGACGCTGAGCGGGCCGTACGCGCCCGGGCTCTGCTCGACCACGGAAGCCAGGGACTGCTGAGCACCCTGGGACCGACCATGCGCTGGAAGCCGCCCGTACTGGAGGTGGACTACCCCCGCGAGCGCGACATCCACCTGGACGGACGGGGCCTGGTGCTGGTGCCCTCGGCGTTCTGCTGGCGCACCCCGGTCACCCTCATAGACCCCAGCCTCCGCCCGGTACTGGTCTACCCGCTCACCCTGGGACCGGGCTGGACCGGTCTCACCAACACTCCCGGTCCCAGGTCCCTGGCCAATGTCCTCGGACCCACCCGAGCCGCCTGTTTACGTGTGATCGAGGACGGCTGCACCACCGGAGAACTGGCCCGCCGTATCGGCGCCGCCGCACCCACGGCCAGCCGGCACACCACCGCCCTCCGCGAGGCGGGCCTGATCACCTCCACCCGCCACGGCAACACCGTTCTCCACACCCTCACTCCCCTGGGAGCAGCCCTCCTCCGAACCAACCCCACTCCATAGCCGCCCGTCCCTCCTCTGGTCAGGTCAGGTCCGGTCCGGGCGGCGAGGCCGCAGGGGCCGGTAGCCGGCCCGGTCGAGCTCGGCGCGTTCGGTGTCGACCTCGATGGTGACCGTGCCGAAGCAGTTCACGTTCTCGCTGTGGGCCGGGCCCCGCAACGCGCCCCGCGCCGGGCCCTGTGTCACACGAAGATCACTGACTGCCCGAACGGGTCGAACGACGGAGGCCGGCAAGGCATGCTGGGGCGCGTGTCCACACTTCCCCAGCAGACCCAACGCACCTGGTCCGGCGGCCACATGGTGGTCTGCGGCGACGACACCCTCGCCCGTCGGCTCGCGGTGGAACTGCGGTACGTGTACGGCGAACGCGTCACGCTGCTGCTCCCGCCGGGACGCGACGCGCGCCGCCCGGAGCTGCCGCTGACCGGGCGCGGGCGGGCCGCCACGCTGTTCGGCCGGATGTCGGCGGCGATGAACCGCAACCTGGGCGGCCTCGGCGGCGCGAGCGCCCCGGGCGGCGATCCGGCCGGCGACAGCGACAGCTCGGGCGCTGTGACCATCGGCGGCTCCGGTGTCCTGACCGTCGACAGCTCCGACACCAACGCCGGGGTCGAGGCCGTGCGCATCCTGGAGACGTCGGAGCCGTCCGACGAGGCGTTCGAGGAGGCGGGCGTCGACTCGGCCGCCGCGCTGGCCCTGGTCTACGACGACGACGAGCGCAACATCCGCGCCGCGCTGACCGCCCGCCGCCTCAACCCCCGCCTCCGGCTGGTGATCCGGCTCTACAACCGCAAGCTGGGCCAGCATCTGGAGACTCTGCTCGACCAGGCCGCCGCCGTCGCCGTACCCGGCCTCGACCCGGCGGAGCTGGACACCTCCACCACCGTCCTGTCCGATGCCGACACCGCCGCGCCCGCCCTCGCCGCGACCGCGCTCACCGGCTCCAGCAAGATCATCCAGGCGGAGGGCCTGCTGCTGCGCGCCGCCGAGCGCACCCCGCCCGGGGACGGCGGGATCGCCGACCCCGGCCTGTGCACCCTCGCCCTGTTGTCCTCCACCACCCACAACCCGGCGGGCACCGAGGGCTCCGACAGCAGCGGCGCCGAAGGGCCTCAACTCCTCCCGGACGCCCGCCAGGTGGCGACGGCCACGGGCCGCGGCACCGTCGTCCTGGAGACGGTGAGCCGGGCCGACCCGGCCGCACCGCCGCCCCGGATGGGGGGCAGGGGCGCGCCGCTGAGCCGGATCTTCTCGCGGCGGCTGCGCTGGTCCGCGCTGGGTGTCGGCCTGTCCGTCGTCGCCCTGGCCGTCGCCTCGACGCTCACCACCGGCGACGACCCACTGCACGCCGCGTACCTCACGCTCCTGGACCTGTTCGCGATGGGCGACCCGGCGACCGGTGCATCGACCGCCCGTCAACTCATCCAACTGCTCTCGGGCGTGGCCGGGTTGATGCTGCTCCCGCTGCTCGTGGCGGCCGTCCTGGAAGCCTTCGGCTCGCTGCGCACGGCATCGTCCCTGCGCCGCCCGCCCCGGGGGCTCTCCGGCCATGTGGTGCTGCTCGGCCTCGGCAAGATCGGTACGCGGGTCCTCGTCCAACTGCGCGAGATGGGCGTCCCCGTGGTGTGTGTGGAGGACGACCCCGACGCGCGCGGAATCCCCGTGGCCCGGCGGCTGCACGTGCCGGTGGTCATCGGCGACGTCACGCAGGAGGGCGTGCTGGAGGCGGCGAAGATCCACCGCTCCCGTGCCCTGCTGGCGCTGACCAGCATCGACACCACGAACCTGGAGGCGGCTCTCTACGCCCGCTCGGTCAAACCGGATCTGCGCGTGGCGCTGCGGCTGTTCGACGACGAGTTCGCGACCGCGGTCTACCGCACTCTGCGCACCGCCCACCCCCATGCGGTCACCCGTTCCCGGTCCGTCTCGCACCTGGCCGCCCCGTCCTTCGCGGTGGCCATGATGGGACGTCAGATCCTGGGCGCCATACCGGTGGAACGCAAGGTCATGCTGTTCGCGGCGGTCGAGGTGGCGGGGCATCCCCAACTGGAGGGCCGCACGGTGGAGGAGGCGTTCCAGGCGGGCGCGTGGCGGGTGCTGGCCCTGGACGCCACGCCGCCCCAGGACCGCCGACCGGACCTGGCCTCCCCCTTCGCCGACGACCCGAGCCGCCCCTCGGGGCTGGTGTGGGACCTGCACCCCGGGTACGTGCTGCGCCCCGAGGACCGGGTGGTGATCGCGGCGACCCGCCGCGGGCTGGCCGAACTGCTGCGCAGGCGGCGCCCCGTGGCACCGCGGTCATAGCCGGGGTGTGAGCGCCGGCCCAGCAGATGCGATGCGGGGCGCCGACCGCCCGGAGCGGGTCCGGCGGTCGCCGGCCCCGTGACGCGCGAACCGGTCGGCCCGCGCCGTACGCACCCCATGTCCCGCGCGCGCTCCGCCCGGCACCCGTGGTGCCGCCGCTGGTCGAGGTGGGGATCGAGCACTTGACGACCGGCGTCGGCCGGGCGCTGCCGCACGTCTGCCCGGCCGCGGTACTCGCCGCCGCGGCAGGGCCGCCCTGTCGAAGCGGGCTCGGCGCGGTCCACATCCCCTCCTGCGAAACCACTGCCCAGGGGGTGTTATAACGACGTTTTGTTGATCTTGTGGGGGCCGGATCACGGGCACCCCCATACCTGAGGGGCACGGATGAAGTCTGTGACGAAGGCCGTCGTCACCGTGGTGGCGGCCGGGATGCTGGCAGCCTGCGGTGGAAGCGGCGGTGGAGGCAGCGGTGACAGCGCGGGGAAGGGCTCCACGCCGAGCGCCGAGAAGTCCCCAAAACCGGCGGTAAGGGCACCGAAGGAGTTCGACACGTCCAAGGGCTGGCACCAGACCGTCAGTTGGCCGGACGACGACAAGACAAAACTGCCGGTGGGAGCCGCGCCCGAGGCGGGCGTCGTCGCCTTCCTCCAGAAGAAGGGCGAGAAATACGTCGTCGAGACCCGCGAGGCCGCCACCGGCGCGCTGCGCTGGAGCAGTCAGCCCTGGCAGCCTCCGGCCCCGGGCAAGAACGTGGCCCCGGACTCGTCGCACCTCCCGCAGCTCCTCGTCGTGAACCAGGACGACCGCGAGTACATCGCCGTCTGGGCGTGGGCGCCCTCCTTCACGGAAGACGACACGTTCTCCCTCCTCCTCTTCCCGGCGGACTCCTCCGGGAAGGAGATCTCTCCGGCCCGCACCTTCTCCATACCGATGCCTTCCCATGGCAAGCCGAGGGTCGTCGACGGCGGGAAGGGGATCCTGGTCCTCTGGGAGGAAAGAATTCCAAACGCAGACCGCACTACGGCGATCGACTTGTCGAAGGGCCGCATCACGAAGTACGACACGGTGGAACTGCCTTGCGGTGACGACGACCCCTTGCCCTGCAAGGGCCCGGTGGAAGCACTCTCCCCGGACGGTCCGGTCGTGCAACTCCCGGTCTACGGTGGTTTCGGTGTCCCCGGCGCCTGGCGCTCCGGCGACGCCGTTCCCCCGGGCAGCAAGATACAGACCAACAAGTATGAAAGCGGCCACATGCGGGAGGTCCTCGACAGGTACGTCCTGTCCAGTTGGTTCTCCGAGAGTGGGCACGGATCGGTGGATGCCGTGCATGACCTGAAGTCCGGAAAACTGCTGGCGTCCGTGGTGTGCTCATCGGATTCGGACGGCGACTCCGCCGGTGACGCCCTGTCGCCCGACGGTCGCTACGTCGTTTCGGACACCGTTGCCCTGGACCTCGAACAGGGCAAGGGGTACTGCTTCGAGGAGAACGACGACAGGAAGGACATCCACCTGGCGTCCATAGCCGACGGCATCGCATACGGCTACACCCGGCCGACCGGCGAATCCGAAAAGGTGCCGGTCACCGTCACGATCGACACCGGACAGGTCAAGGCTCTGCCCCAGGGCACCGAGATCCCGTCCCTGTTGCTGCCGGACGTCGGAGGGTTCTCGCTGAAGCTGGCGGACGGCAAGGGGCAGGGGCGGCAGTTCATCTTCCACCCTCGCCGCTGACCTCACCGCGCGGATATCCCGCCCGAACGCAGGTGGGCGCGGCCGGAGGCCCGGTTGCGCCCACCATCGACAGCCAGGGCCTGAGTGGGCGGACCGCAACCGGGCATGCCGCGTTCCCCGGCCGGTTCCGCACCCCCGGCCGGCCCGCCCCCTCCGCACTGACCACTCAGCCGATCCGGCAGCGGCCCGATCCGCCGTCGTACACGAAGCGGGCCGTCCGCCGGGTCCGGCGCCGCAGTGCGCTGCGCGGCTCTCGGGCCTCGCGGAACAGCTTCAGTTGACTGCCTCTCCTCGGGCCTTCAGCCTGTAAGAGGTGGCCTGGTCGTTCATCGCTTCGCCGACCCAGTCCGCCTGGTCATACGTGTTGTGTATCCCTTTGAAATTGGCGCTTGCGTACAGCTCGACATAACAGTTGCCCCACGCCCTCACGGAGCTGGTGATGTCGTCGAAGTTCCGGTCGTCGAGGTCACTCATCTGGACATCCCACTGGCCGTCGTTCTTGCACGGCTCGTCAAGCGCGAATCCGATGGCACGGCCACCGTAGTGGCCGTTCTCGTAAAGCTCGACGCCAGCCACTTCGTGGGCGCTAGGGGCGGTGGCAAGCGCGTTCAGCCGGGCCTGGAACTTCTTGTCCGTGGCAGCCTTCTCCAGGGCCGGGGCGTCGGTGATCCGGCCGCCGGTCATCGCGGCCATGTATGCGCGGTAGGTGTCGTAGCAGGTGGTTTTCCCTGTCTTGACCTTGACGACGCAGTAGGAACCAACCTTGGCCAGAGAGGCTTCGGGAGCCTGGGCCGCGCCGGCCGGGGACGGTGCCAGGAGGACGCCCGCGCAGGCAGCGGCCATCAGCCCGGTCACGCCAGTTCTCACTCTCATGCTTTTCCTCATTTTCAGCGGGGTAGGCCACAACCACCCACACCGGTATGGCCGTTCACCCTGTGACCTTGTCGGAACAGGAGAGGGGGTGCATGCTCGGAAGGTTGCCTTGTAACCGCGTGATATCCGCCCGCCGAAGCCCACCAGGAACGCAAGCTCGCTGTCGACTCCGTGCTGCGCCCCGAGGACCGCGTGGTGATCGCCGCAACCTGCCGGCGCCTGGACGAACTGGTGTGCAAGCGCGGCTCGTTCACTTTTCGGTGAGCCACGGGTGGCCGTGTGGCCCGCGGAATCCGGGTGCCGGACCGCATCCCCGGTATCTACCCTCACCCCCATGGAAACAGGACCGGAACCGGAACTCCTGAACGTCATCGACATCGAGGCGACCTGCTGGGACGGACAACCGCCGCCCGGGGCGGTCAGCGAGATCATCGAGATCGGGCTGACCGTCGTCGACCTGCGCGCGGCCACTGGGGTCTCCCCTGCTCGAAGGGAGTTGAGAGCTTGGGGAAGGGTCGCCCGCCACCGGATTCTGGTCCGGCCCGCCCGGTCCTCAGTCAGCGCCTTCTGCACCGAACTGACCGGCCTCACCCAGCCCGAGGTAGACACGGGCGTGTCCTTCGCCGAGGCCTGCCGGCTGCTGGCGGCCGAGCACGAGTCGGGGACACGCCCGTGGGCGAGCTGGGGCGACTACGACCGCAACCAGTTCACCCGCCAGTGCCGGGCCACCGGAACCCGATACCCGTTCGGCCGCCGCCACGTCAACGCCAAGCTCCCCTTCACCGAAAGCTACGGCCTGCGCAAGCGCCCCGGCATGGCCGAGGCCCTGCGCATCGCGGGTCTTCCCCTGGAGGGCCGCCACCACAGCGGCGCGGACGACGCCTGGAACATCGCGGCATTGATCCTGGAGGTGGCGGCACGGGGCGCCTGGCCGGAAGGCACCGCCTGACCGCGCGAGCCCGGCCAGGCCCGGCCACCGCCCGGCCGTGCGCCGCTACAGCACTCCCCCCATCACCCCCCGCACCTCGTCCAGCGTGGGCCCGGCGATCTCGTTGGCGCGCGCGTTCCCGGCCCGCAGCACGGACCGTACGTAGCCCATGTCCCGCGCATACTCGGCCCGCCGGGCCCGGATCGGCGCCATCCGGCTGTTGACGGCATCGGTCACGGTCCGCTTGAGAGCGGCCGCGCCCCCGCCGCCGATCTCCTCGGCCAGGGCGCGCGGGTCGCGGTCCAGACAGAGCGCGGCCAGCAGCACCAGCGAGGACACCCCGGGCCGGGTCGCCGGTTCGTACGTGATGTGCCGCTCGGCGTCCGTCTTCGCCCCCTTGACCAGCCGCGCCGTCTCGTCGGCGGTGGCGCCGAGCGCGATGGAGTTGCCCCGGCTCTTGCTCATCTTGGTGCCGTCGGTGCCGAGCAGCAGCGGCGCGGCGGAGAGCAGCGCGTCAGGCTCCGGGAAGACCTGCCCGTACCGCTCGTTGAAGCGACGGGCGACTGCCCGGGTCACTTCGAGGTGCGGCAGTTGGTCCCGCCCGACCGGCACCAGATTGCCCTTGCAGAACAGGATGTCGGCGGCCTGGTGCACCGGATACGTGAACATCAGCCCGCTCACCGCCGACTGCCGGGAGTGAGCGATCTCGTCCTTGACGGTGGGGTTGCGGCTCAGCTCGGCCACGGAGACGAGGCTGAGGAAGGGCAGCATGAGCTGGTTGAGTGCGGGCACGGCGCTGTGGTTGAAGATCGTCGAGCGCTCGGGGTCGATACCGATGGCCAGGTAGTCGAGGACCATGGCCTCCATGTGCTCGGTGAGCCGGTCGGCGACGTCCCGGTCGGTGAGCACCTGGTAGTCGGCAATGATCACGAAGACGTCCACACCGAGGTCCTGGAGCCGGGCGCGGTTGTGGAGGGTGCCGAAGTAGTGCCCGAGGTGCAGCGGCCCGGTGGGCCGGTCACCGGTCATCACCCGGAACCGTGCCGGGTCCTGCCGGATCAGCACCTCCAACTCGGCGGTGCGTCGCAGGGCAGTGTCGTCGGCGGCGGCAGGCCCGTCGACGGCAGGCCCGTCGGTGACGGACGCGTCGGTGACGGGGGCGTCGGCGGTCGCGGTGACGGCGTTCACCGGGTTCATGGGGTTCATGGGGTTGTCTCTCCTCGCGGTGCTGCGGTCCTGGCTGGGTGGAGGACGGCCCGCCGGTATCACCGGCATCCGCACCCGTACGAGGCAGAGAGAAGGGCCGTCCGTTTCGAACGGCCCTGGTTCCGTGCGCGTGGGGTGGCCGCTCCTAGGAGGAGCGCCACCAGTTCCGGCACGGTGCGTAGGTCATGGGCCGATGCTAACGCGCCGGTGCGCCCGGCGGTACGGCTACGCCCACACGCCCCCGGCCCTGCCGGGGAACCGGCCGACGGACCAGAAGCGCGCCGGCCGATGGCCAAAGGCCCACCGGCCGGCCCCAGGCCTCCGCCCGAGAGGCGGGGCACCCACCCATCCCGCCCTGGGGACGCGCCGCCCCGGAACCCTCCGGGGACACGGAATAGCCCGGGGGGCCGTCCCGTTGTAGAGTGCGCCCATATAGTTCAATGTTCAATAAACCGGAGGCGGGTCATGGAGTTCGGGATCTTCACCGTCGGGGACGTCACCACGGACCCGACGACCGGCAGGACACCGACCGAGAACGAGCGGATCAAGGCGACGCTCGCCATCGCGCAGAAGGCGGAGGAGGTCGGCCTGGACGTGTTCGCGACCGGCGAGCACCACAACCCGCCGTTCGTCCCGTCCTCGCCGACGACCACGCTCGGCTACCTCGCCGCCCGCACCGACCGCATCATCCTGTCCACGTCCACCACGCTGATCACCACCAACGACCCGGTGAAGATCGCCGAGGACTACGCGACGCTCCAGCACCTCGCGGACGGCCGCGTCGACCTGATGATGGGCCGCGGCAACACGGGCCCGGTCTACCCCTGGTTCGGCAAGGACATCCGCCAGGGCATCCCGCTCGCCATCGAGAACTACGCCCTGCTGCACAAGCTGTGGCGCGAGGACGTCGTCGACTGGGAGGGCAAGTTCCGTACGCCGCTGCAGTCGTTCACCGCGACCCCGCGCCCGCTGGACGGCATCCCGCCGTTCGTCTGGCACGGCTCCATCCGTTCCCCGGAGATCGCCGAGCAGGCCGCGTACTACGGTGACGGCTTCTTCCACAACAACATCTTCTGGCCCATGGAGCACACCAAGAAGATGGTGAGCCTCTACCGCCGCCGGTACGCGCACTACGGGCACGGCACCGCCGAGCAGGCCATCGTCGGCCTCGGCGGCCAGGTGTTCATGCGGAAGAACTCGCAGGACGCGGTACGGGAGTTCCGCCCGTACTTCGACAACGCACCGGTCTACGGGCACGGGCCCTCGCTGGAGGACTTCACCCGGGAGACCCCGCTGACCGTCGGTTCCCCGCAGCAGGTCATCGAGCGGACCCTGACCTTCCGGGACGCCGTGGGCGACTACCAGCGCCAGTTGTTCCTGATGGACCACGCGGGGCTGCCGCTGAAGACGGTCCTGGAGCAGCTCGACATCCTCGGCGAGGAGGTCGTCCCGGTGCTGCGCAAGGAGTTCGCCGCCCTGCGGCCGGCCGGGGTCCCGGACTCCGCTCCCGTCCACCCGGCCGTCGCCGCCGCCCGTGGCGTCGCGGCCGACGCCCCCGGTGCCGACGGCACCACGACCGGCACCACCGTCACCGCTGCCACCGCCGCCACCGCTGCGAAGGAGGTCTGATCACCGTGTCCACCACGTCCGGCACGTCCCCCCTGCCCACCTCCGAACCGCTGCGGATCGTCGCCGTGTCGGCGGGACTGAGCAGCCCCTCGTCGACCCGGCTGCTGGCCGAGCGGCTGGCCGGCGCGGCCCGCGAACGGCTGCTGGCCGAACAGGACCGCACGGTCGAGGTCCGGCTGATCGAACTGCGCGACCTGGCCGTCGACATCGCCAACCACCTGGTGACCGGCTTCCCGCCGGCCGCCCTGGAGAAGGCGATCAAGGAGGTGACGGAGGCCGACGGTCTGATCGCCGTCTCGCCCGTCTTCACCGCGTCGTACAGCGGACTGTTCAAGTCGTTCTTCGACCTGATCGACAACACCGCGCTCGCCGGCAAGCCCGTCGTCATCGCGGCGACGGGCGGCACCGCCCGCCACTCGCTGGTCCTGGAGCACGCGATGCGCCCGCTCTTCGCCTACCTGCGGACCAGTGTCCTGCCGACCTCCGTGTACGCGGCGTCGGAGGACTGGGGCTCGTCCGGCGACGAGCACACCGAGGGCCTGCCGTCCCGCATCCGGCGGGCGGGCGGCGAACTCGCCACCGTGCTCACGGGCGGCCGGGCGGCCTCCCGGGCACCGAAGACGCTCGGGCTCGACGAGGTCGTACCGTTCGAACAGCAGCTCGCCGACCTGCGGCTGGACTGATCCGTTCCTTCGTCCGGTTCCCTCTCCGGGGCCCGGGAGAGGGAACCGGACGACCGGCCTGGGACGACTGGCCCGGGACCATCGGCCCCATCGGTCCGGACGGTTCGGGCCGAACGGCCGGACAGCCGGGACTGACAGGCCCACGCCCCAACGCATCTGTCCTGTTTGATTAGATTGGCGCGAAAGATGCGGCATGCGAAGCAGCCCGTACCGGGTGTCCCCGGGTGTACGAAGTTTCTTCGCATGCCGCCTCTGCGCACTGAGCCGAACCGAGCTGGAGGCAGAGATGGGCAGGATCGTGGTGGGCGTTGACGGCTCCGAGCCGTCGATCAAGGCACTGCACTGGGCCGTACGCCAGGCGGAGCTGACCGGCGACACGGTGGAGGCCGTCAACAGCTGGGAGTACCCGGCGACCAGCTGGGCGTCCATGATGCCCGGCATGCCGGAGGACTTCGACCCGCAGGCCCTGGCGACCGTGTCGCTCACCGAGGCGCTGGAGGAGGCCCTGGGCGCCGAGGGTGCGGCCAAGGTGAGCAAGGTCGTGGTGATCGGCAACCCGGCCCAGTCCCTGCTGGAACGGTCCAAGGGCGCGAACCTGCTGGTCGTGGGGGCACGCGGCTACAGCGGTTTCAAGGCGACCCTGCTCGGCTCGGTCAGCCTCCACGTCACCCAGCACGCGCCGTGCCCGGTGACGGTCGTACGCGACTGACGCACCGCCGACACGTCGCGGACGGACGGGCGGGCGCGGACGCGCCCCGGACACCGCGCACGCGTCACCGCGGAACACCGCGCACGCGTCACCACGACGACGGGCCCGCACGCTTCTCGTGCGGGCCCGTCGTCGTGCCGGGGAGGATGCCGGACGAAAGACGCTCCAGCCCCCGCCGCCGCGGTCACGTCTTCTCGTGCGTGTAGAAGAGGTAGAACGTCGTGACGAACATCCCGAGGCCGACCGACAGCCCCAGGGCCGACGACCGCAGCACGCTCGACCCGGTCAGCCCCACCAGCAGCCCGATCGCCGCCCAGGTCAGCGCCCCGTAGGCCACCGCCCGCACCAGGGGAATCATGCCGTGCTGGATCCGGCCCAGCACGAAGCAGAGTGCCCCGAGGACCACGGCCGTGATCAGGCCGTACCAGAACTGCCGGCCGCCGCTCGCGCCGTTGTTGCGGAGGATGAACGACGCGTACAGGCCGTACGCCGCGCCCAGTACGGCGGGTATCGCCCAGGCGAGCGTGCCGCGCCGACGGGCGTGTGCCCCGCCCCGGCCCCGTCCGCGTGTCGGACTCGCTGCGTGAGTGGCCATGGTGGAGAACTCCTTCCGCCGCCTTCCCTCCAGGGCACGCCGCCCCCGTTTCCTCCAGGACGCGCCGTCCCCTTTTCCATCCAGGGCACACCCGGCCGCCCCGCCCGGCAACTCGGACGGCCTATGGCCCGGGGCACGGCGCCGCCGTACGGGATTCCCTGGAGGGGTGCGGACTTATCTCTCGGTGACGCTGTCGGTGATGGTGCCGGTGCTGCTCGCCGTGCTCGTCCCGCTGAGCGCGCTGTCCGCCTGGGTGGATCTGGAGATCGACGACACGAACCGGTACGTCGCCGCGGTGGCCCCGCTCGCCTCCGACCCGGAGGTGCGCACCACGGTCGCCGACCAGATCACCGACGCGACGATGAAGCAGATCGACGCCGGGCCGCTCCAGGACGTCGTCCGGGACTTCTTGCACCAGGCGGTGCTGTCCTTCACCACCACCGACGCCTTCCAGACCGCCTGGAACGCCATCAACCGCACCGCCCACGAGGCCGTCACCGCCGCCCTGCACGGCAACGCGGGCGAGGCCGTCACCATCGATCTGGCACCCGTGACCGAGCAGGTCAAGAAGAACCTGGAGAAGAACGGGGTGCCGTTCGCCGACCGGATCCCGGTCCAGCACACGCAGATCACGCTCATTTCCGCCGACCGCGCCGACCAGTTGCGCCAGACCTTCCGCCTGCTGCGGGCCGGAAGCGTGCTGCCCGCCGTGGGCACGGTGGTGTTCGCCGTCCTGGCCGTGGTCGTGGCCGGGGTCACGGCCCGTGCGCGCGGCGGGCGGCCGGGAAACGGGCACGACACGGCGGGCGCGGGGGACACGGGGAACACAGGGGACCCGGGACACGCAGGGAACGCAGGGAACGCAGCGGGCAGGACGAGCGCACGGGGCACGGCGGGCGCGGAGGCCGCGCTCGCGGCCACGGCGCTGGTCGGGCTCGGATTCGCGCTGGGGGCGCTGGTGCTGCGCGCGGTGCTCGCGATTGCCCGCAACCGAATCCTGGCCGAGGTACCGTCCGGCGATACGGGCGGTGCGGCGGCGGTGTACGACGCGCTGACGGGTTCGCTGCGCACGACGGCGTGGACGGTGCTCGGTGCGGGGCTGGCGGTGACCCTGTGCGCGATGCTCGCCCGGCGGGGCGGCGGCCCGGCCGGGGCGTGGCGGGCTCGACGTGCGGCGGGGGACGGGCCGGGACACAGTGGTTCCCGTGACTGCCGTATCGGGGACGACTGAGAGGTCATCCACATGCGAGCGATAGCCGTCAACGCGTTCCGGGCCACGCCCGAACTGGTCGAGTTGCCCAAGCCGGAACCGGGGGCCGGGGAGGTACGGGTCAGGGTCGAGTACGCCGCGCTCAACCCCTGCGACTGGCAGACCGTGCCCGCCTCCGCCGAAACACCCGGCTCCTGCCTCGACACACCCGGCTCCCCCGGCACCCCCGGCACCGCCAGCCCTGGCAGACCCGCCGACGCACCCGTCGCCGCCCCTGCCCTCCCCCTGGTCGTCGGCGTGGACTTCGCCGGGTGGGTGGACAAGATCGGCAGCGGCCCGAACCGCTTCCGGGTCGGCGACCAGGTCTTCGGCCGTACCACCCCTGTACCGGGCACGACGGACGGGGGCACGGGCACGGACGGGAGCGTCAACGCGGGCACGAACGGGGGCGCGAGGAAGGGAAACGGGTTGAGGACGGGGGCGGGAGTCGGCCCCGCCGTCACCGGCACCTACTGCGACTACATGACCGTGTCGCAGGACTCCGCCGTCACGCTCGTCCCGTCCGGCCTCCCCCTCAAGGTCGCGGCTGCACTGCCGTCCGCCGGGATGGCCGCAGCCCAGATCCTGGAGACCGTGGCGCTCCGCGGCCACGAAAGCCTGCTGGTCATCGGGGCGGCGGGCGGCGTCGGCTGCTGCCTCACCCAGCTCGCGGCGGCCCGGGACGTCCGCGTGATCGCGGCTGTACGCGGCGACGAGCGCGGGCGCATGGCCGCCCTGGGCGCGGCCGCCACCGTCGACACCCTGGCCCGCCTCCTCGAAGAAGCGATACGGGAGGTGTGCCCGGACGGCGTCGACGCGCTCGTCGACCTGGTCTCCACCACGCCGGACGCCTTCACCGCCCGTGCCGCGCCGGTACGTGTCGGGGGCATCGCCCTCACCACGCGCGGCGTCGCCGCGAAGGCCGCGCTCCCCATCGGCGTGACCGGTATCGACTTCCGGCTCGAACCCACCCCGGTCCTGCTCGACGTCCTGGCGGCGGGCGTCGTCGAGGGCGTGCTGCGCGTGCCCATCGACGTCGAACTCCCCTTGGAGAGGGCCCCGCAGGCCCTCGACCGGAACCGGGCGGGGGGCGCACGCGGCAAGACCGTGATCGCGCTCTGAGCCGGGCCGCCGCAGGAGGCACCGTGAACAACAAGACCGACGAGGCCAACAAGGACAATAAGAGAAACAAGAACAACAAGAACAACAAGGGTGACAAGGGCGACAGGCACAACAGGAACAACGAGGAGCGCGACATCATTGATGCCATCGGAGCCCTCGTCGCGGAGGAACGGACCCTGCGCGACCGCTCCCTGCGGGAGACGGGCCTCGCCCCGGACGAGAGGTCGAGGCTGCGCGCGGTCGAGATCCGGCTCGGTCAGTGCTGGGATCTGCTCAGGCAGCGCCGCGCACTGAGGGAGGCGGGCGAGGACCCCTCCGCCGCGAGAGTCCGGCCGACCGACGAGGCCGAGGGCCACCAAAGCTGAACGCGCCCAAAACACGACCGACAACGCGACCAAAACGCGACCAAAACGCGACCAACGCTGAACGTACGACCGAGGGGAATCGTTGATCCAGACGGAGACCGGGAACGGCCGCAGGCGCACGACGCCACCCACCTGGCTGCTGAGCGGGCTCCGCCCCCAGTCGACCGCTGCCGTGCCCTGGGCAGCGGTCGTCCGCGCCTCCATCGCCCTGGCCGTACCGCTCGCCGTCGGCTTCGCGCTCGGCCGACCGGCGTACGGCGCGCTCGTCTCCATGGGCGCGCTCTCCGGCGTCATCGGCGACACCGCCGACGCGTACCGCATGCGCATCATCAACATCGCCGTACCGCAGCTCTTCGGCGCGCTCGGCATCATGCTCGGCACGCTGGTGTACGGCACGGGGTGGGTCGCGGTCGCCGCGCTGACGCTGCTCGGTCTGGTCTCCGGGATGATGTCGACGATCGGTGCGGTCGCCTCCGTGTCCGGGCTGCTGCTCCTGCTCAACGCGGTGGTCGGCGCCGGTCTGCCGATGCCGGAACCCTGGTGGGTGGCCCCGCTGCTGCTCACGGTCGGCGGTCTGTTCGTCCTCGCCCTGACCCTGCTGGCCTGGCCGCTTCGGGGAAAGCTGCCGGAGCGGGTCACGGTCGCGGGCACCTATCTCGCGGTCGCCGATCTGCTGGCCGCCGCGGGCGGCGACGCGTACGAGGAACGGCGCCAGGCCGTCACGCAGTCCCTCAACACCTCGTACGACCTGATCCTGGCGCGCCGTGCCCGCTACCACGGCCGCAGCAACGCCATGGTGCGGCTGCTCGCCCAGCTCAACGTCGTCATCCCGCTCGTCGAGGCGGCGCCCGCGGTCCATGTGCGCGGGATCCGGCTGCCGGACGCGATCCCCGAGGCGGTACGCGAGCTGGCCGCCGCCGTTGAGGAGAGCCGCACGGGCCACCCCGAACTCAGCCTGCCCGCCCCGGACTCGCCTGCGACCCGGGCCGTGGACAGCGCGCTGCGGCACGCCGCGACCGTGGTGCACAAGGCCGATCCCGACCCGTACAACGTCGACGACCGGCTCGGACGCCCCGCGGCGCTCGGAGTACGTGTCCGGCGGACCGTCCGCAGCGTGCTGTTCACCGGGGCCTCGTGGCGCTACGGACTGCGGCTCGCTCTGTGCCTCGGCCTGGCCCAGGCGCTGACCTCACTGATCCCGGTGCCGCGCTCCTACTGGGTCGCACTGACCGTCACATTCGTCCTCAAGCCGGACTTCGGTTCGGTCTTCTCGCGGGCCGTGCTGCGTGCGGTGGGCACTGCGGCCGGCCTCGTGATCGCCGCGCCGGTGCTCGCCGCGGTGCCGATCGGCTGGTGGGACGTGCCGGTGATGGTGCTGCTCGCGGCGCTGATCCCGACGTTCACGGCGAAGGGATACGCCTTCCAGACCGCGGCCATCACCCCGGTCATCCTGCTTCTGTCCGACCTGCTGAACCGCGGGGGCTTCGACCTCGTCTGGCCGCGCTTCCTGGACAGTCTGATCGGCTGCGCCATCGTGCTCGTGGCGGGCTACCTCCTGTGGCCGGAGAGCTGGCACGCCCGCGTCGGGCACCGGCTCGCGGACGTGGTGGCGGACGTCGCCGACTACGTGGCATACGCGTTCGAGCCGGGCGGGCGCCGCGGGGACGGCGGGCGCCACGGGGACGTCGGGCGCCGCGGGGACGGCGGGCGCCACGGGGGCGCCCAGGGCCCCGGGAGCGGCGGTGAGGGCGACCGGGCGGAGCGCTTGCGGGCCCGGCGCCGTATCTACCGTGATCTGTCGGTCGTACGGTCCGAGTTCCAGCGCGCGCTGACGGAACCGCCCCCGGTCGGCACCCGGGCCACTGCCTGGTGGCCGCTGGTCGTCGCGGTCGAGCGCATCGTGGACGCGACGACGGCGGCCCGGGTCCGGGTCGACCACGGAGCCCCGGAGCCACCGGCGGAGGAAGTGGCCGAGATCCGGCGGCAGTTGCTACAACTCGCCGACGGGATCCGGGCGAGCGAGATCCTGGTGGAGGTGCGTGCCGAACTGCCGGGGGACGAGGAAGGGGTGCTGGCCCCCCTGCGCCGGGAGGTGGCGGCGGCACGGGCCATCGCGTCGCCCCAGCCGTAACGGCCACGGGCCCGTTCCCCCAGCCATAGCAGCAGGGGGAACGGGCCCGCAGTCGTGAGAGGGGCCGTTCGGCCCGGGACAGACGCGGAACAACGGCCCGACGGTCCGGGGCGGAAGCGGCCGGCGGCCCGGAGCAGAATCGGCCGGCGGCCCAGAGCAGAAGCGGAGCGACGGCCCGGCGGCCCGGTCGGCGGTCAGCGCGTGGGTCCGTCGCCCCGCAGCCGCTCCATCTCGCGCCGGTCCCGCTTCGTCGGCCGGCCCGCGCCCCGGTCCCGTACCGGAACCTGGATCGCCATCTCGCGCGGCGGCGGGGGCGGGCTGTTGTCGACGAAGCACTCCGCCGCCACCGGCGGGCCGACCCGCTTCTTCACGATCTTCGACACGACCACGATCCGGTCCCGGCCCGCGTGCCGGAGCCGTACCTCGTCGCCGACGCGCACTGCCTGAGCGGGCTTGGCACGCTCACCGGCGACCTTCACATGACCCGCGCGACAGGCGGCAGCGGCCTGCGAACGGGTCTTCGTCAGCCGGACCGACCAGATCCAGACGTCGACCCGAACGCTGCCCTCCGCCTGCGGCGCCTCACCGGAAACCATGGGTCCGACTGTAGTGCGGCGCAGGCGTCGAGTCAGGCCGGAGGGAGGCCGTCACGCTGCCCGCGGACATGCCCGGCCGCCGACGACGGAATGACGCGTTGACGGCGTGATGGTTCTCGTCCCGACCCGCGCGAGGCCGTACGGGGCGTGTGTGAGGCACAGCCGTCGGCCGGAACATCCCGAGCGACATGGACGATGCGCGCGACATCCTCACCGAGAACGTGAACGACGTGAACGACCTGCTCAGCGACGACGACCGGGATGCGGATGAAAGGACGACGAGGCATACGACCAGGGCCCGTAGGACGACACCTCACGCCGCAGCCCGGGCCGCGCCCCCATGAGCTCCGGGGCGTTTCCACGGGGGCGCAACTGCGTGTCGGCTGCCGCGCGACTGTGTATCACCCGGGTATCAGCGCCTGCTGTATCACCCGGGTATCGGCGCCGGTCAGGCCACGGTGACTGCCTCAAGGACTCTCGGACTCCGGCGGCTTTCCCCTGTCCGGCACGGCATGATGGAGTTCCGGCCGGCACCTCGCACGATGGATGTACATGTCTGATCCCACCCACGTGACCCCTGAGACCGCACAAACCACGGCGACCCCACCGACCTCGGTGACCATCCTCCTCGTCGAGGACGACGAGGTGATCCGCAGATCCGTCGCGATGGCCCTCGAACGCTACGGCTACCACGTGACCGTGGCAGGCGACGGGCTGACCGGTCTGGAGCTGTTCCGCGAGGCCCACCATGACCTGCTTCTGCTCGACGTGATGCTGCCGGGCCTGGACGGGATCGGACTGTGCCGCCGGATCAGGGAGACCAGCATGGACCCGATCCTGATGATGTCCGCGCGTGGCGACGCCCTCGACGTGGTCTCGGGCCTGGAAGCCGGCGCCGACGACTACGTGGTCAAGCCCGTCGACACCGCCGTCCTGGTGGCCCGGATCCGCGCGCTGCTGCGCCGTGCCACCGCCGTCCCCACCGCACAGGCCGGCGGTGCCGAGCGCCCCACTGCGGCCGGCCTGCTGGTCTTCGGCGACCTGACCATCGACCCCGCTGCTCTGGAGGTCCGCCGGGAGGGCGAGGAAATCGCCCTGGCCCCCACCGAGTTGCGGCTGCTGCTGGAGTTCGCGGCGCACCCCGGCATCGTGCTGGACCGCCAGACCCTGCTGCGCGAGGTGTGGGACTACGGCTGGGACGGTGACACGAGGGTCGTCGACCTGTGTGTGCAGCGGTTGCGCAAGAAGGTCGGCGCCCACCGCGTAGAGACGGTCCGCGGTTTCGGTTACAAGCTGCGGCGCTGAACCGGGGAGCCGAGATGCCGACCGCACGCATGATGCTGAACCCCCGCTCGATGCGCTGGAAGATCGTCCTCCTGGTCGTCCTGGCCTGTTCCGCGATGGCCCTCACCGTCGGTGTGCTGGTGCACGAGTCCACGCTGAACCGGTCCCTGAACGAAGGCGCGGGCCGGGCCGAACAACAGCTCGATAAGGAAGTGAGGGACGCCCGGAACTCCGGTCGGCAACCGCCTCTCGCGAACCCCGGCGAGCTCCCGGACTCATTGCTGCGGCAGGTCGAACTCCACGGCCGGGGCACCCTCTACGAGAACAAGCCGCCGGCCCCCACCTTCTGGGCCGCGAAGAAGCAGGACGGCCGGCTCTACGCGACCGAGGTCGACATGACGGCCGACCTGCTCACCAGGCAGGCCCTGGACCGCCACGTGTGGAAGTACTCACTGCTCACCCTTGCCGTCGTGATCCCGGCCACGGCCCTGGCGACCGCACTGCCGACCAGGCGGCTGCGCCGGGTTGCCCGCACGGCCCGCCGAATCACGGCGGGCGACCTGGACGCCCGTACGAACATGGGCAGCCGCGCCGGCGACGAGATCAACGAGATCTCGGCCACGGTCGACTCGATGGCGGACAGCCTGCGCGAGCGGATCGCCACCGAGCAGCGCTTCACCGCCGATGTCGCGCACGAGCTGCGCACCCCGCTGATGGGACTGGTCACCTCGGCCGGCCTGCTCCCCGAGGGTGAGGCCACCGACCTGGTCAGGGACCGGGCCCGGGTACTGCGCGACCTCGTCGAGGACCTGCTGGAGATCTCCCGTCTCGACGCGAATGTCGAGCGGCCGCAGTCACGGCCGGTGGACCTGGCCGAACTGGTCAAGGAGTCGGTGGTGAAGACCGGCCTGACGGCGCGGGTGAGCGCCCACGGCGCGCCGGTGGCCGAGACCGACCCGCGACGCCTGGACCGGATCATCGCCAACCTCGTCGTCAACGCACACCGCCACGGTGCCGGCCCCGTGGAGATCACCGTCTCCGGAGCGACGATCACGGTACGGGACCACGGGCCCGGCTTCCCCGCCGGCCTCTTGGCCCACGGCCCCCAGCGGTTCCGTACCGGCGCGACCGAGCGGGGCCGCGGGCACGGCCTGGGCCTCACGATCGTGTGCGGTCAAGCGAAGGTGATCGGGGCGACCCTGGACTTCGCCAACGACCCGGGGGACGGGGGAGCGGTGGTGGTGCTGCGCCTGCCCGCGGACGGGCCCGCAGCCACCCAGTGACCCGGACGATCCCGCCCCGCCCCGGGCTCAGCAGCCTTTCCTCTCCCTTGCCTTGCCCTTCCCTTGCCTTTCCCCACCCCCTGCCTTGCCCCTCCCTTGCCCCTCCCCATCCCCGGCCCTGATACACGGCTGATGGGTTCCTGAGGGCCCGTGGCGCTCCGCTGTCCGTCGTCCGGACGAACCGCCCCCGCAGCCTTGCCTACGTACCGATCACGTACCGCGGCCCCCGGAGGTGGCTTTCCTGATGCTTCTTCGCCCTGCCTCACGCCATCGCGTCCCGATCGGTCTGCTGGCCGTGTTCCTGCTGGTAACCCTGACCATCGCCGTGATCGTCACCATGCCGGACAACGCCTCTCGCGCCACCCTCACCTCTGCTTCCGGCACCGGCGGGGTGGGCGGCGCCTGGCGAGCCGCCGTAGGCGACGGAACGATCCCCTGGCCCAAGGAAGGCCAGGCCGCAGTCGGACTCGAGGGAACGGCGTTCACGGAAACACGGGGCGAACAGCGCCCGGTGCCGATCGCGAGTCTGACGAAGGTGATGACCGCCTACGTCATTCTCAAGGACCACCCGCTCGAACCGGGCGCGCCGGGCCCGCGGATCGAGGTGGACCGGCAGGCCGCCGACGAAGTGGGCGTCGGTGACGAGTCGACCGTCCCGGTCCGGGCCGGACAGAAGTACTCCCAGCGCCAGCTCCTGGAGCTGCTGCTGCTCCCCTCCGCGAACAATGTCGCCCGCCTCCTGGCCCGCTGGGACTCCGGTAACCAGGGCACCTTCGCCAGGAAGATGCAGCGCACCGCGGACGAACTGGGAATGGGCCACTCGACCTACACGGGGGCGAGCGGCATCGAAGCCGGCACCACGAGCACCGCGGCCGACCAAGTGAAACTGGCCCGGCAGGCGATGAAGAACCCCGTCTTCCGCGACATCGTGGCCAGCCGCACCGTCACCGTCCCCGGCATGGACCCGGTCCACAACTCCAACTCCCTGCTGGGTACTTCAGGCGTCGTCGGCATCAAGACCGGTTCCAGCACCCCGGCGGGCGGCAACCTCCTGTGGGCCTCCGAGGTCCGCATCGGTGACCGGACCCGACTGCTTCTCGGTGCGGTCCTGCACCAGCGAGCGAACACCACGCCCGTCGAAGGTCTCCAGGCAGCCCTGGACAGCAGCCGCGTACTGATCGACGGACTCCGCGACCAGCTGGTCTCGGCGCGGACGGAGAGCTGACCGACGATGACGACAACACGGGCAGAGAGCGGCGAGCGAACCCAGGTGGCGGCACCAGAGGGACCGAGCGGTGCGACGGTGATGAGCGCCGGGTCCTCACCCCAACAGCTTGCGCCCCCACAGCCCCTGCTCCGACGGCTCAGGTCGCAGCGGTCCCGCCGCCGCCGGGGCACGCTGACCACGACCGGCTGCGTCCTCCTCGCGCTGGTCCTCCAGGGCCATCGCTGGATCCCCAACACACCGGGCCACCTCGGCAGCCTGATCGAGACTCTGCTTCCCTGGACGGCCCTCGCCCTGCCCGTCCTGCTGACCACGGCGCTGCTGCGCAGATCGCCGGTGGCCGCGTGGGCCTGCGTCCTGCCGATCGCCATCTGGCTGGCGGCCTTCGGCCCCATGCTCACCGACAAGGCGTCACCCGGCGGGGACCTCACCGTGGTCAGCCACAACGTCAACCAGAACAACCCCGATCCGCGCGGCACCGCCCGCAGCCTGATCGCGTCCAAAGCGGACGTCCTGGCACTTGAGGAACTGAGCCCCGACACGGCACCCGCGTATGAGCGCGCCCTGGCGTCCTCCTACCCGTACCACTTCTACGACGGCACAGTCGGCCTCTGGAGCACCTACCCCCTGCGCGACGCGCGCGCGGTGCCGATCATGCCGTGGACGCGGGCCATGCGCGCCACGGTGGACACCCCCAAGGGCCCGCTGGCCGTCTACGTCGTTCACCTCGCGTCCGTTCGCGTCCGCCCCGACGGCTTCACCACACTCGCGCGCAATGACTCCCTCGACCGCCTCGTAGCACATCTGCACGGCGAAAAGGTCCAACGTGTCATCGTCATGGGCGACTTCAACGGAGCGCTCGACGACCGCGCGCTGCGCCCGCTCACCACGCGTATGACCTCGGCCCAGTCGACGGCAGGCAAAGGCTTCGGTCTCACCTGGCCATCGAGCTTTCCGGTCGTCCGGATCGACCAGATCCTCCTCAAGGGCGTGAAGGCCACCTCGGCCTGGAACCTGCCGCCGACGACGAGCGACCACATACCGGTGGCGGCCCGCATCCACCTCGGACGCGAGAAGAACACCGCAGTCCGACAGCAGGGGGCTGCCCGCCGCAGCGGTCTGTGATGAGCTGCACGCGCGGTTTGCGTCGTCGGCATCTACCGGGCGCTGGCCGAAACGCCAAGCGTGAGGCATACCCCGAAGCCGTCGAGCAGGCCGCGCCGACTTCGCCGTTCGCCGTCCTCCAGGCCGGCGAAGTTCCCGAACCCCGCCTCGTGCGCCCTCACCGGTCGTCACTCTGCTAACAGGGAGTCACTTGTCACGTCACCGTAGCTTCGGGAGCACGGGACCGTCGGCGCAGTCATCGGATACGTGCCGACCCGGCCGGGGCTCGTACCGCCGTTGTTGGTATAGCGGCACTCACCGAGGTCCCCGCGAAATCGTCCTGCCCGCCCTCGGATTCGTGGTCGAAACCGTCGTCCGGCATGCCCTCGTCGCCCGGTGCCAGATCGTCCGCGGCCAGCGCGGCGGACGGCCGCGGGGTCGCCGGAACGGCGATGACACCGGCCGCAGGAGCAAGTCCCGGAAAGCAGCGATCCGGCCTCGACGACACAAGCCGCAATACGTTTTCAACGAGAGAGTTTCCCCATATGGAGGCCCTTCTTGGAAACCCAGGTGAATAACGGACAACGGTGCACCTGACTTCGTGTCACGCACACCGGCCGATCACGCCGACAAGGCAATTCACGGCCGCGTCAGCACAGGTGAACGAAGCACATCAGACCCGCACGGCATGCACACCGGACTCGGTACGGACTCGGTACGGACTCGACGAAGGATCGTTCGCGGATCGGCTTTCCCACGGGCGGGCCGTGCCGACGAAGGGCTGGATCCGGCCGCTAACCTTACATATCCGCCCTGGCCAGGGATCGATTCCCGCGGGTCGGACATTCATCGCACCCCACTCACGCGAAAGGCCTCGCCCATGGGCATTCGGAGCTTGCTGCGGAAGGTGTTCGGCCGTGACCGCGCGGAGCAGGACGCGCCGACGGCCACGGTCCCGCCCCAGACCGAACGCGCCGCGCCCGCGGAGTCGGAGCCGATCGCGGCGCCGACGGACGAGCCGGCGGACGAACCAGCCGCGGAGAAGGCCCCGGCGCGCGAAGCCGACTCGTCCCCCAAGGCCACGATCCCGGCCCCTGCCTCGCCCCTGTCCGCCGAAGGCGACGGCAGCATCGGCCTGGCCTCGGACCTGGTGGCTGCCGCCTTCGACAAGGCGTCCTTCCCCACGGTCCCGTCGCAGGGGGCGACCTCGAAGCCGAAGACGGAAACGGAGCCCGAGCCGAAGGCGGAATCGGTCGAGCCGAAGGTAGAAGTAGAGGCACAAGCAGAGGCACAGCCAAACGCGGAGTCCAAGCCGGACGAGCCGGACGAGCTGGACGAGCCGGAGGTCGTGGAGCCGAAGTCGGACACGCCGAAGGCCGATTCGGAGGCGGGCGCACCGAAGGCCGCAGAGCCGGAAGCCTCGGAACCGGAGGCGGCGAGGACCGGTGCGGCGCAGGCGGCGGAGACGGAGCTTTCCGAGCCGAAGGCTGTCAAAGCCGAAGTTCCCGCCGAGCCCGAGCCGGCCGCCGCACAGCCGGAACCGGCAACCGCACCCGGCGCCAGAACCGAGCCGCAACCCGTAGCCGAACCGGCGACGACGGCGCTTGAGGCCGAGACCGAAGCCGCGCCCGAACCCGAGGCCGAGGCCGACGTCAAGCACGAGACCGAAACCGCACCCGAACCCAAAGCCGACGTCAAGCACAAGACCGAAACCGCCCCCGAACCCGAGACCACCACCGAGAGCCCCGAACCGGCCGCGGAACCGGAAACTGAAGCGACGACCAAGCCCGCCCCGGAACCGGCCGCGGAACCGGAAACCGAAGCGACGACCAAGCCCGCCCCGGAACCGGCCGCGGAACCGGAAACCGAAGCGGCAACCAAGCCCGCCCAGGAACCGGCCGCCGCCCAGGCCCCCACTCCGGAAGCAGCCCCCGCGGCAGCCCCCGAAGCCGCCCCGGCTACCCCGACCACCACCACCGCCACCACCGAAGAACCTGCGGCCGCCTCGCCCGCAACCCCCGAGCCCGCTCCGGCACCCGATCCGGAACCCGTAGCGGAACCGGAACCGACCCCCGCTCCGGCCGATGTCACCGCTCCGGCCGATGTCACCGCCCAGGCCGATGCCACTCGGACCCCCGAACCGCCCGCCGAGCCCACGCGGGCTCAGACGCCTGAACCGGCCACCGAGCCCACCCCGGACCAGGCCCCCGACGCGGCGGCTGAGCCCGAGCAGGAACCGGCCCCCGTGGTGACGGCCCCCGTGGCGACGGCCGCCCCCAAGCCGGCCCTCTCGCTCGCCCGTCTCAAGACCCGTGCGCCCGGCCTCGTCGGCGCGTACAAGGCCGCCCAGGCCGGGCTGAAGGCGCACGGGCTGACCGGGCTGCGCGCCACCGTCTACCTCGTCCTCGACCGTTCCGGCTCCATGCGGCCGTTCTACAAGGACGGCAGCGCCCAGCACCTCGGCGACCGTACCGTCGCCCTCGCCGCGCACCTGGACGAGACCGCCACCGTCCACGTCGTCTTCTTCTCGACCGACATCGACGGCACCGGCACGGTCGAGCTCGCCGGCCACGAGGGCCGCATCGACGAACTGAACGCGGGCCTGGGCCGCCTCGGCCGTACGAACTACCACCGCGCCGTCGAGGAGGTCGTCACGCACTACGAGAAGTCGGGGGCGACGGGACCCGCCCTGGTGGTCTTCCAGACGGACGGCCCGCCGGACGCCAGGCAGGCCGCGAAGCAGGCGCTCGCCGACGCGGCACGGCTGCCGCTGTTCTTCCAGTTCGTCGCGTTCGGCGACGAGGACGCGAAGGGCTTCGACTTCCTGCGGAAGCTGGACGCCCCGAACGCCGGGTTCTTCCACGCGGGCCCCGCCCCCCGTGAGGTCCCGGACACCACCTTCTACCGCGAGGCCCTCGCCGCCCTGCCCGCCTGGATCGCTGACCGGGCGGCGGCCACCGAGGGCTGATCGGCGGGCAGACGTACGGTCACGGCGAGGCCGCCCCCGGGGCCCGGCACCGCCGTGACCGTACCGCCGTGCGCGACCGCGATGGAGCGCACGATCGACAGTCCGAGCCCCGACCCCCGCCCCATCCGGTCCCGGCCCTCACCGCGCCGGAACGGCTCGAACAGCCCGGGGATGTCCTCCGCGTCCACCACCGGCCCGGTGTTGCGCACCTCCATCAGCACGCTGTCACCGGCCGTCACCGCCGACACCTCCACCGTCCCGTCGGGCACGTTGTACGTGACGGCGTTGGCCAGCAGGTTCGCCACCATCTGGGCGAGCAGCATCCGGTTCCCCCGTACCGCGCAGGGGCCGGCGTCGACCTGCACGCCGGCGTGCCGGGCCGCCTCCTCGGCCACCACCCGGGCGAAGTCCACCTCCTCCCGCTCGCCCGCCGCGAGCCCGCGTTCGCTGCGCGCCAGGACCAGCAGCCCCTCGATGAGCCTTTCGCTGCGCCGGTTGTTGTCCAGCAGCGTCTGCCGGGTCCGTACGAGATCCTCCGGGGACGGGTCGTCCAGGCCGATCTGGATCGCGGCTCGCTGAGTGGCGAGCGGGGTCCGCAGCTCGTGCGAGGCGTTGGCGATGAACCGCCGCTGGCTGTCGAACGCCTTCTCCAGCCGGGCCAGCAGGGCATCGAGGGTGTCGCCGAGTTCCCTCAGCTCGTCGTCGGGCCCACTGGCCGCGATGCGTTCGTGGAGGGTGTGTTCGGAGAGCCTGCGCGCCTTGGCGGTCATGGCGTGGACGGGGCGCAGGAACCGCCCTGCGGCCCACCATCCCACCCCGACCGCGCACGCCGTCATGACGAGCAGCGAGGCGACGGACCAGATGAGGAGCTGGTGGCCGGCCGCGTCGCTGACGTCGTCGGTGAGGTCGTAGACGGTGAGCGGGCCGAGCGTGCGCCGGGTGACGAGCGGGCCGTTGACCGCGTAACCGGGCTGGACGACCGCGGCCGTGCGCGCGATGTCCCGCGCCTGGGAGTCCGTACCCGCGCGCGAGGCGAGGTTGACGGTGGTGAGCAGGGCCGTCCCCAGCACCAGGAAGGCCCCGCCGTACACGAGCGCGATCCGCGTCCGGATCGTGGAGTGCCGGATACGCCGCGGGCAGCGCAGGAGCGGGGCGCGCAGGACATGCGGAACGCGGAACACGGCGCCCGGAACACGGGTCGCTCGCGGCACACGCGCGGCATCTCGCCCCACACGCGACTCACGCAGCACGCGCGACATACGCAGCCCGCGCGGCACACGCAATGGACGCAACGGACGGGGCAGGCACGACGGACGGGACAGGTACGACGGACGGGACAGGCGCGACGGACGGGGCGGGCGGGAGGTCCGGCCTTTCACAGTGCGTACCCCACACCCTGCACCGTGCGGATCAGCGCAGGCTCCCCGAGCTTCCCCCGCAGCTTGCTCATGCAGACCCGGACAGCGCCGGTGAAGGGGTCGGCGTTGGCGTCCCAGGCCCGCTCCAGCAGCTCCTCCGCGCTGACGGTCCCGCCGTCGGCCTCCAGCAGCAGTTGGAGCACCGAGAACTCCTTCGGCGAGAGGTCGAGTTCCCTGCCGTCCCGGTGAGCGGTGCGCCGCACGGTATCGAGCCGGATGCCGTGCCGTTCGAGCTGCGGCGGCACGGGGCGCGCGCTGCGCCGCCGCAGCGCGCGTACCCGTGAGACCAGCTCGGGGAACTCGAAGGGCTTGCCCAGGTAGTCGTCGGCACCGAGATCGAGCCCGGCGACCCGGTCCTCCATGGAAGCGGCGGCGGTGAGCATCAGGATCCTGGTCCGTGAGCCGGTGGCGACCAGTTTCCGCGCCACGTCGTCGCCGTGCACCCGTGGCAGATCGCGGTCGAGGACGACGACGTCGTAGTCGTGCAGCCCCAGGTAGGCGAGGGCGGCGTCACCGCTGTACACGGTGTCGACGGCGAATCCGGCCCGTCGCAGCCCGGTGGCGACCAGCTCCGCCAGCATCTCCTCGTCCTCGGCGACGAGTACCCGCATCGTCATGTCCTCTGCTTCGTGTGCCCCGTGCATGCGTGTCTGCTCCCTCCCAGGATGCGTCTTTGTTAGGGGAAGGCACGTTTCGCAGAGGTCTCGGCACGGCCCGGCACGGCCCGGAAGGCTCCCGGCCCCGACAGCGACCGGTCGTAATAGATGTGAGTCGATCTTCAGCAGGCCGTTAGGATTTTGCCCATGGCGGCCACTGGATCCGAGAAGCAGGGGGCGACGGCGTACTACGTCTCGACCCCCATCTACTACGTCAACGACGCTCCTCACCTGGGCCACGCCTACACGACCGTCGCAGGCGACGTGCTCGCGCGCTGGCACCGCCAGCGCGGCGAGAAGGTGTGGTACCTCACCGGCACGGACGAGCACGGTCAGAAGATCATGCGCACTGCCGAGGCGAACGACGTCACCCCGCAGGAGTGGTGCGACAAGCTCGTGGAGGAGGCGTGGAAGCCCCTCTGGAAGCACCTGAACATCGCGAACGACGACTTCATCCGTACGACGGAGAAGCGGCACACCGACCGGGTGCAGGAGTTCGTGCAGGACCTGTACGACAAGGGTGAGATCTACAAGGGCGGCTACGAAGGCCCGTACTGCGTGGGCTGCGAGGAGTACAAGCTCCCCGGCGACCTGATCGAGGACGAGGACGGCGTCAAGCTGTGCCCGATCCACAAGAAGCCGGTGGAGATCCTCAAGGAGGAGAACTATTTCTTCAAGCTGAGCGCGTACGGCCCGAAGCTGCTGGAGTTCTACGCGAACAACCCCGGCTTCGTGCAGCCCGAGTCCGCCCGCAACGAGGTCGTGAACTTCGTCCGGCAGGGCCTCCAGGACCTGTCCATCTCGCGCTCCACCTTCGACTGGGGCGTCCCGGTGCCGTGGGACGAGAAGCACGTCATCTACGTGTGGGTCGACGCGCTGCTGAACTACGCCACGGCGGTCGGCTACGGCGCCAACCAGGAGAAGTTCGACGGGACGTTCCCGGCCAATGTGCACCTGGTGGGCAAGGACATCCTCCGCTTCCACGCGGTGATCTGGCCCGCGATGCTGATGGCGCAGGGCCTGCCGCTGCCGGGCAAGGTCGCGGCCAACGGCTGGCTGATGGTCGGCGGCGAGAAGATGTCGAAGTCGAACCTGACCGGCATCAAGCCGCAGGACCTGACCTCGCACTTCGGTGTGGACGCATACCGCTGGTACTTCCTGCGCGCCATCGCGTTCGGCAGCGACGGCTCGTTCTCCTGGGAGGACTTCTCCGCCCGCTACACCTCCGAGCTGGCCAACGACTACGGCAACCTCGCCTCGCGCGTCGCCGCCATGGTCGGCAAGTACTTCGACGGGACGCTCCCGCAGGCCACCGCCGCGGGCGACGCCGAGAAGGCCGTCCAGGACGGGCTGGCGAAGGCCGTCGCCACGGCCGACCACAAGATCGGCGAGGAGCTGGACTTCCAGGCCGGCATCCTGGCGATCTTCGACTTCGTGAAGCAGGTCAACGGCTACATCACGGAGCAGGAGCCCTGGAAGGTCGCCAAGGACGCCTCTCCGGAGGGCCGGGCCCGCCTCGCGACGATCCTGTACACGGCCGCCGAGTCGCTGCGCGGCGTCGCGGTGCTGCTGAACGCCGTGATGCCGGAGACCTCGCAGAAGCTGTGGGACTCACTGGGCGCCGAGGCGTCCCTGGGCGCCCTGTGCGACCAGCGCGTCCAGGAGGCGGGCGACTGGGGCCGGCTCCCGGCGGGCGTGACGGTCACGAAGGGCGCGGTGCTGTTCCCCCGCCTGGAGGAGAAGCCGGCGTAACCGCGCTTCCGCCCCACTCCGTACGGCCGAGGGCCGGGACCCGCTTCACGGCGGTTCCGGCCCTCAACCGTGCACGCAACGCCACCGTGCACTCTCGTGCGCTCGATTCAGCGAACCCGGTCCGTCAGCGGCTCGGTGTCCAGCTCGATGCCGACCGGGTCGGGCAGCTCGACGGTCTTCCCGTACGGCACCGTCACCACGCGCTCGTACCGCACGCCGTCGGGCTCCGAGTGCACCTTGACCTCACAGCTGTCGCGGTCGATCAGCAGGTAGACGGGGGGACCGGCCGGGGCCCGGTTCACCGCTCCAGCCACTCCGCGTCCCCCATCACCACCACCGGGTTCTTCCGCGGGTCGAGCAGCCTCAGCAGCTCCTTCATGTGCTCCACGGGCAGCGAGACACAGCCCTGCGTCGGGCCGCCGTGGTCCACGTGGAGCCAGATGCCGCCGCCGCGTTCCTGGCCGAGCGGGCGTTCGCGGTCCAGGGGCGAGACGCCGGGGGTCCGGTTGTAGTCGATCGCGACCACATAATCGAAAGAACCTTCGAGCGGTTCGCCGTCGAAGCCTTCGCCACTCACGGTGTAGGCCGGGTCCTGTTCGTACGGGAAAACGGTCTCCGGCGGCTTGAACAGCCCGCCCGCCGCCGTCAGCCCGTAGATCCCGACCGGGGTACGAAGGTCGCCCTCCCGGTGCTCGTCGGCCCACCCGTTGAGGCCGTTGTGGGCCGGCCAGCGGGAGGTGACCGCCCGCCAGCCCTGGGCGGGGTCGTCACGGGTGTACAGGACCGCGGTGGACAGGCTGGAGTCGTACGCGTCACCGGTGACGACGAGGGCCTGGCGGGTTTCGGCCGGAATCCTGCCCCTGGTCCGCAGCCCCAGCCCGGGAATCAGGGCCGGGCGGACACCCGGGGCCCGCGGCGCGGGTGCGGCACCCCGCCCCGGCGGCCCGTCCGCCTGCGACCCGGCGGACGGCTTCCCACTACCCCGCCCGTCCCCGGCCTGCGTCCCGGCGAGCCCGGTGGAGGAGGCGGACGGCACCGGGGTGGCCCGGGAGGCGGTGTCGGTGACGCCCGTATCGCCGCAGGCTGCGAGCGCCAGAATCGCGGCAACGCAGGTACCGGCCCGGACGGCGTACGGGAGGCGACGCCGGGCGGCCGACGTACGGGACACGGACACGGGCACTCCTCAGCGGTCGTGGGTGAACGCGGCACGGGCGAGCTCGCCGTCACGCCTCGCCCCGCTGAACCCAGTTAACGCCGCGACACGCGAGCGCGAACCCGCACGGGGGCCATACGGCTGTACGTCCCGCCGGATACGTCGCAGTACAACTACAGCGCCATGGTGCGCTACGCCAACAAGTACTGGAAGAAGCCGAGCAACGACTATCGCACCTACGGAAACGACTGCACGAACTTCGTCTCCCAGGTGATGCGGGCCGGCGGCTGGAAGGCAACCTCCGGCAGCTTCGCCAGCCGCAAGGACAACAAGAAGTGGTTCTACGCAAGCCACACTTGGACCACCAGCTACACGTGGGCGGGTGCCGAGAACTGGTACTGGTTCGCGGTGAAGCACTCCAAACGGACCAAGTCCCTCAACAATGTCTGGAAGCTCGCTTCCGCCGACGTGCTCCAGGCGAACTGGAAGCCTCGGAACGACAACATCATCGATCACACCATGGTCGTCACCAAGCTCTACAAAGGCACCCCATATCTCACCTATCACACGGGAAACACCCACAACAAGAGCCTCCGCAAGCTGCTCGCCGACCACCCGAACGCTGCCTGGTACGCACACCGGACCTGAAGACCCCTGCCTGGCATCCAGGCTGAACCACCTGTGAGGGACACATGAACAGGCGCTACTTCGCCGGCGTCACTTTCGCCGCGCTGCTCGCCCTGGCCGGGTGCGACAGCGGCGACTCCGAGCCGAAGGCGAGCGGTGACCGCGAGACGGTCGAGGCGTACATCACCGCGCTCAACGAGCGTGACACGGAAGCCCTGTTGAAGCTGGACGGGGCAACCGACCCGGCCGCTGAGCGGGATGCCGAGAAGGTCATCGAGGAAAAGGGTGGCCGCGGCCTCAAGGTCGACGACATCCAGATCAACTACGATCTCGGCCCCGATGTCGGGTCCGCGAAAATCACCGCCAAGGACAGCAAGGGTGCCGACTACAACGAGAGTCTCACAATCACCCGCGAGGGCGGGAAGTGGCACCTCACCATTCTGCCGGCGCCGAAGCAGGACCAGAGCGGAAAGACACCGGCCGAGACGGGTAAGCCGTCCGACGGCGCCGGCCCGTCGAAGTCCGTGTCCGGCTGACCCCAGCACCCACGAGGGGGCGGGATGCCCGCTCTCCAACTGATGGCCCACCTCAGCACGTCCGAGGTGGGCCATCACGCTGACGACCTCGTCCACGATTCGCAGTGGGAGAAGGAGCGGCATCTGGGGCCTTCGAATCCAAGGCGGAGGAGGGAGTCGGATGGGGTCTCCCCTGCTCGAACGCAGCTGAGAGCTCGGGGAAGGAGCGTCGGCGACTGACGACAACGCCGGAGGCGGAGGTCCCAGACCTCACCCTGCACGGACTGCTCCCCCCTCTCCGAGACCGCCGAGCTCGTCGCCACCGAGCTGGTCGGCAACGCGGTACGCCACACCAAGGGCCCGGCCGCGTTACGCCTGCGCTGGGCGGGCCGCGTACTGCGCATCGGTGTCTGGGACGCCGACCCCACCCCACCGGCGCCACCGCTGCACTCATCCGCAGAAGCCGAGAACGGGCGCGGTCTCGACCTGGTCCGCAACAGCACGGACGGCTGGGGCTGGTATCCGCTCGATGCGGCAGGCGATTTGGGAAAGTTCGTGTGGTGCGAACTCCTGGCCGCGTAACGGGACATGGCACCGCCGTTGCGAGCAATCCAATGGCCGTGGGCCAGATCCGCAATTTGCCGCAATCGCCACACAGACATCGCCTGTGTGGCGCATCCTGATCACCAACCAACACTATGAAGGGACACGGCGTGCGCAGACTCGTCCACTACATCGCCACCACTCTCGATGGCTTCATCGCGGGCCCGGATGGCGCGGACCCCACCGGTCCGAACGGCTTCTGGCCCATACCGGAGGACTACATTCAGCACCTCGTGGCCGAGTACCCGGAGACGCTGCCCGTCCAGGCCCGGCAGGCACTGTCCGTCACGGCGGGGGGCACGCACTTCGACACCGTGCTCGAGGGGCGGCGCAGCTACGAGATCGGTCTTGCGGCCGGGATCACCGACGCCTACCCCCACCTGCGTCACCTGGTATTTTCCCGGACCCTGACCGAGAGCCCGGACCCGGCCGTCGAACTGGTCGCCGACGACCCGGTGGCGACCGTACGGGAGCTCAAGCAGCTGGACGGCAAGGACATCTGGCTGCTCGGCGGCGCCGAGCTGGCGGGCTCCTTGTACTCCGAGATCGACACACTGATCCTCAAGGTCGGCCCGCTGACCATCGGCGACGGAATCCCTCTGTTCTCCCGCAAGGCTGCCTTCGACCCGCGCACCTGGACGCTCACCGACCACACCGCCCTCAAGAGCGGCGCGGTGTTCCTCACCTACACGCGCGTCACCAGCTGAGCGCTCCGGGCGGGCGGCGCGGAACATGCCCGCGAACTCGTGCTCGACGGTCTCGCGGTCGTAGCCGGCGACTGCCGGACGGGTCAAGCTCGTACGTCCCGCTGCCGCACTTCCTTGAGGACCGCCGCCACTGTGGTGAAGTCGTTGTCCACGTGGAGCACGGTGTGACCGTGATGGACCGCTGTCGCACACACCAATAGATCGATGGCTCCCGCCGCGCGGTGCTCTCCTTGCTGCGTGAGCTTGTACTGGGCTGCATCGACCCAGCGCCACGCATTCTTGGGAACGGGCGAGAGCTGGCAGAGATCATCCAGCTCTCCGGCCAACTCGTCGCGGTGAGCAGGGCTGGTGGCCGAGTACAGGAACTCAGTGCGCGTGGGCTCGCACATGCGGAACACTCCCGCGGCGATGTGCCCCTCCCAGGAGCGCAGCGCCCCTGGGGTACGAAAAAGGTGCCACAGTGCAGAGGTGTCAACAAGATACGTGATCATTCAAAGCCCGCCCGCTGCGCGCGCTTAGCAGCGTCGTGCGCGGCTGCGGCCTTCTCGAACTCACCACGCTCACCCCGCTGGGCCAGCTTCTCGGCAGCCTCGAGCCTTCTGATGCGAGCCACATAATCCCGCAGAGCCGTGTTGACGGTCTCCTTCTTCGTCGTCACACCCATCAGACGCATCGCCTCGGCCAGCGCCTCGTCATCCAGGTCGATCTGGGTTACGGACATGCTCACCATCCCCACTCGAACACACCATGTACATAGACAAGGCACATCACCAACATTTGTACGGCTGCCGCCTACGCCCCCGCATACAGGCGTGAAACAGCCCCCGGCCGGACGGCCGGGGGCTGTTTCACGTGGAACACAGAGAAGTGCCGGTACAGAGGCTACTTCTCCGTCTTGTCCTTGGCCGTCGCGACCGGCTTGCGGAGCTGGATGTGCAGCTCGCGCAGGCGGGACTCGTCCAGCTCCGTCGGGGCGCCCATCATCAGGTCCTGGGCGTTGCCGTTGAGCGGGAAGGCGATGGTCTCGCGGATGTTGGGCTCGTCCGCCAGGAGCATCACGATGCGGTCGACGCCCGGGGCGATGCCGCCGTGCGGCGGGGCGCCGAGGCGGAAGGCGCGGAGCATGCCCGCGAACTCGTGCTCGACGGTCTCGCGGTCGTAGCCGGCGATCTCGAAGGCCTTGAGCATGACCTCGGGCTCGTGGTTGCGGATGGCGCCGGAGGACAGCTCGATGCCGTTGCAGACGATGTCGTACTGCCAGGCCAGGATGTCGAGCGGGTCCTTCTCCTCCAGGTCCTTCATGCCGCCCTGAGGCATCGAGAAGGGGTTGTGCGAGAAGTCGATCTTGCCGGTGTCCTCGTCCTTCTCGTACATCGGGAAGTCGACGACCCAGCAGAACCGGAAGACGTCCTCCTCGAAGTGGCCGGCACGCTTGGCGGCCTCGACGCGGACGGCGGACATGATCTTGGAGACCTCGTCGAACTCGCCCGCACCGAAGAAGACGGCGTGGCCGGGGACGAGGGACAGGCGCTCGGTGAGCGTCTTGACGTCGTTCTCGGTGAGGAACTTGGCGATCGGGCCGGTGAGCGCCCCGTCCTCGCCGACGCGGACCCAGGCCAGGCCCTTGGCGCCGTGCTGGACGGCGTAGTCGCCGAGGCCGTCGAAGAACTTCCGGGACTGGCCCGCGGTGTCCGGGACCGGGAGGGCGCGGACGTGCTTGCCCGCGAACGCCTTGAACTCCGAGTCGGCGAAGATGTCGGAGATGTCGACCAGTTCCAGCTGGGCGCGCAGGTCCGGCTTGTCGTTGCCGTACTTCAGCATCGCCTCACGGAACGGGATGCGCGGGAACGGCGAGGTGACGTGGCGGCCGTTGCCGAACTCCTCGAAGAGCTCGGTCATCAGCTTCTCGATCGGCTGGAAAACGTCCTCCTGCTCGACGAACGACATCTCGACGTCGAGCTGGTAGAACTCGCCGGGCGAACGGTCGGCGCGGGCGTCCTCGTCGCGGAAGCACGGCGCGATCTGGAAGTAGCGGTCGAAGCCCGAGATCATCAGCAGCTGCTTGAACTGCTGCGGGGCCTGTGGCAGGGCGTAGAACTTGCCCGGGTTCAGGCGGGACGGGACGACGAAGTCGCGGGCGCCCTCGGGGGACGTCGCGGTGAGGATCGGGGTCGCCATCTCGTTGAAGCCGAGGGCCACCATCTTCGAGCGGATGGAGGCGATGACGGCCGAGCGCAGCATGATGTTGCGGTGCATGCGCTCGCGGCGCAGGTCGAGGAAGCGGTACTCCAGGCGCCGCTCCTCGTTGACCCCGTCCTCAATGTTGATCGTGAAGGGCAGCGGGGCGGCCTCGCCCAGCACCTCGACCTCGGTGACCTCGATCTCGATCTCGCCGGTCGGCAGCTCCGGGTTCACGTTGTCGGCGCCGCGCGCGGAGACCTTGCCGTCGATCCGTACGACGGTTTCCTTGGTGAGCTTCGCCAGGGCCTCGTTGCCGGGGGTGCCGGGACGGGCGACGAGCTGCACCAGACCGTAGTGGTCGCGCAGATCGATGAAGAGGATGCCACCCAGGTCTCGGCGATTGTGCAGCCAGCCGCTCAGCCGGACGTCGGTGCCGACGTCAGAGGCGCGGAGCTCGCCGCAGGTGTGGGACCTGTACCGATGCATCGTCGTTCATCCAGTCTTCGCGGTTCGGGGTGGATTCAACCACCCCAGGCTACCGCCCGCGCCCGCACCGATTCATTGACATTGACATTTCAAGATCGTCCGGAGGTCGGGCGGGCACCGACGTACCGCGCCCCGGACCACCCCGGCGGGGCCGCACCCCGAACCCCGCCCGGGCCCCGCCCGCAACCGAAGCCCCTCCGGGCGCGCCCGCTCCGAGCAGCGTTCCTGGATGGCCGCCCACAGTGGCGTTTATCGAGCAGATCTTCTTAAAGTGGGGCAATGCGCACCGAGGATGTCCTGGCCGCGACCGCGACCGGTCTGTGGCGCTGGGAGAGCGGAGCCCGGACCGTGACGCTCGACGCGGAGGCGGCCCGGCTGCTCGGGCTGCCCGCGACGGCCGGCGTCTTCCGCGAGTCGGCGGTGCGTTCCCTTCTTCACCCGGTGGACTGGACCGAGATCCATGGAGTGGTGAACCTCGCACTCGCCGAGGGCACCCTCGCCGAGGCCCGGCTGCGGGTCGTGGACCCGCAGGGACGGGTGCTGCGCACGGTACGCAGCCGGTCCAGGCCGCTGACACACAGGAACGAGCCACTGCCGCCCACGAACGGGTCGGGGTCGCCCGGGAGCCCACTCGCGGACTCCGCGAACCCTGCGGACCGCACGACGGACCGCACGGTCCGCACAGACCCCGCGGGCCCCGCAAACCCTGTGGACCTCAAAAATTCCGCAGGGCCCCCGAGTCCCACAAGCACCACCAGCCCCACGAGTCCGACGAGTCCGACGAGTCCGAACGAGTCAGTGCCGTCCCGGAAGCCGGGCGACGTCTCCTTTGTCATGGTCGGCACCCTTCAGGAGGTCGCCGAGCACCAGCCCGGCACCACCGTCACCGGGGACTGGCACCGCTCCCGCGAGGCGTTCCTGCTGGACGCAGGCCGTGCGCTGGCCGAGGCCCGGTCCACCGAGGAGGTGCTGCGGGTCGCCGCCTCGCTCTCCATGCCCGGGTTCTCGCCGGACGGCCTGGCGGTGTTCGGCGTCGCGGGCGACCGGCTGACGGTCACCGGGCATCACGGACACAAGGCGGGCGACGAGCGTCCGTTCAACGGCATGTCGCTGGACGCCGACTACCCGGCTGCCGAGGTCATACGGACGGGGCGGGCGATCTATCTGCCCTCGCCCGAGGAGTACCGACGCAGGTACCCGGACACCTGGGCGCTCGCCAGCGCGTTCGGCCGCCGGTCCTGGGCCTTTCTGCCGCTGACGGTGGCGGGGCGGACCATGGGCGCCTGGCTGGCGGCGTTCCGCCAGCCGGTCGCGTTCACGACGGACGAACGGTCGGTGCTGACAACGGTGGCCCGGATGCTCGCCCAGGCGCTGGCCCGTGCCGGCGTCGCCGAGACCGAGCGCGAGCTGTCGCTGGGGCTGCAACGCTCGATGATGCCGTCCCTGGGCCCCGGGGTCCCTGGGATGACGGTCGCCGCCCGCTACGTCCCGACCGGCGGCGGGCTCCAGGTCGGTGGCGACTGGTACGACATGATCCCGCTCCCCAACGGGCGCATCGCCCTCGTGATCGGTGACGTCCAGGGCCACGATGTGCGCGCCGCGGGGCTGATGGGACAGTTGCGGATCGCCCTGCGCGCGTACGCCGCCGAGGGGCACCGGCCGGACGCGGTGCTCTCCCGCGCCTCCCGTTTCCTCTCCGGGCTCACCGATGCCTACGAGGACGGGGAGGAGCCCGGACCCCGCTTCGCGACCTGCCTGTACGCGGAGGCCGACCCGGAGACCGGAACCCTCGACATCGCGCGGGCCGGCCACCCCCACCCCGTGGTGGTGACGGCCGACGGGACCGCGACGATCCGCTTCACCGAGGGCGGGTTGCCGCTCGGCGTCGAGGCGGACTCGGACTACCCGACGAGTCGGCTCACCCTGGAGCCCGGGGAGACGATCATGCTCTGTACGGACGGGCTGATCGAGACCGGCGGTCACGACATGGCGACCGGCTGGATCCGGCTGCGGCCTCTCCTGGAACAGCAGACGGCCGACCTGGAGAAACTGGCCGACGCCCTCGTGCAGGCCGTGCACGGGCCGGCGTCCCACTACACGACGGGACCGCTGGCGGACCGCCGCGAGGACGACCTCGCCGTACTGCTGCTGCGGCGCGACGGCGAACCGTCGCGGGAGACGACGACGCGCCGGGCCGCGCTGACCATCGCGCAGGCCGAGCCGGAGCAGATCTCGACGGCTCGGCAGCAGTTGCGGGAGCTGCTGCACGACTGGGCGGATCCGGAGCAGGTCGACGCGGCGGTGCTGATGGTCTCCGAGATGACGACCAACGTCCTCGTCCACACGGACGGGGACGCGCTGCTGATCGTCCGGGCGACCGGAGAACCGGGTGAGCGCCGTCTCCGGGTCGAGGTGGCCGACGGCAGCGACGAACTGCCCCACAAACGATCCCCGGGGGAACTGGCGTCCAGCGGGCGGGGGCTGGTGCTGCTGGAGATGCTCGCCGACGCGTGGGGGGTGGACCCCCAGGGCGGAGGCAAGCTGATCTGGTTCGAGCTGTATGAACCAGATGCCGGCCCGGGTCCCGGGGCGAACGGATGATTCAGCCTGTCGGCTGAACGGTTCCATCCCGCCCCTTTTCTCCCCTTCTCACCGCTCCTCAGACCTCGGGAGAACCAGGGGAGTTCTCAGACCCCGGAAGGACCAGGGGAGTTCTCAGACCCCGGAAGGACCAGGGGAGCCGAAGGGGGAGGAACCAGGGGAATCAGAAGGCGGGGAACCGGCCGGACCGGGGCGGTCCCCGCGCAGCTCGCCGAGGATCCCGAAGGCCGCCGCACACGCCGGCACCGCGAGCAGCATGCCCAGCAGCCCCGCCACCCCGGCACCCGCGGTGAGCGCGATCATGATCATGGCCGGGTGCATCTGAACGGTACGGCTCTGGATCATCGGCTGCAGAACGTGGCCCTCCAGCACCTGCACGGCGAGCACGACGCCCAGCGCCCACAGCGCGATCACGAGCCCCCGATCGGCGAGCGCGACCAGGACCGCGACCGCACCGGAGAGGAACGCTCCGAGATACGGGATGTACGCGCCGACGAAGACCAGCGCCCCCAGCCCCACCGCACCGGGCACGCGCAGGATCAGCAGACCGACGGTGATGCAGACCGCGTCGATCAGGGCGATGAACGTGGTGCCGCGCATGAAGCCCTGGACCGCTTCGAAGGCCCGCCGCCCCATGGCCTCGACCAGGTCGCCCGTCCCGCGCGGGGCGACCGCGTGGGCGAGGCCCGCGGCCCGGTCGGAGTCGCGCAGGAAGAAGAAGGTCAGCAGCAGGGCAAGGATGCTGGTCGCGAGCAGCGAACCGATCAGGCTGATCCCGGAGAGAAGCCCGCCCGCGGCGCTCGCACCGAATTTCTCCAGGATCTTCTGGGCATTGGCGGCGAGGGCGTCCACATCGGTCGTCTGGCTGATCCCGAGGTGGTCGATGAACCACTGCCCCGTGCGCTTGAGCGAACGGAGGATCTGCGGGCCGGTGTCCACGAGCGCGGTGACGACGATGTATCCGGCACCGCCGACCACCCCGACGAGAAGGACGCAGGTGAGCCCCGCGGCCAGCGAGCGGTTCACGCCGCGCGCGGTCAGCCTGTTGTGGACCGGGCCGAGCAGGGCCGTACCGAGCAGGGCGAGCAGTACGGGTGTGATGGCCGTCTTGAAGGTGATGCACAGCCAGACGGCGACCGCCGCGACCCCGGTGACGAGGAGGACGACACCGCACCAGGCGGCGGTGCGCCGAGCACCGTCGGGCAGGAGGGGCTTCTGGGTCTGCACGCTCCCACCCGATCACGTCGTGAATGCAATGTCTCGCCCGTGCCGCCGTACAGGTGACGGGCCGCCACGTTCCGGCGGCGACGTGCCACCTTGCGGCGGTCATATGCGATGTCCTGGTAATCATGCATGATATGCGGCGAAAGGTCACCCCCTGGAGAGCGGACGACCCGGAGGGCGACCCGGTCAAGGGCCGCTCCGGGCGGGGCGACCCGCCCGGAGCAGGACGGTTCACATGCCGTGGACGGCGGGGATCCGGCCGAGCCGACCGGCCTGGAAGTCCTCGAACGCCTGCTTGAGTTCGGCCTGGCTGTTCATCACGAACGGACCGTAGTGCGCCATCGGCTCACGGATCGGACGGCCGCCGAGCAGCACGACCTCCACGTCCGGGGTGTTGCCGTCCTGCTTCTCGTCCGCGCGGACGGTCAGCGAGGAACCGGCGCCGAAGACCGCGGTCTGCCCCAGGCGGATCGGACGGCGGTCCATGCCGACGCTGCCGCGCCCGGCCATCACGTACGCGAGCGCGTTGAAGTCCTCGCGCCAGGGCAGGGTCACCTCGGCACCGGGACGGATGGTGGCGTGGACCACCGTGATCGGGGTGTGGGTGACACCGGGGCCCTCGTGCCCGTCGAGCTCACCGGCGATGACGCGGAGCAGTGCGCCGCCGTCCGGGGAGGCGAGGAGCTGGACCTGGCCGCCGCGGATGTCCTGGTAGCGCGGGTCCATCATCTTGTGGGACCTGGGCAGGTTCACCCAGAGCTGGAGGCCGTGGAAGAGGCCACCCGACATCACGAGGGACTCCGGCGGAGCCTCGATGTGCAGGAGGCCGGAACCGGCGGTCATCCACTGGGTGTCACCGTTCCGGATGGTGCCACCGCCACCGTTGGAGTCCTGGTGGACGAAGGTGCCGTCGATGATGTAGGTGACGGTCTCGAAGCCGCGGTGCGGGTGCCACGGGGTTCCCTTCGGCTCCCCGGGCTGATACTCCACCTCACCCATCTGATCCATCATGATGAACGGGTCGAGGTGCTTGTAGTTGATCCCGGCGAACGCGCGGCGAACCGGGAAACCCTCGCCCTCGTAACCGCTCGGCGCCGTCGTGACGGCGAGCACGGGACGGGCGACGGCGTCGCCGGAAGCGGCGACCTTGGGCAGGGTCAGCGGGTTTTCGACAGTCACTGCGGGCATGGGAGCCACCTCCGGGTTGTCCTGCCCTCAATTTAGTTGAACAGTGAACATCTTGCAAGGCGGGCCCCTTCCCCACACCGCAATGGCCGCACGGAAAGCCCCCGCACGGGAACGGCGAACCCCGCACCGCAACGACGAGGAGCCCGTACCGCACCCGGATGCCGCCGGTTGGTCACCGGCGGCGTCCGAGCCCGGTACGGGCTCCTGGAAGAAGGAGAAGAACTCCCGGACGAAGGAGAAGCGGGAGAAGCGGGAAATGGAGAGGGCGTCAGCCGTACATGCGGCGCATCGCGAAGTCGACCATCTGCTCCACGGCCTTGGCGTCGAAGACCATGCGGTGCTCGCCCTCCATGTCGAGGACGAAGCCGTAGCCGGTCGGAAGCAGGTCGATCACCTCGGCCCCGGTGATCACGAAGTACTTGGACTCCTTGCCCGCGTACCGCCGCAGCTCCTTGAGGGTCGTGAACATCGGGATCACCGGATGCTGCGTGTTGTGCAGCGCGAGGAATCCCGGGTTGTCGCCGCGCGGGCAGTAGACCTTCGACGTCGCGAAGACCTGCTGGAAGTCCTCGGCGGACAGCGAGCCGGTCGTGAAGGCGCGTACCGCGTCCCGGAGGGACGGCGGCGAGGGCTCGGGATACAGCGGCTGCTCGCCGTAGCCGCCGCCCATCTGCTGCTGCGCGCCCGGGTTCTGGTCGTAGCCGTACATGCGCCAAAGAGTAATCGGACACATCGACCCCTTGAGGGGTTGCGTCTTATTACTGGCGGGTAGCATCATCGGAGAGGTCAGCTGATATGCGCACCGCCAGCTCGTCGCCCACCCGGCCCGCACGCCGCGCCCGAGGTGTCGCGCGCCACTGCTATTGATTACGGAGCTTCCATGGGGCACTACAAGTCGAATCTCCGCGACATCGAGTTCAACCTCTTCGAGGTGCTCGGGCGCGACAAGACGTACGGCACCGGACCGTTCGCCGAGATGGACGTCGAGACGGCGAAGAGCATCCTCGACGAGGTCACCCGCCTCGCGGAGAACGAGCTGGCCGACTCCTTCGCCGACGCCGACCGCAACCCGCCGGTCTTCGACCCGGAGACCAACAGCGCGCCGGTCCCGGACACCTTCAAGAAGTCGTACCAGGCGTTCATGGACTCCGAGTACTGGCGCCTGGGCCTGCCCGAGGAGATCGGCGGCACCACCTCTCCGCGCTCCCTGATCTGGGCGTACGCGGAGCTGCTGCTGGGCGCGAACCCGGCCATCTGGATGTACTGCTCCGGCCCGGCCTTCGCCGGCATCCTCTTCGAGGAGGGCAACGAGGCCCAGAAGAAGGTCGCGCAGATCGCCGTCGAGAAGCAGTGGGGCTCGACGATGGTGCTGACCGAGCCGGACGCCGGTTCGGACGTCGGCGCGGGCCGCACCAAGGCCGTCGAGCAGGAGGACGGCTCCTGGCACATCGAGGGTGTGAAGCGGTTCATCACCTCGGGCGAGCACGACATGTCCGAGAACATCATCCACTACGTGCTGGCCCGCCCCGAGGGCGCCGGCCCCGGCACCAAGGGCCTCTCGCTCTTCCTCGTCCCCAAGTTCCACTTCGACTGGGAGACCGGCGAGCTGGGCGAGCGCAACGGCGTGTACGCGACGAACGTCGAGCACAAGATGGGCCTCAAGGCGTCCAACACCTGCGAGATGACGTTCGGCGACAAGCACCCCGCCAAGGGCTGGCTGATCGGCGACAAGCACGACGGCATCCGCCAGATGTTCCGCATCATCGAGTTCGCCCGCATGATGGTCGGCACGAAGGCCATCGCGACCCTGTCGACCGGTTACCTGAACGCGCTGGGGTACGCCAAGGAGCGCGTCCAGGGCAGCGACCTGTCGCAGTTCATGGACAAGACCGCACCCAAGGTCACCATCACGCACCACCCCGACGTGCGCCGCTCCCTCATGACGCAGAAGGCGTACGCGGAGGGCATGCGCTCCCTCGTCCTGTACACCGCGTCCGTCCAGGACGCGATCCAGGAGAAGGAGGCCGCGGGCGAGGACGCCAAGGCGCTGCACGGCCTGAACGACCTGCTGCTGCCGATCGTGAAGGGCTACGGCTCCGAGAAGTCGTACGAGCAACTGGCCCAGTCCCTCCAGACGTTCGGCGGCTCCGGGTACCTCCAGGAGTACCCGATCGAGCAGTACATCCGTGACGCCAAGATCGACACGCTGTACGAGGGCACGACGGCGATCCAGGGCCAGGACTTCTTCTTCCGGAAGATCGTCCGGGACCAGGGTGCCTCGCTGAACGCCCTGTCCGAGGAGATCAAGCAGTTCCTCACCGACGCCCAGGGCGACGAGGAGCTGTCCGGCGCGCTGAACTCGCTCGCCAAGGCGGCCGTGGACCTGGAAGCGATCGTCGGCACGATGATCACCGACCTCACCGCGACCGGCGAGGACGTCAAGAACATCTACAAGGTGGGCCTGAACACCACCCGTCTGCTGATGGCCTCCGGCGATGTCGTCGTCGGCTACCTGCTGCTGAAGGGCGCGCACGTCGCGTCCCAGAAGCTGGCGACCGCCGCCGCGAAGGACGTCGCCTTCTACCAGGGCAAGATCGCCGCCGCGAAGTTCTTCGCCGCGAACGTCCTGCCGGGCGTCTCCACCGAGCGGGCGCTCGCCGAGTCCGTCGACAACTCGCTGATGGACCTGGACGAGGCCGCGTTCTAGCCAGGCGTTCTCGTCAGGCGCTCCCCAGGATCGTCCACCGGCACCGCCACCCGTACGCGCTTTCGGGTGGCGGTGCCTTCGTGCGGGCTGGGTACGCTGAGGGCACGGCCGTGAATCCCGCTCATGGGAGGAACCATGACCGCCGAGGCACTGCCCGAAGCGTCGCGATCGCGGCGCGACGATTCCCCGTGGCCGGTCCCGCCTGAGGACGGCTACACCGCGGACGACCTGTTCACGCTTCACGGCCTCCCGCCGCACACTGAGCTGATCGACGGGAGCCTGGTTTTCGCGAGTCCGCAACGGAAGTTCCACACGCTGGCGATGTATCTGCTGGAGCAGGGGCTGCGCGGTCACGTTCCGGAGGACCTGCGCGTTCGCCGCGAGATGGCCGTCGTGCTGGGCAAGCGCAACGTCCCGGAACCCGGCCTCGTCGTGGTGACGGCCGAAGCGGACGGGGACCAGCGTCAGACCCGCTGCCAGGCCGCCGATGTCCTGCTCGCCGTCGAAGTCGTCTCGCCCGATTCCGAGGCCCGCGACCGCGACACCAAGCCGCACACGTACGCAGGGGCGGGCATCCCGAATTTCTGGCTCGTCGAGATGGCGGAGAACGACCGTCCCGTGGTCTGGACGTATCAACTGGACCCCGTCGGCAAGAAGTACGTCTTCACCGGCGTCCACCACGACCGGCTGAAGGTCTCCGTCCCGTACGACATCGACATCGACCTGACCGCCATCGACAAGCTGTAGCCGGGACGGGGACGAGTACGGAGCCGACTGACGGCGAGCCGCCGTCGCCGTGCAGCGGCGCGTGCCGACTGCTGGACGACGGTGAAGCGCGCCGGTCCCGCCTCGTTACAGTGAAGAACATGAGTTCCTCCCTCCGCTTCGACCGCGGGCACACCGACGACCTGATGGCCTTCCTGATGGCCTCCCCCTCCCCGTACCACGCGGTGGCCACCGCGGCGGCGCGGCTGGAGAGGGCCGGGTTCCGGCAGGTCGACGAGACCGCGGCCTGGGACGGCACCGGCGGCGGGAAGTACGTCCTGCGCGGCGGCGCGATCGTGGCCTGGTACGTGCCGGACGGCGCCGAGGCGCACACCCCGTACCGGATCGTCGGGGCGCACACCGACTCGCCGAACCTGCGGGTCAAGCCGCTGCCCGACACCGGGGCGCACGGCTGGCGCCAGGTGGCCGTGGAGATCTACGGCGGGACGCTCCTCAACACCTGGCTGGACCGCGATCTCGGCCTCGCCGGGCGGCTCTCGCTGCGCGGGGGCACGCACCGGCTGGTGAACATCGACCGGCCGCTGCTGCGCGTGCCGCAACTGGCCGTGCATCTGGACCGCTCGGCCAACCCGGACGGTCTGAAGCTCGACCGGCAAAAGCACATGCAGCCGATCTGGGGCCTCGGGGACGTCGAGGAGGGCGACCTGATCCGGTTCGTCGCCGAGGAGGCCGGGGTCGACGCCGATGACGTCATCGGCTGGGACCTGATGCCGCACCCCGTCGAGCCGCCCGCCTACCTGGGCAGGGACCGCGAGCTGCTGGCCGGCCCGCGGATGGACAACCTGCTCTCCGTGCACGCGGCGACCGCCGCGCTCGCCGCCGTCGCCGGGCAGCCGGACGCCGAGCTGCCGTACATCCCGGTCATGGCTGCCTTCGACCACGAGGAGAACGGCTCCCAGTCCGACACCGGCGCCGACGGGCCGCTGCTGGGCACGGTGCTGGAGCGCTCGGTGTTCGCGCGCGGCGGTTCGTACGAGGACCGCGCACGGGCGTTCGCCGGAACGGTCTGTCTCTCCTCCGACACCGGCCACGCCATCCACCCCAACTACGCCGAGCGCCACGACCCGACCCACCACCCGATGGTCAACGGCGGACCGATCCTCAAGGTCAACGTCAACATGCGGTACGCGACCGACGGCAGCGGCCGGGCCGTGTTCGCGGAGGCGTGCCGGAAGGCGGACGTGCCGTGGCAAACGTTCGTCTCCAACAACTCGATGCCGTGCGGCACCACCATCGGGCCGATCACCGCCGCCCGGCACGGCATCCAGACCGTGGACATCGGCGCTCCGATCCTGTCGATGCACAGCGCCCGCGAACTGTGCGGTGCGGACGACCCGTACCTGCTGGCCAACGCGCTGTCGGCGTTCCTGACGGGCTGATGCGGCAGCCGTACGGGCTGATCCGGCAGCCATGAGGAGTCCCGGCCGACGGCCCCGCGGCCGACCGGGACTCGCCGCTCTTGGCTCCCCAACACCCCCGATATCCTGGGCCTGTTCCCGTGCCCCGGCCGGGGCACAACCCGCCCGGAAGGGGAGCCGCCCGTGGAGTTCCGGCTGCTCGGCACCGTCTCCGTCGAGACGCTCACCGGACCGCTGCCGCTCGGCCCCGCGAAACGCCGCAGCCTGCTCGCCGCGCTGCTTTCCCGGCGATCCGGCTCCTGGAGAGCCACAAGCAGAACGTGCCCGCGGTCGCGAAGAGCAAGCCGGCCGCGCCCGTCGTGCTCGACTCCGGCGCACCGGCCTACGCGCTGGTGCGGGTGTCGGACGGCGGCAAGGGCGAGGACGGCGAGCCGGTCACGGCCTTCTCCGTCGTGCTGCAGGGCGGCGGCGAAGACCGGCTACTGGACGCCCGAGCTGCGCAACGGCGCGGACGACTTCTGAGACGCCTTCCGACCCGTCGCGCCGCCCGCCCGTAGACCGGTTGCAGGCGTACGGCTCGGCGCTGCGCGCGTACGACTAGGCCCCGTACGGTACGGCTGACCCCCGCAACGCGTGCCGCTCGCCCCCGCACGCACCGGCAGCGGTTCAGCCCTGCTCGTCCGTCCCCTCGTCCATCCCCGCCAGGACCAGCGGCAGCCGGGGCGTTCCCTGCGCGCGCACGCGGACGGGGACGCCCCAGTCCTGTTGGTGGACGTGACAGGCCGGATATTCGTTCGCCGGGTCGTCGTCGCAGGACGCCGCCATCGCGGACACGTGCAGAACGCCCTCGGTGACGCCGTCGGCCAGGACCAGGTCGCGGAACAGGTCGGTACCGGCGCCGGAGCCCTCCGCCAGCAGCCCGGGCGGGGTCGAGGAGACCAGCAGTCGCGTCGAGGGGCCGTACCGGGTGTCCAGCTTCTGCCCTGCGGGGGCCTGGAAGACCACGTCGAGCCGGAGCGTGCCCGGGGCGATCTCGGTGGCCGCGCGCCGGGTCCGGTGGGCCCGGTCGGCGACGCGTACGGCCTCCTCGGGCAGCCGCAGCCGGGTCAGCCGGTGCCGGGCGGACTCGACGACGACGAGATCGCCGTCGGCCAGTACGGCGTCGCTGGGCTCGCGCAGGTCCGTGGCCAGGGTGGTGACCTCGTCGCTCGCGGGGTCGTAGCGCCGCAGCGCGTGATTGTACGTGTCGCAGACGGCGACGGACCCGTCGGGCAGCGCGGTCACGCCCAGCGGGTGCTGGAACAGCGCCTGGCCGGCGGCGCCGTCGCGGTGCCCGAAGTCGAAGAGGCCGGTGCCGACGGCCGTACGGACGGCGAAGCCGGTGCCGTCCCGTTCGACGTACCGCAGCGCGGACGTCTCCGAGTCCGCGACCCACAGCCGCTCCCCGTCGGCCGACGCGGCGAGCCCGGACGGCTGGGCGAACCACGCCTCCCCGGCCGGTCCGTCGACCAGGCCCTCGTTGGTCGTGCCCGCGGCGACCCGGACGGTATCGGCCACGGGGTCGTACGTCCACAGCTGGTGGACCCCGGCCATGGCGATCCACAGCCGGTCCGCGAACCAGGCGACGTCCCAGGGCGAGGAGAGGTCGACCTCACGGGCCGGGCCGCTCGTCGGTGACCCCTGCCACCACTGGCGGCCGGTACCGGCGAGAGTCGTCGTCTCCCCGGTGGCGGGGTCGAATGCCCGGATGGCGTGGTTCACGGTGTCCGCGACCGCGATCCGCCCGTCCGGCAGCGCGGCCAGCCCCTGGGGTTCGGAGAACCGGGCCTTGCCGGGACCGCCGTCCACGAACCCCCGGTCCCCCGTGCCGACGTGACGGCGAACCGCTTCCCCGTCATGTTCCATCTCGACCAGACGGTGCCGGGTGGTGTCGGAGACGAGGAACCCACCGTCCGGCAGGAGCAGCGCCTTTCCGGGGAACCTCAGATGCGTGGCGACCGGCTCCGGCGGAACGTACGGGCCGTCGCCGCGCCGCAGCGTGCCCTTCGCCGCGTGCTCGGCCTCCAGCTCCTCGACCAGCTTCTCGATGGCGTGCGCATGGCCCTCGCCCGCGTGCTGGGCGACGACGTAGCCCTCCGGGTCGATGACGACGAGCGTGGGCCAGGCCCGTACGGCGTACTGCTTCCAGGTCGCCAGCTCCGGGTCGTCGAGGACCGGGTGCCGGACCTCGTACCGCTCGACCGCGTCGACGACCGCCTCGTGCTCGGCCTCGTGGACGAACTTCGGCGAGTGGACGCCGATGATCACGACGGTGTCGCGGTGCTTCTCCTCCAGCTCGCGCAGCTCATCGAGGACATGCAGACAGTTCACACAACAAAAGGTCCAGAAATCTAGCACCAATGTGCGACCTCGGAAGTCCGCGAGGGACAGCTCCTTGCCACCGGTGTTGATCCAGGACCGCCCTTGCAGCTCGGGGGCGCGGACGCGGGCACGCTTGCTCATGCGTCCAAGCGTGCCACCACCACCACGGTGGCCACGACGCCCCGCCCCCGCTACGCCCGCCTCACCTGCTCCGGCGACACCAGCCATTCAGCACCCCCGCCCACGGGCCCGAGGAACGGCGTAGGACGCTTGCGGCGCAGCCCCGGGGACTGGGCGGGGTCCCCTCATAGTCGGGGATCACGTCGCGCAGGATGCCGACACGCCCCGCCGCATCCTCCACCCGTGCGCCGATGTCCTCGCGCGCGTTCCCCCGTGTCCCTCCGGGTGACGACGCAAGTAGACGTTGCAGTCGGTCACCGTGGTCATGTCGCCCCCCGCACGCGCACGGTCCCGCACGTTCGCGAGTTCGGTACAGCCTGGACACCCCTCCACCGGGGTCGGCTCCCACTCTGTGCGCAAGGGCAGCTCAACGGGGGCGGTCTGGTACCTCGTCGGTTCGGTCATTGCGCGATCGTGGCGCGCCCTCATGGGCGTATCCACTCCGAAGGAACGACAGTTGGGCCGTTCTTCGCTACGGTCACGGAAAGGCCCAAACTACTCTGGAACAGTGCGGTACCCAAGCGTCCTTAAATCAGCGCCCGGACACGAGAAAGACCGTCCACCCATCGGTGAACCAGCCCAGTCCCGTCCGCTCCGGCCCGTGCGCGTGCGCGCGCGGTGGTCGTACGCGTGCGGTGATCTGCTACGCGCGGGCTGCGGGCGGGGTCGGTCCGAGCCGGCGGTCCTTGAGCGCGGGGAACTGTTCGCGGGTCGTCGTCACTGTCCCCGGGTCGAACTCCACGCTCAGCACCTCCTCGTCCGCGCCCGCCTCCGCGAGCGTCTCGCCCCAGGGGTCGACGACGATGCTGTGGCCGGCCTGCGGGACGCCGCTGTGGGTACCGGTGGTGGTGACGGCCAGGACGTACGCCTGGTTCTCGACTGCACGGGCCCGGGCCAGCAGCGTCCAGTGGGCGCGGCGCCGCTCGGGCCAGCCCGCCACGACGACCAGGGTCTCGGCGCCCGCGTCCACCAGGCCCCGGAACAACTCCGGGAAGCGCAGGTCGTAACAGGTGGCGAGGCCCAGCGTGGTGTCCGGCAGGCCCACCGTGACCAGTTCCTCGCCCGCGCCCATCATGACCGCCTCGCCCTGGTCGAAGCCGAAGCGGTGGATCTTGCGGTACGCGGCTGCCCGCTCGCCCTCGGGCGTGAAGACGAGCGCGGTGTTGTAGAGCGTGCCGTCGGGCGCGCGCTCGACGAAGGAGCCCGCGTGCAGCCAGACGCCGGCGTCGGCAGCGGCCTTCGCCATGATCGCGTGGGTGGGCCCCTGGAGCGGTTCGGCCTCGCCCTGGAAGGAGTCGTACGCGAAGGCCCCGACCGGCCAGAGCTCGGGCAGGACCACCAGATCCGCGCCGCGCTGGGCGGAGACCAGCGAAGCCGCGCGCTGCCTGCGGGAATCGACGGATTCGTCCGGATCTACTGCGATCTGGATGAGGGAGGCGCGCACACTACCACCGTCCTGGCATTCGAGTCTTCAACACGGGCCTACGATCGTCACACGAAAGCACTGCCGGGGTGCCTGGTCGCAGCGTAACTTAGCGATCGAACCTCCCACGCAGTCCGCCGCCCGCGCCCAGCACTCCAGCCCATGCACCGCAGAACCGCACGAGGGGTCCCGTGACCGTCCATCCCAGCCTTCAGAACTACGCCGATGCCTGGACCCACTCCATCGAGGCGATAGCCGAGCTGGTGAAGCCGCTCGCCGAAGGGGAGTGGAACGGCCGTACGCCGTGTCCCGCCTGGTCCGTACGCGACATCGTGTCGCACATCATCGGCATGGAGTCCGAACAGCTCGGCGATCCGCGCCCGATCCACTCCCTGCCCCGCGACCTGTACCACATGCAGAACGACCTGGCCCGCTACATGGAGATGCAGGTCGACGTGCGGCGCCACCACACCTCGCCGGAGATGCTCGCCGAACTGGAGTACACGATCATTCGGCGCGCCCGTCAGCTCCGCAACGAGAACCGTGCCCCCGAGACCATGGTCCGAGCCCCGCTCGGCACCGAGCAGACCCTGGAACTGGCCCTGCGGATGCGGGCGTTCGACGTCTGGGTGCACGAACAGGATCTGCGGGTGGCGCTGGGCCGGCCCGGCAACCTGGACTCGCCCGGTGCCACCATCGTCCGGGACGTCCTGCTGGAGGCGTTGCCGAAGGTGGTCGCCAAGGACGCGGGGGCGCCGCCGAATTCGGCGGTGGTGATCGATGTGAACGGCCCGGTGGAGTTCCTGCGCACGGTCAGGGTCGACGCGGAGGGCCGGGGTTCGGTGGACGGTTCGCCCTCGCTCGGGCCGGCCGTGACCCTGGCGATGGACTGGGAGACGTACTCCCGTCTGGCCTGCGGGCGGATGCGCGCGGGCGCGGTGGCGGAGCGCATCAAGGTCGAGGGCGAGCAGGACCTGGCCGACGCGATCCTGCGGAACTTCGCCGTGACGCCGTGACGCGGTGAGCGGCGCTGTGACGCTGTGATGCCGTGACGCTGTGACGCCGTGACGCCGTGACGTTGTGCGTAAGGCCGTGACGCCTCCGTGCGGCACCACCCGTAGCACCTCGCGCCACCGAGGTCGGCGGCGCCCGTCGAACGAGAACGGGCGCGCCGCCGACCCGGCGCGACGAGCGCCGTACGGGCGGAAGACCGGGTGGGCAAGCCGGTCGCACGGGCCGACCACCGCACACCAGGCGAGTCGCACGAGCCGACGACCGCACACCAGGCAGGGCGCACGAGCCGACGATCACTCGGCAGACGGGCCGCCGCACGAGCCGACGTCACACCAGGCGGGTCACACCGGCACGTGCACGGCCTCCACGCGGCTGATCACGTGCTGTTCGCGCTCGCGGTGCGTGGCCCGGGAGTGCAGCCGCAGGATCTGTACGACGCCGAGCGCCTCCAGCACGAAGACAGAGGCGAACGCGATCCGGTAGTCGTCACCGGTGCTGTCCAGCAGCACGCCTATGGCGAACAGCGTGGTCATCGAGGCGATGAAGCCGCCCATGTTGACGATGCCCAACGCCGTGCCCTGCCGCTCCGGCGGGTTCGCGGGCCGCGCGAAGTCGAAGCCGATCATCGACGCGGGACCGCAGGCGCCGAGCACCACGCACAGGACGATCAGCAGCCACATCGGGGCGTGGTCGCCCGGGAAGAAGATGACCGACGCCCAGAGCAGGGCCGTCACCGCGACCGTCCCCAGGGCCAGCGGGGCACGGGCCGCGTGGTGCCGGGCGATGACCTGCCCGTAGACCAGCCCGAACATCATGTTGGAGAGCACCACCAGGGTCAGCAGCTCACCGGCGGTGGAGCGGCTCAGCCCCTGTGCCTCCACCAGGAACGGCAGCCCCCACAGCAGCAGGAACACCATGGCCGGGAACTGCGTGGTGAAGTGCACCCACATGCCGAGCCGAGTACCCGGTTCCCGCCAGGCGGCGGCGATCTGCTTACGCACGAAGGCCGCACCCGCGTGCGTGACGGGCGGCGGCTCGTGCCCCTCGGGGTGGTCCCTCAGGAACAGCAGCAGGAGCACCAGGACGACGACCCCGGCGACGGAGCTGCCGACGAAAGTGGTGGTCCAGCCGAATCCGTTCAGGGCCCGCGCGATGAAGAGCGTCGAGACGAGGTTGCCCGCGACCCCGAACAGCGCGGCGACCTGGCCGATCAGCGGACCGCGCCGGGCCGGGAACCAACGGGCGCCCAGCCGCAGCACGCTGATGAACGTCATCGCGTCGCCGCAGCCGAGCAGGGCCCTGGACGCCAGCGCCATGCCGTAGGACGGCGAGAGCGCGAAGCCGAGCTGTCCGAGCGTGAACAGGACGGTTCCCAGGGCGAGGACCTTCTTGGTGCCGAGCCGGTCGACCATCAGGCCGACGGGTATCTGCATGCCCGCGTAGACGAGCAGTTGGAGGATGGAGAACGTGGAGAGCGCGGAGGCGTTGACGTGGAAGCGGTCGGCGGCGTCGAGTCCCGCGACGCCCAGACTCGTACGGAAGATGATGGCGACGAAGTAGACGGCGACCCCGATGCCCCACACCCGCACGGCACGTCGCCCGCCAGGGGGATCGCCGGGCAGGGGCAGGGTGGGAGCGGCGGCCGAACTCACCGGTCCTCACCCCTGACCAGCACCTTGACCCGGCCCACGTGACGCCGCACGACCTGTGCCGCGCCGTCCGCGTCACCGGACCTGATCGCCTCCAGCAGCTCGCCGTGCTCGGTGATGTTCGCGGCGATCCTGTCCGGATGCGCCTCCATGACGGCGACGCCCATCCTGAGCTGACGATCCCTCAACTGGTCATAGAGTCGGGAGAGAATGTCGTTGCCCGCGTTGCGCACGATCTCCGCATGGAAGCAGCGGTCCTTCACGGACACCGCGGCCAGGTCCCCGTCCCGGGCCAACTCCCGCTGCTCGTCGAGCAGTTCTTCCAGCCGCCCGATCAACCGCGCCGAGGCGGGCACGGCCTTGCGGGCCGCGAACTCCTCGACCAGCAGCCGGGTCTCCACCACGTCGGCGATCTCCTGCGCGGAGACGGCCAGCACGAGGGCGCCCTTCTTCGGGTAGAGCTTGATCAGCCCCTCGACCTCCAGCCGGAGCAGCGCTTCGCGCACCGGGGTGCGGGAGACCCCGACGGCCTCAGCGAGATGGCCCTCGGTGAGGAGCGTGCCGCCCTCGTAGCGGCGGCCCAGCACCGCTTCCTTGACGTGGGTGTACACGCGCTCGGCGGCGGGCGGCTGCTTGACCTCCCTCGTCGACTTGACCTCCCTCGTCGACTTGGCCGACTTCGCGGCGGTCTTCACGGTGGACTCGGTTGCGGGCGCGGCAGAGATCTTCACGACCGGGAGAGGGGAAGGCATGCACACATGATAGATACAACATGCGTACATCATGAAAATCGTCCAATCCGTGGAAACGACTGGCGGTCCCGCATGTCGGTCACGGAGGACGTGTGGGCCGTCGCCGTCAGCATCGCGCCCGTACTGGCGACGAAGGGCGAGCTGTCCCAGTCCCTCGAATCCCTCCCCGACCGCACGGGCCTCACCGTGCACCGGGTCAACGAGTGTCTGCGGTTCATGCGCAAGCACGCCTGCCTGCGCCCCCACGGCCTCACCCCGACGGCTCGCCCATCTACCTCCTCAATCACCCTTGCCCCTTCCCCGACACGCTCTCGACCCGAAATTGCCCCAGAAATCCCGGGAATCAGCGCATCCTTTCCCGCCTGCCGTGAGTCACATCACCGAGCGGCACCTTCATGTGGCCGCATTTCAGGGGCATTTGGGAGCACTCAAGTTGAAGATCGGCATTAAGGACATACACCGCGTTTCTGCCACTGCCACCGTGGCCCTCACCGCAGGTGCCGTCATCGCGGGCAGCGTGTTCGCCTCCACCGCACAGGCCGCCACACTGCCCACCCCCTCGATCACCGCCAAGGGCGGTTTCGTGATGAACAACGGGACCGGCAAGGCCCTGTACAGCAAGGCCGCGGACATCCGTCGCTCCACCGGTTCCACCACCAAGGTCATGACCGCCAAGGTCGTCCTGGAGCAGAAGAACCTCAACCTGGACTCCAAGGTCACGATCCAGAAGGCGTACAGCGACTACATCGTCTCCAAGGGCGCCTCGTCGGCCCGTCTGATCGTGGGCGACAAGGTCACGGTCCGCCAGTTGCTGTACGGCCTGATGCTGCCGTCCGGCTGCGACGCCGCGTACGCGCTGGCCGACAAGTTCGGCTCCGGTTCCACCCGTGCGGCGCGCGTGAAGTCGTTCATCGGCAAGATGAACGCGTCCGCCAAGTCCCTCGGCCTGAAGAACACGCACTTCGACTCGTTCGACGGCATCGGAAACGGCTCGAACTACTCGACGCCGCGCGACCTGACGAAGATCGCCTCCAGCGCGATGAAGAACTCCACGTTCCGCGCGATCGTGAAGACCAAGTCGACCAAGCAGAAGGTCACCACGAAGTCCGGTGGCTACCGCTACATGTCGTGGTCCAACACCAACGCGATGCTCGGCAGCTACAGCGGCGCGACCGGCGTGAAGACCGGCTCCGGCCCGACCGCCAAGTACTGCCTGGTCTTCTCCGCGACCCGCAACGGCAAGACGATCATCGGCACCGTGCTCGCCTCCACGAGCGCGACCACCCGCTCCGCGGACATGAAGAAGATCATGGACTACGGCTTCAAGAAGTAGCCCGGTCCGGCGTCACAGGCGCCGGCCGACGGCCCCGCACGTGGAGGGGCCCCGCGCCGTGCGGGGCCCCTCCACGCTTGCGTTCCAGGTTCGACGGGCACTGGCGGGCACGGAACTCTCCAGCACGAGATCCCGCCACGCGCGACATCGTCCGGTGTCCGGGGCCCGGATCAGCGCTCGGTTGATCCGGGTCCCGCAGGGGCCGGTGCCCTGGCGCCTGTAGGACCCACCGGTCGTCGCTCACCACTCCCTGGGGGCGATCAGCTCCTCCACGTCCGCGTCCGTGAATCCGTAGGCCGACGCGACGATCCAGAAATCCTCGGCGATCTCCTCGCGGGCGACCGTCTCGATCTCGCTCCCGGCTGCTTCGAACTCCGCCTCCAGAAGGTTGAACTCCTCCGTCGCGGCGTGGGTGAGCGCATACAGGGCCGTCAGATCCGACGGCTGCTCGGCCTCGATCCGCTCGCACAGCCGCAGCAGGATCGCCCTGCCCTTGTCGACGATGTGATCGGGGAAGTACGGGTCCTTGTACAGCAGCCTCAAAAACGCGTGCTCTGCTATCTGCTGGTTCGTGATCGGCATGGCGCCCCGCCCTTGTAAAAGCCCCGCCCTTGTGGAAGGGCTGGAAGAACTGACGTGCCGATCATGCACGACACCACTGACAACGCCGCACTGCTGACAACGCCGCACTGCCGCACGATGGCCCGACGTCTCCTCTTCCTGGGGTCCGGATGACGCCGAACGCATGCCGGAGCAGGCACCAACGAACCTCGCCTGCGCAGCCGAAGTCGGATCGGGGCGACGGTGCCCATCCCGTGGAAGACGCAGGCGGCCTCTTGTCGTAACGGCCGCAGTCGCGGCCGGGCGTGACGGTCGCGGTCAGGCTCCGCCGGCTGCGGGCAGCTCCGCATGGTCCGGCGTTCGAAGCGCGGCGCGTACCAGGGCGCGGCCTCTGGCAGCCGTACGGGAACGGATCGCGGTGTCGTGGTCGGAGCGGGGCCGGTCGGGTCCATCCACCGGAGCCGCGCAGTCGCGGCAGAGACCGTTGTCGCGGATCGGGCGGCGGCAGTCGTCGCACTCGGCCCAGCGGGGCAGGCCGGAGCCGGGCGGGGGCTGGGGCATCGCGTACCCGGGGAACGAGGGCTCGGGCGACGGGGGCAGTTTCCGGGTCAGGCGGTCGCGCAGGAACTCCCGGGCGCAGTACACACGCGCGGGCAACCCGTCCAGAAGGGCCCCGGCAAGATCACGCTGGTCGTACCCGCGCTCCAGCCAGGCGGAGACGAGCGGCGCCAGGCCGAGCGCCTCGACCGCACCCAGCCGCAGACGCCTTTCCGAACCGATCACCCGGAACAACGTGGCGACGGCCACGCCATGGGCCTGGGCAGCCGACGGATCGACATCGGCAAGGTCCCGACCGTCCCCGGGCCCGGCACCTGTTCCGAAGACCTCCTTGGCCGTGAGCACGTCGTCCCCAGCCGCGGACCGCTTGGGCACCACGGGCGCCCCCGACGCCACGGGCGGCTTCGACGCGGCGGGCGGCTTCGACGCGGCGGGCGGCTTCAAGGGCTCGCCCGTACCCGTCGTGGGTACGGGGGCCGCGTCGCCCGTACCCGCTCGCCGACGCCGACCGGGGAGGGAGGGTGTTTTCTTTCGGTTCTTTACGGGGTTGGAGCCCGCGCCACCGGAGGGCGGCTCGCCGGAACCCGGACGGTTGATACCCGGTACGGCCTGGCGGTTGATACACGAACCCGAACCCGGGACGGGCTGCTGCGGGGTGTCGTAGACATGAGCCTCGCTGACGAAAGTCCCGTCCTCGCGACGGATCTTGTGGACCCGGTAGTACCCGAAGGCCGTCAGCTCCCGCAGCGCCTTCGCCACCGCCAACCGACCCTGCGGACTCGAATCTGCCATCCGACGGCCGTCCTCGGACCAGCCGTCCGGACGGGAAAGAAGATCGCCCAGAAGACCACGGGCGGTGTACGACAACCGCCGGTCCTGCAACAACGTGTTGGGCAGAACGGCGAAACCGCACGTAAAATGGCTACGATGAATCTGCATGAGGAGCCCTACTCCTTGTGCCAGACCCCGGGGCGTTGGCCCGCCGCCGGGGTCACCTTATTGAGTTTCAGGGTCACAGAAAGTACCACGTTCGACACATTGGGTTGTCCCTCGCGTCAACACCCGGGGTTACGCTGCCGCCACTGCTCTTGGAGTCATCACCTCTCCCGCTCAAGCGGCAAGCTGGTCCGGCTCGTTGTCGAATGCTGGCCCTGGCTTCGAGTCCCGTCGCTGGTACGACTCCGGCGGCACCACCACGATCAAGTTCACCGGGTGTCGTGACAACGGCAGCAACAAAGTGGTGAACGTCCTTCTCCGCAAGGACACCGTCGGGCCGGACCCGTCCTACGTGAACGCCGCGTTCGCGAAGTGCTTCGAAAGCGGGTCCTCCACCTCTACCGGCAACTGGGATGACCACGGCTCCGGTGACTACTACTTTGCCGTGAACGTGGGCGCGGCCGGCCTGAACGTCTGGGTCAATTCGCTGGCTGTCTCATACTGATCGCATGTCGTTCTTGAGTCGCCCCCGCTAAAAGGGGGGCGACTCAAGCACCCCTCTTTTCTGCCAACGAGGTCCCTGAAATGCCCTTGTGCTACCAGTCCTGCACCTTCCGATACGCACGCCGTTCGCGCCCTGTGCTGGACGGACTTGATCTGAACTTCTCACAGGGCCATACCGTCCTTCTCGGACCGAACGGCGCGGGAAAGAGCACGTTGCTCACTCTTGGCGCAGGTGTGGAGCTTCCGAAATCTGGACATGTTCAATATGGCCGCCTCGATCCGGCCAATCGCAGGCATTTACGGGACTATCGACGCAGGATCTCTTGGCTCCCCCAACGCCCTAGCTTTCTTCCCGGGCTGACATGCCGGGAGCACGTTGCCTATGTCGGCTGGCTCAAGGGCATGGGGGAGCGTGACGCCTGGCACGCCGCTCCAGCGACACTCGAGCGGGTCGGGCTCATCGACAAGATCGACAACAAGATCAAGACGCTGTCGGGCGGACAACAGCAGCGGGTCGCCATCGCACAAGCACTCGTTCACGACGCCGAACTTCTGCTCCTCGACGAGCCCACCGTGGGTCTGGACCCGCACCAGCGTCGCCGGTTCCTGGACTTGCTGATCTCGCTTCGCGGGACGGTCAACGTGATCGTTTCGACCCACGACATCGGCGATCTCGACCAGGCATTCGACGAAGTCGTGGTACTGGAATCCGGGCAGTGCCGTTTTCGCGGGACGGTTGAGCAGTTCGCCTCGCACGCCGAACCCGATCACGCGCCCGGGCAGCAGCTGGTAAGTGCCTATTCGACCCTGCTCGGGGTGACGGAGTGAGGGTCACCCTAGCGGATCTGCGTGCCTCGTCGGCACCCTGGCTTGCCATACCCATCCTGCTCTACGCCGGGTTGTACATCACCGACGCCTCTCACACCGTCCCGTCCGAGTACGGCGTGGAGTCAGGTGAACTCGCAGGCTACGGCATGGCTGTAATCGCCCCCGCTATAGCCGGTGCCGCCGCATGGGAAGCCGGCCGCCACCGTCTGGCCGAAGCACTGCGCGCAGCCAGCACACGCAGCTTTCTACGCAAACTGATCCAGGCCACCACACCCGCCCTGGTACTCCTCCTGATCCTCGTCGCCGGATCCCTTGTTCTTGCTCGTAACGAGGTCGGAGTCTGGCCAGGAGGCGCAGGCTGGCTGGCTGTTGCGCACCTGATTGTGCTTCCTCTCGCCTGGCTGGGCATCGGCTGGTCGCTCGGGCTGATCATGCCCAGAAGCACTGCAGCGCCCATCGTCAGCATTGGCTGTTGGGCATGGCTTTCCATGCCGCATGCGACGTCCAACGCGACCGTGCGGCATCTCGGAGGATTCATCGACGGAGCTTCGACGGTGACCGACCTACGCAGCCCTGCCGCGTATCTCGTCCCGTGGCTGGTCGCTGCCGGGTTCGCGGTCGCTGCCCTGCTCCTTGCTCGGGTGCGGAAGCGCCCCGTCACAAGCGTGGTCGGGAGCGTCCTGGTCGCTTCCATTACGTTCACCAGTGGCCTGGCTCTGGTGAACGACTGGGGTTTTCACTCGCCCACACGAACCCGCACTGTCGCCCTGGTATGTATCGGGGACGCACCGAAGGTATGCGTGCCGCCGGAATACGAGCCCTATGCAGCGACACTTCACCGAGACGCGCTCACTCCGATCGGCCGACTGAAGGCTGCCGGACTGGAGCCTCCCGAGGAACTGCGCATCGCCTCCGCGAAGCAGCCCCTGCCGAAAGGAACGTGGCCTCTCTACTGGTCGCTTCCTTCTCCCGGTGCTGAAGGCGACATCCGCAGTCAGTACGCGGCTGACCTGGCAGAGTCAGCGGTGACAGGTGTTGCTGCGGCCCACGGTGTACGTGATTGCCGGCAACCAGGCTCTCTCACCGCCGCGTGGGCCGCCTTGGTGATAGGAGTGGACGAACTATCGATGAAGCAGGCAATGCTTGAGGCTGACTGGGCAGCCATCCAGAAGATCAGGCATCTGCCCCCTGCTGAGCAGGCCGACTGGTTCACCCGTAACGTGACCGCGCAAGATCACTGCGGGACTGTGATCCCATGAGGCTCTACACGATCACCGTGCGCCGTTGGTGGGCCGTCCTCGTGGCGATCAGTGCTCTCGTTGTGGTCTGCTGGTCACTCGGGACCACTGAAGTGCCAGTCCCGAGTCTGATCGGCGGCATGACGGGAGCGCGCCTCGCGTACTTCACTCCGCTTTTCGTCGTCGTAGCCACGTTGTACTGCCTCGAAAGACGGCTCAACCACGTGGAGAGTACAGCGGTGATCGGAATCGCCCGCCTCGACCTCGGCGCCGTACTGCTCGTTGTAGCCCTCGCCCATGCCGCCGGGTTGATAGTGGGAATGGACATTGCGCGCAATGTAACTCTCCTCCTTTCCTTGGCCCTTCTCATCCGGTGGTTCACGAACGAGGCTGCTGCCGCGATCGCAGGACTGATGTGCTTGATCGCCAGTCTTATGCTCGGCCGCACCTACCAACCCAGTGGCGAGGCGGGACACGCATGGTGGGCTCTGCCGCTCTACCCGGCCGACAGCTTCGCCGCATGGCTCGCTGCCACTGCCTCCTTGGCCGTCGTTACAGGTTTGGGTCTGGCAAGACGATCTCGTTAGGCGAGTGAAGTGCCAAACGCTGAGGGCCACACCGACGTTTCGATGTGGCCCTCAGCGTTGCAGGAAGGTCAGCTTCGGCTGCTGTCCTTCGGCAGCCCACCCTGGAATTCGCAGCCAGGGCACCCACCTCGTACCGCATCAGACAACGTTCGCCCTGCTCACGGCCTCGCGAAAGCGTTCGTCGGTGGCGCGCTTGTTCCGCCAGATGATGTAGCGCGGATCATGCCGCCCTGCTCGCTTCCGCCTTCAAGGACGACGCGCAGCCGGTCTTCTGCTGGACCCGGTACGCCGGTCACGGCCCCGGCCCGGAGCTGCTCGGCCACCCGCGTGCGGTGTGGAGCTCGGCTGCGGCACCGGCCGCGCCCCTCGCCCACCTGGCTCAGCACGGTATCGCCGCTCGGGGCATCGATCCGTGTCCCGTCATGGTCGAGAAGACCACCACGAAATTTACACGGGAGGCTCCGCGGGCAGGGCGATGCTCACGTACCGCTACGGCTACCGCCCCGCCCTGTGGGTGGTAGGCCGTTTCAGGTCAATGCGACCGAACCAGGTCGGCCCGGAAGGAGTCCCACGCGGCGGGCGCGACGATCAGGACCGGGCCGGCGGGGTCCTTGGAGTCTCGGACGGCGACGGAGCCCGGGACGTTGACAGCCACCTCCACGCATTCGCCGTGCAGTTCGCTGTAACTGGACTTCCTGAAGCAGAACTCAGTCATTCGCTCATTCCTTTGGCGATACTCGCGATGAACCGCGCCGAATCGTACGGCGACAGACTCCTGGCACAGGTGCGCGCGAACAACTCTGAGTACGCCGCGCTCTCCTCCACGCCTTCCACCCAGTTGGTGGTGCGCAGCCCATCCATGTGCACCACATCCACGGCGTCCACCTCAGCGAACGAGAGGATGTTGAAGGATCCGCCACTGCAGGGATTCACCTCCACCCGGAAGGGAAGCACCTGCACGTCGATGTTCGGCTGCTCCGCAAGCTCGCACAAGTGCTCCAACTGCCGCCTCATGACCTGCGGGCCGCCGACCATCTGGCGCAGCGCGGCTTCCCAGATCACTGCGTGCACACGTAGAGGCTTCTCGCCCCGCAGGCGCCGCTGCCGATGGACTCGTACATCAACGATACGCTCGATCTCGTCAATCTTGTCCGGCGAAACGGCCGGGACTGCAAGGGCTCTGGTGTACTCGGTTGTCTGGAACAGGCCAGGGATCAGGGCCAGTTGCCAGGTCCGCACCCTGAGCGCGACATCTTCCATCGCAATGTACTCGCGCAGGCTTCCCGGGGTGAGCGAGGTCGTCCACCAGCCCTTTGCCTTACGCCGCTCTCGGTCGAGCTTGGCCAGCCGAAGCAATCCCTCAACCACTTGCGGGTCATCGACGCCATATGCCCGGCAGAGCGCCGCAACGTCCGGATCTCTGACCGGAACCCACCCGTGTTCCATCTTGGCGATCTTGGCCGCCTGGGCACTGAGGGCAGCCGCAGCCTGCGTCTGATTCAGCCCTGCGGCCTCTCGGAAGGCCAGCAACTGACCGCCCAACTGGCGGGCGAGGACCGTAGAAACCCGATTCCCCAAGCCCGCACGCGCTTTTGACACCGTTCAACACCTCCCGTGCGCGCTCAGTCTGCACCGGCGTAGCCGAGCAGTCACAATCACCCGTTGGAGATAAATATCTCCAAGCAGGTTGTGCCGCAACTTGCGATTCACTACGTTCAGTGCCCGACCGCTCACCCAGCGGCGTACCCATCGGCGGAAGCGCACCGCCCTGCCCGTTCGCGCAGGCGCGGCATGCCACCGCCCGCACCCGAGGGAGCTCGCGCCCATGACCGCAGCCCAAGAGGTTCCGACGCCCGGACCCGGCCCGACCGGCCCCGTGCGGGCCTGCCCCGTGCCGTTCTGTCCCGGGCCCGACTGGTCCACCCCCACCGGGTCCGGCCCCGTTCTCCGCGAGGACCGGCTCGACTACACCCCGCACCCCCACAACATCGCGTTCAGCCGCCGGCGCGCCGCCCGGCTCGTCGCGGAGTGGGGGTACCCGGAGCTGTCCAGCGACGCGGCGCTGCTGGTCAGCGAGTTGGCGACCAACGCGCTGCTGCACGGCGCCGTGCCCGACCGGCTGTTCCGGGTCCGGCTCGCGCTCATGCCCGGCCTCCTGCGGATCGAGGTCAGCGACGCGTGCGACGAGCGGCCGACCGGGGCCGGGGCGCGTGTGGGTGCCGGTGACGAGACCGGGCGCGGGCTGCTGATCGTCGACCGGCTGGCCGACCGGTGGGGCGCCGAGTCCCGTACCGTCGGCAAGACCGTCTTCGCCGAACTCGACCTCGCGGCAAGGGACATGAAGACGCCGGGGGGGGGGGGGGGGGGGGGGGGGGGGGGGGGGCCGGCCGGGGGGGGGGGGGGGGGGGGGGGGGGGGGGGGGGGCGGGCGGCGGGGGGGGGGCGGGGCGGCCCCCCCCCCCCCCCCCCCCCCCCCCCCCCCGCCCCCCCCCCCCCCCCCCCCCCCCCCGCCCCCCCCCCGGCCGCCCCCCCCCCCCCCCCCCCCCCCCCCCCCCCCCCCCCGGCGGTGAGTGAACCGTAAGGCTGTCGGGCCCAGGTGATCAGGCGCTCGATTCACGTGGCCGCCGAAGCGCCTCGATCACGAGGGGCGCGACGAACACGTCGTCCGAGGACGGCTTTCGGCCTCGCCGTCCGCGAAGAACGCTCAGTCGAGACAGAACTCGTTGCCTTCGATGTCCTGCATCACGATGCACGACTCGTTTTCTTCATCGGCATACAGCACCTCCACGCACACCGCGCCGAGCGCGATCAGCCGATCGCGTTCGGCCTCAAGGGTGGCCAGGCGCTCCGCGCCCACGAGCCCGGTGCCGGCCCGCACATCGAGATGCACCCTGTTCTTGGCGACCTTCCCCTCGGGAACGCGCTGGAAGTACATGCGCGGGCCCTCGCCCGTGGGATCGGAGCACGCGGCCCATGAACCCTCCCCCTCGGAAGGCAGCGTCACGGTGTACCCCAACACCTCGCACCAAAAACGAGCCACGCGCTCGGGTTCCGCACAGTCGAAAGTGACCTGGAACTTCTTGACCGATGTCATTGGACCACGTTAACAACCCGCCGCCGAGGCCCGGTTCCCGGTGAGGATCGGCATATTGGCCGGCGCATGAACGGCAATCGGCCCCCGCTGCTCGCCCCACGCCGTGCCGGCACGGGTTGTCGCCTCGCGCGGCGATGAAATCGTCAGCTCCCCCAGTTGACGGAAACCTCAGCTCTCCCAGTCGACGGAAACCACCGTCCCGTCCAGGGCCGACTTGACGGCGAGTATTTGATCACTGAGATCGGGTTCAAACACGTAGTCCAGAACGACGGGTGACCCATCGGACAGGTCGCTCAGCCACACGCCGACACCACTCAGGCGCATGGCGGCGACGAAGGAATCGGCTCCGACCGCGTCGCCGGCCGCGTCCCGTACGAGACGAGCGACCGTCTCGCTGTCTTCAAGCGCCTCGACGTGGAAGTCGATGAAGTAGCGGTCCTCACGCAGGTACGTGCGCAGCGCCGCGCGAGCCGCTGTGTCGAGAGCCGACAGGCCGGTGATGCATGCCGCGCATCCGTCCAGTTCTTCGGCGTCCGGCTCGCTGGACGGCCCGGCCCACAGCCGGACCTCCACCTCACCGTCCCCAAGTCGTGAGGTGCTTTCCCAGACGACATCCACGCCATCCAGCGCGCCTGTTTCCACGCGCCCGAAGTAGGCATGCTCCATGGCTTTCACGAAGGACCACCGACCTCTTTCCGCGCCGAATGCGAGCGATTCTCCGGATCGGTCCACCGTAGCGGGGGCCTCTGACAGCGGCAGCCGACGCCCGGGGGCTCCGACGGAGTTGCGCCCGTGACAGGGCCCGAACGGAAAGTGGGTCCGCGCGAACTCCGCGCGGACCCACCTCATACCGCTGAAGGCACCCGTGCTGCCGAAGGCAGGCGTACCGCCGAGCCCCCTACGCCCAGGTGATCAGGCGCTTCGGCTGCTCCAGGATCGCGGCGACGTCCGCCAGGACCTTGGAGCCGAGCTCGCCGTCGACCAGGCGGTGGTCGAACGACAAGGCCAGCGTGGTGACCTGACGGGGCTTCACCTTGCCCTTGTGGACCCACGGCTGGAGCTTGATCGCGCCGACCGCGAGGATCGCGGACTCGCCGGGGTTGAGGATCGGCGTGCCCGTGTCGACGCCGAAGACGCCGACGTTGGTGATCGTCACCGTGCCGCCCGCCATGGCGGCGGGGGACGTCTTGCCCTCGCGCGCGGTGGCCACCAACTCGCTCAGCGCGGCGGCGAGTTCGGGCAGGGTCTTGTCGTGCGCGTCCTTGATGTTCGGCACGATCAGGCCGCGCGGGGTGGCGGCGGCGATGCCCAGGTTGACGTAGTGCTTGCGCACGATCTCCTGGTTCGCCTCGTCCCAGGCGGAGTTGATGTCCGGGTTGCGGCGGATCGCGACTAGGAGCGCCTTGGCGATGATCAGGAGCGGGTTGACCCGGACCCCCGCGAGGTCCTTGTCCCCCTTGAGCTCCGCGACCAGCTTCATCGTCCGCGTCACGTCGACGGTCACGAACTCCGTGACGTGCGGCGCGGTGAAGGCGCTGCCGACCATCGCCTGCGCGATGGCCTTCCGTACGCCCTTGACCGGGATCCGGGTCTCCCGGGCACCCGCGGCGGACGGTTCCTCTCCGGAGACGGGAGCGGCGGCCGGGGCCGGAGCGTACGCCGCCGGGGCGGGCTCGGGCTCGGCAGCCGTCGGCGCCGCCGCGGCGACCGGCGGCTGTGCGGGCGCCTGGGCCGTTACGGGCGTGGCCGCGGCGTGCACGTCCTCGCGGGTGATGATCCCGCCCGCGCCCGTCGGGACGACCGTCGCCAGGTCGATGCCCAGGTCCTTGGCCAGCTTGCGCACCGGCGGCTTGGCCAGCGGCCGGCTCTCCCGGACGGCCGCCTTCGCCGCAGGGCCCTGGCCGTTCAGCTCGCCCTGCACCGCGGCCGCCGCGGTCGGGGCGGCCGTACGGGCCGCCGCGCCATCGCCCTTGCGGGCGCGCCGCTTGGTGGACGTCTCGGCGACGCCGTACCCCACCAGGACGGGCTTACGGCCCGAGCCCGTCGCGGGCTCCGAAGGCTCGGGGGCCGGCTCGGTGACCGGCTCGGCAGCCGGTGCGGGCGCGGCCGGAGCCTCGCCGCCCGGCGCCACGTCCACCGCGATAATCACCTCGCCGACGTCGACGGTCGTGCCCTCGGGGAAGCGCAGCTCGTGCACCACCCCGTCGAACGGGATCGGCAGCTCCACGGCCGCCTTCGCCGTCTCGACCTCGCACACGACCTGGCCGTCGGTGACGGTGTCACCGGGCTGGACGTACCACTTGAGGATCTCGGCCTCGGTCAGACCCTCGCCCACGTCGGGCATCTTGAACTCGCGGACGCGAGCGGCGCCGGCGGCGTTGGAAGTGTCGGTCGTCATCGTTGTCACGCCCCAGTTCTCAGTACGCCAGCGAGCGGTCGACGGCGTCGAGCACACGGTCGAGACCCGGCAGGTATTCGTCCTCCAGTCGCGCCGGCGGGTACGGGGCGTGGTAGCCGCCGACCCTCAGCACCGGTGCCTCCAGGTGGTAGAAGCACCGCTCCGTGATGCGGGCGGCGATCTCGGCCCCGGAGCCGTAGAACACCGGCGCCTCGTGGACGACCACGAGCCGGCCGGTCTTCTCGACCGACGTCTGGATGGTGTCGAAGTCGATCGGGGACATCGAGCGCAGGTCCAGGACCTCGATCGACCGGCCCTCCTCCTGAGCCGCCTCGGCCGCCGCCAGGCAGACCTTCACCATCGGCCCGTACGCGGCGAGCGTGAGCTCGGAGCCGGTGCGCGCCACGGCGGCGCGGTGCAGCGGGCCGGGGATGGCGTCGGTCGCGACCTCGCCCTTGTCCCAGTAGCGGCGCTTCGGCTCGAAGAAGATGACCGGGTCGTCGCTCTGGACGGCCTGCTGCATCATCCAGTACGCGTCGCTCGCGTTCGAGGGCGAGACCACCTTCAGGCCCGCGACGTGCGCGAACAGGGCCTCGGGGGACTCGCTGTGGTGCTCGACCGCGCCGATGCCGCCGCCGTAGGGGATCCGCACGACGACCGGCATCTTGACCTTGCCGAGCGCGCGGGCGTGCATCTTGGCGAGCTGCGTGACGATCTGGTCGTACGCGGGGAAGACGAAACCGTCGAACTGGATCTCGACGATCGGCCGGTAGCCGCGCAGGGCCAGACCGATGGCGGTGCCGACGATGCCGGACTCGGCGAGCGGGGTGTCGATCACCCGGTCCTCGCCGAAGTCCTTCTGGAGCCCGTCGGTGATCCGGAAGACACCGCCCAGCTTGCCGACGTCCTCGCCCATGATGAGGACCTTGGGGTCGGTTTCGAGGGCCTTGCGCAGCGACTCGTTGAGCGCCTTCGCGATCGACATCTTTTCCACGGCCATGGCTACTTGCCCTCCTCGGCGTCCGCGAACGATGCCTGGTACGCGGCGAACTGTGCGCGCTCCTCGTCGACGAGCGGGTTCCCGTCGGCGTAGACGTGGTCGAACATGGCCATCGGGTCCGGATCGGGCATCGACCGCACCGCCTCCCGCACGCGCTTGCCGAGGGCCTCGCTCTCGGCCTCCAGCTCGGTGAAGAACGCCTCGTCGGCGGCGCCCTCCTTCTCCAGGTACGTGCGCAGCCGCAGGATCGGGTCCTTGGCCTCCCACGCGGCGCGCTCCTCGTCCGCCCGGTACTTCGTCGGGTCGTCGGAGGTGGTGTGCGCGCCCATGCGGTAGGTGAACGCCTCGATGAGCATGGGGCCCTCGCCCCGCCGGGCCCGCTCCAGCGCCGCCCTGGTGACGGCCAGACAAGCGAGCACGTCGTTGCCGTCGACCCGGACCCCGGGGAAGCCGAAGCCCTGCGCGCGCTGGTAGAGCGGGACGCGGGTCTGCTTCTCGGTCGGCTCGGAGATCGCCCACTGGTTGTTCTGGCAGAAGAAGACGACCGGGGCGTTGTAGACCGCGGAGAACGTGAAGGACTCGGCGACGTCCCCCTGGCTGGAGGCGCCGTCGCCGAAGTACGCGATCACGGCCGAGTCCGCGCCGTCCTTGGCGATGCCCATGGCGTAGCCGGCGGCGTGCAGGGTCTGCGAGCCGATGACGATCGTGTACAGGTGGAAGTTGTTGCTGTTGGGGTCCCAGCCGCCGTGGTTCACGCCGCGGAACATGCCGAGGAGGTTGGTCGGGTCCACGCCCCGGCACCAGGCGACGCCGTGCTCGCGGTAGGTCGGGAAGACGTAGTCGTCGTCGTTCAGGGCCCGCCCGGAGCCGATCTGAGCGGCCTCCTGACCGAGCAGCGAGGCCCACAGGCCCAGTTCGCCCTGGCGCTGGAGGGCGGTGGCCTCGGCGTCGAAGCGGCGGGTGAGGACCATGTCCCGGTACAGACCGCGCAGTTCCTCCGCGGTCAGGTCCACCTGGTAGTCCGGGTGCTCCACGCGCTCGCCCTCGGGCGTCAGCAGCTGTACGAGCTCGAGCTCGGAATTCCGCGGGGCCCTGGCGGACGCCTTGGCCGGCTTCTTCGCGGTCGCCTTCGCAGGCGCCTTGGCGGTCGCCTTGGTGGGCTTGTTCGTGGTCGTCTTCACGGCGCTGGTCCGCTTGCTGCTGCGTCGCGGTGTGCGCGCGGCAGTGCTCTCCACGGTCACGTGCGTGCTCCTCCGTCGGTCCGGCCCCCGGGGTCTGCCGGGAAGCCAGTGCGGCTCGCCTGCGCCCGTACCCGTGCACGGGGTGGGTGCCGCTCGGTTCGGGAGACAGGCGTGACAGGTGCCCCGGCGAGCGCCCTGTCAAAAGCACGTTACCCAGTACGCCGCATAACTGCGAAACCCTATCTGACCTGCGATTTTGCTTGGATTTCCAAGTAAATCGAAAAAGTCGGGAACTCTCGCTGGTCACAGCGCCGGGAACAGCCTTGTGGGCTGCCGGAACACCGGCACGTTATCCCGCCGTTCGGCGGCAGGGAAGGGGTGAGTGTGTGAGACTTCGTTTTGTGCGCGAACAAGGAAAAATCACCGTTTTTCTGCTGGACGACCACGAAGTGGTCCGGCGCGGGGTCCACGAATTGCTCTCCGTCGAGGACGACATCGAGGTGGTCGGCGAGGCCGGTACGGCGGCGGACGCCCTCATCCGCATTCCCGCCACCCGGCCCGACGTGGCCGTGCTCGACGTGCGACTGCCGGACGGGAGCGGGGTGGAGGTCTGCCGGGAAATCCGCTCCCAGGACGACGGCATCAAGTGCCTGATGCTGACCTCGTACGCCGACGACGAGGCGCTCTTCGACGCGATCATGGCGGGCGCCTCGGGATACGTGCTGAAGGCGATCCGCGGCACCGAACTGCTGAGCGCGGTACGGGACGTGGCGGCCGGGAAGTCGCTGCTGGACCCGGTCGCGACCGCCCAGGTGCTGGAGCGGCTGCGCGAGGGCAAGAAGGGCGGGGGCGACGAACGGCTCGCCTCGCTCACCGAGCAGGAGCGCAAGATCCTCGACCTCATCGGGGAGGGCATGACGAACCGCGCGATCGGAGAGCGGCTGCACCTCGCGGAGAAGACCATCAAGAACTACGTCTCCAGCCTGCTCTCCAAGCTGGGCATGGAACGGCGCTCGCAGGCCGCCGCGTACGTGGCCAGGCTCCAGGCGGGCAAGCGCTGAGCGGCCCGGCAGCCGCCCACCCCCGCCCCGCGCGTACCGGTCGCCGGTGATCCTCCGGTGGCGCCTCGGTGACCCCTCGTCGAACCCTTGAAGCTCCCCGGTGATCCAGGTGATCCATCGACGTCCCCTTGGTGATCTTCGGGACTTTGGTCCCGGGGCAACCGGGGCAGGGGCCTCTTCCCGCCGCCACGGCGATGCCGGGAAAGTGGGCGCATGCCCTCTGAGGATCTCCACGCGCTCGAACTGCTCGGCCGCGTCGCGTACGGCCGACTGGCGACGAGCATGCGGGCCCTTCCGATACTGGCCATGGCCCGTCACATCGTGGCCGACGGCCGGGTCATCCTGCGGATGCACGAGGGCCTCGGCCATCACGGCGCCTGCGACGGCACGGTGGTGGCGTACGGGGCGGACAACTACAACACCGCGCCCTCGGCGGACGACGGCGAGCTGTGGTCCGTCCAGTTCACCGGCCCCGCGCAGATCGTGCACCCGACCCCCGGGCAGCGTGAACGCTTCGGTTCCGCGCCCGCCCTGGTCAACGGGGAGCCCTTCGCCCCGGCCTACCTCGCGGTCGCCCCGCACTTCGTCACCGTGCACACGCTCGGCTTCCACACACGCTCGGCTTCCACACACGCTCCGGACTTTCACACACGCTCCGGACTTTCACGCAAGTCACCCGATCCGCAACACAGCGTGATCTAACATCTGGCGGGTGCCGCGCTCATCTGTACCCCTTTCACCCGTTTCTCCGGATCCGTCGGTTCTTGCCGCCGCTCCGTCGGTTCTGGCCGCCGCTCCGTCGGTTCTTCCTTGCGCTCCGGCGGCCGTTCCCCGGGCGGTCGTGTGCCGTCCGGTCCCCCGTCCGGCCGTACCGCGTCCGGCCCCGAACCGCCCGAGCGGAGCGGACCGCCCGGCGGCGAACCGTGCGAGCGGGACGGACCGGCCCGCCCCGAGCCGCCCCGCCGGGCCGCGCCCGCCCGTGCCGCCGGTCGAAGAGGTACTGCGCCGCTACCCGGACGCCGGTGCGCCACTCGCCTGCAAGCCCGTCACACAGGGTCTGCTCAACCACGGCTACCACGTCTCGACCACGCGCGGCTCCTACTTCCTCAAGCACCACCTCGACACCTCCACCGGCGACCGCGCCACGATCGTCCGCCAGCACCGCGCCACCCAGCGCCTCCAGTCGCTCGGTCTGCCGGTCGCCCCGCCCGTCGAGGACGTCGAGGGCGACACGGTCACGGAGATCGGCGGCCGGTGCTACGCCCTCCACCCCTGGGTCGACGGGCTGCACCGGACCGGTGACCAGCTGACCCGTGCCGAGTCGCGGCGGCTCGGCGCCCTGCTCGGGACCGTGCACACCGGACTGAAGCAGGTCATGGGCGCGGCCGCGGAGCCTGCCGGGCGGTCCGGCGGACACCCGAGCCCGGACCCCGTCGACACCTTCGCGCTGATCGACGAGTTGCTGGCCGCGGCGCGCGGGCGGCGGCGCCGCGACTGCTTCGACGAACTGGCCGAGCACCGCCTGCTGGAACGGCGCGCCCTGCTGGAACGGTACGCGGACCGACGGCCGCCCGCCCCCGACGTCCCGGCCACCGGCTGGGTGCACGGCGACTTCCACCCGCTGAACGTCCTCTACCGGGGCACGGACCCGGTCGCGATCCTCGACTGGGACCGGCTGGGCGTCCAGCCCCGCGCGGAGGAGGCGGTGCGGGCGGCGGCGATCTTCTTCGTGCGGCCGGGTGGTGAGCTGGAGCTGACGAAGGTACGGGCGTACGCGGGGGCCTATCGGCGGGCGGCCGGGGCGGGGGCGGCCGAGCTGGCCGCGGCGGTGCACCGGGTGTGGTGGGAGCGGCTCAACGACTTCTGGATGCTGCGCTGGCGGTACTGCCTGCACGACCGGAGGGCCGACCCGCAGTTTCCGGCGGTGTCGGCCCTGGTGGTCTGGTGGACGCGCGAGTACGAGGCGGTGGGCGAGGCGTTCATGGGGTGACCTCGGCGGACCGCTCACGGTGAGGCCGCGCATCCCCCGTGAAGTCCGGCGGCCTCCTGCGGAGCCGCCCCGGGCCCATGTTGGGCCACTCCGGGCTCGCGCTGAGCGTCTCTGGGCTTACGCGGGGCCGCCCCGGGCCGGGAGGTCATCGACCCGGGGCGGCCCGGACGGTCACTGACCGGTACCCGTCGAGGCCCCCAGGGGACCGGAGGCGTTTCCGCCCGGCCCGGCCGTGCTGCCGGTACCGCCGTCGCCGCCCGCGGTGCTGCCGTCCGTGGTCCCCGTACCACCGTCGTCGCCCGCGGTGCTGCCGTCCGTGCTGCCGGTACCACCGTCGTCGCCCGCGGTGCTGCCGTCCGTGGTCCCCGTACCACCGTCCGCCGCCCCCGTACCGGAGTCGGTGTTGCCGCCCGTCGCCGGGGTCGACGGCTCGCCGGAGGACGGGTCGTCCGGCTCGCTCGACCGGGGCGGCGGGGAGTAGGGCTGGCGGGGCCATGTGCCCTGCTGGCCGCCGCTGGAGTTCTCCGGCTTCTGGTTCTGCTCCGTCTCCTCCTCCTTCGGCTTCTGCGAACTCTTCGGCGAGGACGTCGAGCTGGAGGCCGGGAGCGGCTGCTTCTTTCGCTGGTCGTCGCCGTTGCTCGCGGCACTGACCGCGAGGGCCACTCCCGCACCGATGGCGATCAGCGCGAACACGACGAAAAGCCACAGCTTGCCGCGCCCGCCACCGCCCTGGTGCCCGCCCTCGTAGCCGCCGTCGTCCGGGTTCATCGGCGGCAGGATCGGCCCCTGCGAGGTCTCGCCGTGGCGGGGGTGGTTCATCGCCATCGTGCCGCCGGTGACGCCCATGGGCGGAGTGTGCCCGCCCTCGAACATCGTGGCCGGGCCGGTGTTCCACATACCGGTGTGCCCGCCCTGCGTCTGGAGCATCTGCAGGCTGTACTGGATGAGTCCGCGCATCTCCTCGGCGCTCTGGAACCGGTCGTCCGGGTCCTTCGCCAGCGAGCGCATGACCAGCCCGTCCAGCTCCGGCGGGGCGGCGTCCAGCACCTGCGACGGCGGGACCGGCATGTCCTGCACATGCTGGTACACGACGGACAGCGGGGTCTCGCCCGTGAACGGGGGCCGCAGCGCGAGGAGTTCGTACAGCAGGCAGCCGGTCGCGTAGAGGTCGGAGCGGTGGTCGACGGCCTTGCCCAGCGCCTGCTCCGGGGAGAGGTACTGGGGCGTGCCCATGACCATGCCGGTCTGCGTCATCGTCGACTGAGCGCCGTGCAGCGCGCGGGCGATACCGAAGTCCATGACCTTGACCGCGCCCGCGTTCGTGATGATCACGTTGGCGGGCTTGATGTCGCGGTGCACGATGCCGTGCTGGTGCGAGTAGGCGAGCGCCTCCAGCACCCCCGAGACGATGATCAACGCCTGCTCGGGCGGCGGGGCCTCGGCGCTGAGCAGCAGATCGCGGATGGTGCGGCCCTCGACGAGCTCCATCACGATGTAGGGGACCGTCTGGCCGCCCACGACGTCCTCGCCGGAGTCGTACACGGCGACGATCGCGTGGTGGTTGAGACCGGCCACCGACTGCGCCTCGCGCGTGAACCGAGCCTTGGAAACCGGGTCCTCGGCGAGATCGGAACGCAGGAGCTTCACCGCGACCGTGCGTCCCAGCCTGACGTCCTCGGCCGCGAAGACCTCTGCCATGCCGCCCCGGCCGAGGCGGTGGGTCATCCGGTAGCGCCCGTCACCGACGACGCCGCCGATGCCCCAGGAGTCGGTGCCATCCGAGACTCCGCCGCCGTTTGCTTCGGAATCGGGTGCCATCAGTCCTCGCCGTCGTATCTGTCCGCGCGTCCGCGGATTCTCACGGTGTAGTGCCGTGAGGGGCACTAGCTGCATTGCCACGTCACGCTACAGCCTTTGGCGGACACACCGTTCCCGAGCGCGACCGGTCGGCGAACGGGACGGTGGGGGGTCCGCGCGGATTCCATGCGGTTCCTGTGACGCTTCCGGAACGCTTCTTGTGCGGAGGGTCACGGAAAGAGCACGCGGCTTGACGTCTCGTACCCCTGGGGCAGACTTGGCGCGTAATAGGGATCACCGCGTGAGTCGCGCGCCGAGGGGGAAGCAAGACATGAGCCAGGACGGCGCACACGGCGCACACGGCGCGCGGGGCGCGCAGGGCCGCTATGCGGGCGTCTCGGTCGCCGGTGGCCGCTACCAGCTCCGGGACCTGCTCGGCGAGGGCGGAATGGCGTCCGTGTACCTGGCGTACGACACCGCGCTGGACCGGCAGGTCGCGATCAAGACGCTCCACACGGAGCTGGGCCGCGAGCAGTCGTTCCGCGAACGGTTCCGCCGCGAGGCGCAGGCTGTTGCCAAACTGCAGCACACCAACATCGTCTCGGTCTTCGACACCGGCGAGGACGAGCTCGGCGGCGCGCTGATGCCGTACATCGTCATGGAGTACGTGGAGGGGCAGCCGCTCGGCTCCGTGCTCCACGCGGACATCCAGAAGTACGGGGCGATGCCCGCCGGCAAGGCGCTCAAGGTGGCGTCCGACGTGCTGGCCGCGCTGGACACCAGCCACGAGATGGGGCTGGTCCACCGCGACATCAAGCCGGGCAACGTGATGATGACCAAGCGCGGCGTCGTGAAGGTCATGGACTTCGGCATCGCCCGCGCCATGCAGTCGGGCGTCACGTCGATGACCCAGACCGGCATGGTCGTCGGCACCCCGCAGTACCTCTCCCCCGAGCAGGCCCTGGGCCGCGGGGTCGACGCGCGCTCCGACCTGTACTCGGTCGGCATCATGCTGTTCCAGCTGCTGACCGGCCGCCTCCCGTTCGACGCGGACTCGCCGCTCGCCATCGCGTACGCGCACGTCCAGGAGGAGGCGGTCGCGCCCTCCACCATCAACCGCGCGATCACCCCGGCGATGGACGCGCTCGTGGCCCGCGCGCTGAAGAAGAACCCCAACGAGCGCTTCCCGAGCGCGGCGGCGATGCAGGACGAGATCGCGCGCGTGCTGAGCGCGGGCGGGCAGCAGGGCGCCCCGGTGATCGTCGCGGGCGGCGGGCCGGTGAACAGCGGCTCGGGCGTCGGCTCGACGGTCTTCCCGCCGGTCGACCAGGCCGTCCCGGCGCCGCAGAACGTCCAGACGCCGTACCAGCCGGGTCCGTACCAGCAGGGTCCGTACCAGCAGGGCGCCCAGCCGGGCCCGTACGGTCCGGCGGCCCCGGCACCCGCGCCCGGGCCGTCGTACGGCTACCCGCAGTCGCCTCAGGCGTATCAGAACCAGGCGGCGATGTCATCGGTGCCGACGGCACCGCCGATGCAGCAGACCCCGCCGCCGTACGCGGTCGGACCGCAGACGCAGCCCGGCTCGGCCGGAGGCGGGGGCAGGGGCGGCTCGAAGCGGAGCGTCCTGGTTGTCGTCGGCGCGATCGTGGTCGCGCTGATCGCGATAAGCGGGCTGTTCGAGCTCCTCTCGCCGAACGACTCGGACACGGGCCGGGACACCAAGGCCGACGAGACCCCGGCCGCGACGGGCGAGCACAGGCCCCCGGAGCGGAACCGGACGATGAGGACCGAGGACTGCACGGACGCCCTGGAGAGCACCGACGACCCGGCGAAGGTCGACGCGCCGAAGTTCCTCTACAAGGACTTCCTCTCCGCCAAGGCATGCGCGGCCGCGGCCGGCTGGGTCGTCAAGAAGGTCGAGGTGCCGGGGAACACGTACGCCGAGGACCAGATCATCGACCAGTTCCCCTCCGCCGGAACCGCCGTGGACAAGGTGGGCGCCAAGTTCGAGCTGCGCGTCGCGACGGGCGACCCGGCCTGAGCGGGTCCGGCTCCCCGGTGGCCGGGGGCGGCGGCACGCCGGTCCGGCTGCCCGACGGCGGGCGGCTGCCGGGCGCGGCTGCGGGTGAAGTCCGGGCGCGGCTTCCCGCCGAGTGGCTGCGGATGAGGTCCTTGTGACGACGTTCCGTATGCAGCGCTTGTGTGGACAAGCACCGCTCCGCAGGTCCGTCACATCCTTGACTGCGCGGCGTCTGCGTCCAGGACGTCGCGGCGTCTACGTCCGAGACATCCGCGACATCGAGTGCGAGGCATCCGAGATGCCGGACATATCACCGCGTGTGACTCTGACCTCATGGCTCAAGGACTTCTGCCTTCCCGATCCACGAGGTGCGTGGCCTGCCTCATACTCTCGGCGGGCGCGGCACTGGGGGCCACGTCCGGTGAGGTGCACGCGGGCCGACGCCCGACCGGCGACATACCGGGTACGGCCGACGCCCCGGTGACGACGGCGACGGTCGCGATGTCCGCGCCCCTCACCCGCCCGTCACCCGCCCCCGGCGCCGAACCGTCGGCGAGGGACCTCACCTCTTCGGCCGAACCGTCCGCCCTCCCTGCAGATGCGCCCCCCGGCCACAGCCCGTCCGCCCCGGCCCCCCCGGGGTCCGGACCGCCCCCGTCGCGCCCGGCCCCGCCCATGTCCCTCTCCGCCCTCTCCTCCCCCTCCGCGCCCCTTCCGTCCGCGTCCCCGGACCCCGTCGCCCCCGCTCCCGCGGGCGCCACGACGTCCCCGGACGCCGGCGCGTCCCCGGCCCGCCCGGCTGCCTCGGATTCCCCCGGCCCCACACCTTCCGCCCCCTCCGTCGACGCCTCATCGACGGATCCGGAAGCGCAGCCCACACTCGCCGGGCGCGAGGCCGCAGAGGGGCGGCGCCGGCCCGGCCGAGCGCTCTCACCGCAGGGGTTCTCGCAGGAAACCGCACCGGACCCCGCAGAGGATTCCACGCAGGCGGACGAATCGCTCGACGGACTCACCGAGCCCGACGCGCGCCCCGCGGCCATCGATCCGGCGCCGGCGATGTCCGACGGGAAGCAGGTGCCGAGCACGTCCCACGGAGCCGGCCGGAGCACCTCGCAGGCCCTCGACGGTCCCTCCGCACGACAGGTCCGGCGGGTCTCGATGGGAGCGGGAATCGCGCTGATAGGGCTGGGCCTGGGCTTCCTGGCCCTCCGCTTCCGACACCCGAACTGACCTCTTCCGCCCTATGAAACCGGTCACCTCCACGCGTGGAACGGCCATCGCAGCCTCTGCTCACCCCAAGCCCCGGCCACTGTTCCACCCCAGGTCCACCCCTGCTCCGCTCTCCGCCCCATCCCGCCCCGCGCCTCCTCCACCCGCCTCTCACCAGGGGACTTGCTCACCACAGACGACTTGCACCCATGAACATACTCGGTATACATACTCAGTATGTCGATCCGTCACGGGCTCTTGGCCCTGTTGGAGCGGGGCCCCAGATACGGTTCCCAGCTCCGTTCCGAATTCGAGTCGCGCACCGGCTCCACCTGGCCGCTCAACGTCGGCCAGGTGTACACGACGCTGAGCCGGCTGGAACGCGACGGCCTGGTCGTCCAGGACGACGAGGACGACCAGGGGCACGCCCTCTACGCGATCACCGACGAAGGCCGTACCGAGCTGCGGAACTGGTTCGAGACGCCCGTCGACCGCAGCAGTCCGCCGCGTGACGAGCTGGCCATCAAGCTCGCCATGGCGGTCGGTGCGCCGGGCGTGGACATCCGGGCCGTCATCCAGTCCCAGCGCCACCACACCGTCAAGGCGATGCAGGACTACACCCGTCTCAAGGCGCAGGCGCTCGCCGACGTCCCGGCCAACCGCGACGAGGTCGCCTGGCTGCTCGTGCTGGAACAGCTGATCTTCCAGGCGGAGGCCGAGGCGCGTTGGCTGGACCACTGCGAGTCGCGGCTGGTCCGTCTCTCCGAGGCCGCCGCCACCGAACCGGAGCCCCAGCCGCGCGCCCCGGGCCGCGGCCCGGGGCGCGCCCTGGCCCGTACACCCGCCCGCGTCGGCCGCTCGCGCGAGCGGGCCTGAGCGCACCACCGGCCGGGCCGCACAGCTGCCCGGCCGCGCCGCCCCGGCCACCCGGCACCCCCGGGATCGCCGAGGCCCGCTGGGACCGACCGGGGACACCCGGGACCAACCGGGGAACACCCGGAGCCGACCGGGACCGACCGGAGACACCCGGGGAACCCCCGGACCGACCGGGGAACACTGGGCCGCAAAGTCCACGAGAACGCCGCTGAAAGCCATCCCGGCGCAGCCCGCGGAGGCCACTGACCGCCATCCCGGCGCGCAGCCCGCCACCGGGCGGCCCCGCGCACACACCCACACACCCTCACCGGCGAACGGACCGCCTCGGCGTCCGGCGCCGCACCACAGAACCGTCACAGGGGGAACCACCACCATGTCCTCACACACCCCGTCCCGCTCCGGATACACGGCCGCCGTCCCACCGGGCTCCCCGGCACCGGGCGGCGCACCCGTGCTCGAACTGCGGGCCCTCACCCGCACCCACGGCAGCGGCGTCGCCGAGGTGCACGCCCTGCGCGGCATCGACCTGTCCGTGTACGCGGGTGAACTCGTCGCGGTGATGGGCCCGTCGGGTTCCGGCAAGTCCACCCTGCTGACCATCGCCGGCGGGCTCGACACCGCGACCAGCGGCCAGGTGATCATCGAGGGACAGGACATATCCGGTCTCGGCCGCAAGGGGATCGCCGCCCTGCGCCGCCGCAGCGTCGGCTACGTCTTCCAGGACTACAACCTGATCCCGGCACTCACCGCTGCCGAGAACATCGCCCTGCCACGCGAACTCGACGGGGTCTCCGTGCGCAAGGCCCGCAAGGAAGCACGCGCGGCGCTGGAGGAGATGAACCTCCTCCAGGTCGCCGACCGGTTCCCCGACGAGATGTCCGGCGGTCAGCAGCAGCGTGTGGCGATCGCCCGCGCCCTGGTGGGCGACCGGCGCCTCGTACTCGCCGACGAACCGACCGGGGCACTGGACTCCGAGACCGGCGAGAGCGTGCTGGCCCTGCTGCGCAGCCGCTGCGACCGGGGGGCCGCGGCCGTGATGGTGACGCACGAACCACGGTTCGCGGCCTGGGCGGACCGGGTCGTCTTCCTGCGGGACGGCTCAGTCGTCGACCAGTCGCTCACCGTCGGGGCCGACGCGCTGCTGACCGGCGAGGGCGCCAAGTGAGCGTGTTCACGGGCTGGCGCGCCGCCCTCCGCATAGCCGGCCGCGACGCGATGCGTGCCAAGGGCCGCAGCGCGCTGGTGGTCGCGATGATCGCGGTGCCGGTGCTGGGCGTCACGGCCCTCGACGTGACGTACCGCAGCATGACGCAGACCACCGCCGAGAAACTGACCAGCCAGATGGGGTCGGCGGACGCCCTCTTCGTCGACCAGCAGATGGGCCCGCTGGCGCAGATGCCCGACGGGGAGATGTACCAGCCGGCCGACTCGGACACCCCGGCGTCCGCCGAGCCCCCTGCCCCGGTCGATGTCACGACCACGTTCCCCAAGGGCTCGCGCGCGCTCAGCATCCAGTCCGTACCGGCGAGCGTCACCACCGAGTACGGCATCGCCAACACGGACATCTACGAGTTCCGCACCTCGGACGGGATGGCGCGGGGCAAGACCGACCTCGTGCGCGGCTCCTACCCGCACGGCGCGGGGGAGATGGCCGCCACCGAGCTGTTCCTCGAGGAGACCGGCCTGAGCGTCGGCTCGACGACCACCGTGCGCAACTACGGCGCGAAGTTCACGATCACCGGGGTGATCGAGCAGCCGGGCGACCTGAACAGCAAGGCCCTGTTCGCCGACCCGGGAACGGTCATCGCCCCGTGGAAGGCAAAGGCCGACCACGACAAGAAGGTGCTGCCGCCGAACACCACCCCCAAGGAATGGCTGGTCACGGGCCCCGACGGGGTGGGAGTGACCTGGCCTGACGTCATGAAGGCCAACAAGTCGGGCGTCCTCGTCACCTCCCGCCAGGTCGTCCTCGACCCGCCGCCGGACTCCGAGGTCCCGCTGCTCAAGAAAATGGAGCGTCCCAACTTGGGCAGCTCCGTCGAATGGAGTGCCTCCCTCCTCACCGTGGTCTCCATGACGGTCCTGGAGATCGTGCTGCTCGCCGGGCCCGCCTTCGCGGTCGGCGCGCGCCGCTCCCGCCGCCAGCTCGGCCTGCTGGGCACCTGCGGCGGGGACCGGAGGCACGTCCGGGCCGTGGTGCTCGGCGGCGGTCTGGTACTCGGCGGTGTCGGCGCCGTGACCGGTGTGGTGCTCGGCATCGGGCTCACCGTGGCGTTCCGGCCCATGCTCGAGAACTGGGCCGGACACCGCTTCGGCTCCCTCGTCATGCGGCCGACGGAGCTGCTCCTCATCGCCGCGATCGGCCTGGTCACCGGCCTCCTGGCGGCGTTCGCCCCGGCCATCGTTGCGAGTCGGCAGTCCGTTCTGGAGTCGCTCACCGGCCGCCGCGGCGTGCGGCGCTCCTCCCGGGTGCTGCCCGTCGTGGGTGCCTGCGTGCTGGCGCTCGGCTGCGCCGCCGCCGTGTACGGCGCCACCAGCGGGGACGCGTCCTTGGTCGCCGTCGGCTCGGTCATCGCCGAACTGGGAATGCTCGGCTGCATCCCGGTGATGGTCGGCCTCCTCGGGCGGCTCGGCCGCAAGCTGCCGCTCTCGCCCCGCATGGCGCTGCGCGACGCGGCCCGCAACCGAGGCCGCACCGCCCCGGCGGTCGCCGCGGTAATGGCGGCCGTGGCCGGATCGGTGGCGATCGCCACCTACATGTCCAGCAAGATCGCCGAGTACGAGTACGAGTACACCCCCTCGCTCGCCCAGGGGACCATCGCCGTCATGTCGAACGGTGACGGATCGGCCGAACGGCTGCCGCTGGCCCGCGCCGCCGTCGAGCGGAACATGCCCGTCAGCGGCGGGCACGCCGACTTCAAGCGGGTCTGGGCCGGCAGCGACTGCAACGTCTACTACGAGGAGGAGAACGGCTGCGGCACCCTGCGACTGGTCAAGCCCACCGGCAAGGGCCACTCCTGCCCGCTCAAGGGCAAGGGCGCCCAGGAACTCGCCGCACGGCTCTCCGCGGACGAGCACAAGAAGCTGATGAACACCCCGGCCTGCCTGGGCGAGCACATGCTCGTGCACGCATTCCCCACCGACGAGAACCAGATTGTCGTGGCCGACGCGAACATGCTCAGCACGTACGTGAAGCTCGACGACCCCGCGGCCGCCGATGCCCTGGCCGCGGGCACACCGGTGCTGCTCAACCCGGCGTACGCCAAGGGCGGTGAGATCACCCTCACCTCGGTCCACACGTACAACGACCGCGACAAGGAGAACCGGAAGCTGCACCCGGGCAAGGCACGGACCACCACGGACCGGCTGAAGGTGTACGTGGCTCCGGCGAAGTACGCGGCGACCCCCGGCGTCCGTCTGATCCTCCCGCAGAAGACCGCGGACCAGCTCGGTCTGCACACCGAACCGGTCGGCAGCGTGTACGCCGTCTCGCAGCCGCCGACGAGCGCCGAGCACCAGCGGGTCGACGCGGCGCTCGAACAGGCCGGTGGCGGCCTCTGGGTCCTGGCCGATTCCGGCCCCGACCAGCAAGAGGACACGATCATGTTGTTGATCCTGACGCTGTTCGCCGGAGTAGTGACGCTGGGCGCGGCCGCGATCACGACCGGCCTCGCGAAGGCGGACGCGGAGGCGGACCTGACCACGCTGAGCGCGGTCGGCGCGCCCCCGGGCGTGCGGCGGACACTGACCGGCTTCCAGTGCCTGGTGGTGGCACTCACGGGTGTGGTCCTGGGCACGATCACGGGCCTGGTGCCCGCGGTGGCGCTGCGCCTCGTCGACCTGCGCGAGGCACTGGCGGCGATGCGGAGCGAGCCGATGGAGTCGGCGTACACGCCGATCGTGCTGCCCTGGGGCACGCTCGCCGTGCTGGTCGTGGGCGTTCCGCTGCTCGCCGGGGCGCTCGCGGCGGCGATCACCCGGTCGCGTCAGACTCTGGCCCGGCGGGCCGGCTGACGACAGGGCCGGGAGGCGCGGTCAGGGCCGGCGAACCGGTCGGGCCCGAGCGGCACGCCCCGGCCCTAGCGGTCGGTCCGGTGCCCTCGCAGACGGTGGATCAACCGTTTGCGGGGGCACCACCGTGTGGCACGGCGGGTGTGGGAGACAATGACGCCATGGAGATGCCGAGGAATGAACGGTCGCAGGAGCACCCCCAAGTCCTCGTGGTGGGGCAGGACGGCATGGCGATCGGCGGCGGTGGTACTGACGACGAGTCGCGTGAGGTCCCGGTGACGGAGATGGTCGAACAGCCCGCGAAGGTCATGCGCATCGGCAGCATGATCAAGCAGCTCCTGGAAGAGGTCAGGGCGGCTCCTCTCGACGAGGCGAGCCGGGTCAGGCTCAAGGAGATCCACGCCGGTTCCGTGAAGGAGCTGGAGGACGGTCTCGCACCGGAACTGGTGGAGGAGCTGGAGCGGCTCTCCCTGCCGTTCACCGAGGACTCGGTGCCGTCCGAGGCGGAACTCCGGATCGCGCAGGCCCAGTTGGTGGGCTGGCTGGAGGGCCTGTTCCACGGCATCCAGACCGCGTTGTTCGCCCAGCAGATGGCGGCGCGGGCCCAGCTGGAGCAGATGCGCCGCGCACTTCCGTCGGGTGGCGGGCACGAGGAGCAGGACGGCGTCGAACAGAGCGGAGCCATCCGGACCGGGCCGTATCTCTAGCCCGTGAGCCCGTGAGCCTCTGGCCCGTATGCCCGCAAGCCCGTAACCGTGGTCGGTGCTCCGTGGCCGGAGGCCCGTAGGCCGATCGTCCGGTCCGCGCCGCTCGCTCACACGACGCACGCACGCACCACAACGATCACACGAAGCACAAGGCCCGACGCACAAGGTCGACGACCGGCGCGCCGGGCCTCTTCGTGTACGCACACGCGTGCACGCGTCCGACGCGAGCGGGGACGCGTCAGACCCGGCGCTCTGCGCACACGTGCCGCGCAGAGCGCCGTCAGACCGCAGAGCGCCGTCAGACCGCAGAGCACCGTCAGACCCGCAGAGCCCGGTCGCCGGTCAGGCGTTCCGGGCCGCCGTCAGCCATGCGCGGCACGGATGCCGTGAACCATGCGGGGCGGGAAGCCGTGAGCCAGGCGGGTGGCCGTGAACCATGCGGGGCGGGGGGACGTCAGGCCGCCGGGTTCCGCAGCAGCACCTTCCCGATGTGGGCGCTGGACTCCAGCACCCGGTGGGCCTCGGCGGCGTCCGGCATCGGCAGCGAGCGGTCCACGACCGGCCGGACGATCCCACCGGCGATCAACGGCCAGACGTGCTCGCGTACGGCGGCGACGATCGCCGCCTTCTCGGCGAGCGGACGGCCTCGCAGCGAGGTCGCGGTGATGGCAGCTCGCTTGCGCAGCAGGGCGTTCAGGTTCAGGTCGCCCTTCACGCCGCCCTGGAGACCGATGATGGTCAGTCGGCCGTTGACGGCGAGCGCCTTCACGTTCCGGTCCAGGTACTTCGCGCCGACGATGTCGAGGATGACGTCCGCGCCCGCCCCGTCCGTCGCCCGGCGCAGTTCCTGGACGAAGTCCTGCTCCCGGTAGTCGATCAGGATGTCGGCCCCGAGCTCCGCGCAGCGCGCCAGCTTCTCCGGCCCGCCCGCGGTCACCGCGACCCGCGCGCCCACCGCCTTGGCGAGCTGGATCGCCATCGTTCCGATGCCGCTGGACCCGCCGTGCACCAACAAGGTCTCGCCGGGGCGCAGATGGGCCACCATGAACACGTTCGACCAGACCGTGGCCGTCACCTCGGGCAGCGCGGCGGCCGTCACCAGGTCGACTCCGTCCGGCACCGGCAGCAGTTGTCCGGCGGGCACGGCGACCTTCTCCGCGTAACCGCCGCCCGCGAGCAGCGCGCACACCTCGTCGCCGACCGACCAGCCGCTGACGCCGGGCCCGACCGCCGAGACACGGCCCGCGCACTCCAGGCCCGGGTACGGTGACGCCCCGGGTGGCGGGTTGTAGAACCCCTGCCGCTGCAGCACGTCCGCGCGATTGACCGCGCTGGACACGACATCGACGAGGACCTCGCCCTCGCCGACCACCGGATCGGGCACCTCGGCCCATACGAGCGCCTCGGGGCCACCGGGTTCGGGGATCGTGATCGCATACATGGCCGCGAGGCTACTCCGTGCCCCGGGCCGGGCGGTCTTGACGCGAGCCGATCAACCCCGTCACGCGCCCGGACGACCTGCTCACGTGGACAGGGGCACCATCTCACGGCCCGGACAACACCCCCTCACGGGACTCCGGACAGACCGCCTCGCGGGAGGGCAAAATACGGTGCGTGCGTGCGCCGACTACGGGCGCGGGCCGCCGGGCGTCGGGTTGCCGAGCGACTGTTCGTTGGCGGCGCGCACGATGGTGATCAGGCGGTCCGTCAACTGCAAGGGGCTCGCCGCCGGGTCGTCGTACGCAAGCAGCCGGTGCCCGCGCAGCACGCTGACCACGAGATCGTCCGTCTCCCGGACAGTCTTGCCCACCTCGGCCTTTATCACCGGCCGTTCGACGAGGTCCAGACCGCTGCCCTGCTGGATGAGGTCCTCCATCACCGTGCCCGCACTGGGGCTGAGGACGGAGAGCCCGAGCAGTCGTCCGGCCGCACTGGCGCTGGTGATCACGGCATCGGCACCGGACTGCCGCAACAACGGGGCATTCTCCTCCTCGCGCACCGCTGCGACGATTTTCGCTCCCCGGTTGAGCTGCCGTGCAGTCAACGTCACCAGCACCGCCGTGTCGTCGCGCTGCGTGGCGACGACGATCTGACGTGCCTTCTGGAGCTCCGCCCGCAGCAGCACTTCGCTGCGCGTCGCGTCGCCGACCACCCCCACGAATCCCTCTGCATTGGCGATCTCTATCACCTTGCTCGCCGGGTCGACGACGACGATCTGGTCGTTCCTCAGGCCGGAGGCACGCAGGGTCTGGATGGCCGAACGGCCCTTCGTGCCGAAACCGACGACGATGGTGTGGTCACGCAAGTTGGTTCTCCAACGCTTCAGCCGGAAGTCCTCCCGGGTCCGTTCGGTGAGGACCTCAAGGGTGGTGCCGACCAGGATGATCAGAAAGAGCACCCGCAGCGGCGTCACGAGCAACACATTGGCGAGCCGGGCGCTGTCGCTGTACGGAGTGATGTCGCCGTATCCGGTGGTGGAGAGGCTGACCGTCGTGTAATACACCGCATCCAGCAGGTCCACCTTGTCATCGGCGCCGTCGTGGTATCCGTCACGGTCCACATAGACGATCACCACAGTGATGGCCAGCACCAGCAGCGCCATCAACAACCGTTTGGCCACCTGCCGGGCCGGACGATCGACGACCCTGCGCGGTAGCTGCACCCTCGTGGGGACGACATGCTCGTCAGCGCGCCTGGCCATCGCATCGTGGCCGGGAAGTTTCACGTGAAACACCCTTCCGTCCACGGCGTCGCCGACGCCCACGGTAGTTCGAGGATCTCCACCTCGGTGCCGGACCGTACCCCGCCCGGCGGCACAACGGCCAGCCCGTCCGCCGCAGCGACCCCCCGAAGCATCGCCGGACCGTCGTAACGCAGTGGTGCAACGAACTCGGCAACGCCTCCGGTTCCCGCACCACCGACCGGGCGGTCGACTCCCCGGCTACGGGTTCCCCGGCCGCCGGTCTCGTGCCGGGGAGCCGACACACGGTGCACGACGGGCACCAGCCGGGTGTCGTGCGGGTGCCCGGGCATCTCGTCGCGCACGACAGCCCAGTACGGCTCGTACGGAACATGGCCGGCCAGACCATGGAGCAGCGGCTCGGCGAGCGTGAGGAGACCGGACACGGCGGCCAGCGGATTGCCGGGCAGACCGACGACGTACGGTCCGGTATCCAGCCGCTCCGGCCCCTTGAGCCCTTCTGCCCCGGATCCGGTTCCCCCGGATCCGGTTCCCCCGGATCCGGCTGCCTTGGGTTTGGCTGCCTTGGGTCCGGCTGCCTTGAGCCGGGCCAGCAGCATCGGGTGACCCGGACGGACGGCGACCCCGTCGACCAGCAGCTCGGCCCCGAGCTCGGAGAGCACCGGATGGAGGTGGTCGACAGGGCCCGCGGCCGTGCCGCCTGTGGTGACGATCAGATCGGCGCCGGAGGAGATGAGAGCGCGCCGAAGGGCCGCCGCGTCGTCGCCGAGACGCTGAGGGGCGGAGACGACGGCTCCCAGCGCTCGCAGCCAGGGACCGATCATCGGTCCGAGCGCGTCCCGGATCAGTCCGCCGTGTGGCAGACCACTGGTCAGCAGTTCGTCGCCGAGGACGAGGACATCGACGCGGGGACGCGGAACGGTGGCCAGTCCGTCGTATCCCGCGGCGGCCGCCAGTCCGAGGACGGCGGGGGTCACCACGGCCCCTGCGGGCAGGAGCAGATCGCCGGAGCGGCACTCCTGACCGCGGGGCCTGATGTCCTGTCCGGGGTGCACCCGGTACGGAGCGTGAAGCAGTCCCTTGGCCTCGTCGACACGGCCGTGTTCGCTGCGGATCACGGCGTTGGCGTCCCGCGGGATACGCGCTCCGGTGGCGATACGTACGGCGTCCCCGTCAGGGAGCCTGGCGGGAGCACGGTGACCGGCGAGGATCCCCCGATCCCGCCCCGGGCGGGATTTCGCGCCCGGGGCTGGACCCGGACCCGAGGCCGGACTTGCAGCCGTCCCCGCTTCCCCGGCTCCTTCGAGGTCTTCCCCGCACTCCGCCGCCTCGCGGACGGTCCACGGCCCCGGCCCGCTGACGACCCAGCCGTCCATGGCGGAGGTGTCGAAGGGCGGCAGATCGGTGAGTGCCACGAGCGGTTCGGCGAGTACGTGCCCGAGTGCCTGGTCGAGGGGAAGGCTCCGGACACGCACGGGAGCGCTGCGGCCCGACCGGGCGGCGAGGGCGCGCGCCTCCCGCCAAGAGGTGCTCCGCCCGCGCCGATTCCCCCCATGGGGCTGGTCGGCACGCTGGTCCGGGTCCGAGATCCGGTCGGCACGCTGATCCGTGGCTGAGGCCGAGGTCGAGGACCGGACCGCGTCCACGTGCTCCGACGCGGGGCCGGGCCGACCGGCCGCACGCCCTTGCCCGGCGGAGACGGTCCGACAAGCGTCGGGGCTCTGGTCCAGCGAGGAGCGCCGACCGGCCGAGCCGGGCTCACCCGACGACTGACTCCTGACCAGGGCGAGGGCCTGCTCGACGGCCAGGTCCTCCTCGGCGGCCCGCACATCCTCCGCACTCGTACCCGACTCTGAAGTCACGCCCGGACCCGCACTCGTACCCGACCCTGAAGTCACGCCCGGACCTGCACCCGTACCCAGCCCTGAAGTCACACCCGGACCCGCACTCGTACCCAGCCCTGAAGTCACACCCGGACCCGCACTCGTACCTGACTCTGAAGTCACCCCCGGACCTGCACCCGTACCCGACCCTGAAGTCACACCCGGACCTGCACCCGTACCCAGCCCTGAAGTCACACCCGGACCTGCACCCGTACCCAGCCCTGAAGTCACCCCCGGACCTGCACCCGTACCCAGCCCTGAAGTCATACCCGGACCCGCACCCGTACCTGACTCCCTGCTCGGAGCCGGGCGCGCCTCAGGCCCCGTTCCCGGCCTCGGGCCAAGCCCCGGCCCCAGTCCCGGAGTCGGCTCCGTTCCTCTTCCTGGACTCGCTCCCGTTCCCAGGCTCGGGCCCGGCCGCGGGCCTCGGCCCGGGAGCGGGTCGGGCCCGTCGTCCGGGGCCTTCATCGGCTCTCGTTCTCGTCCGCCCACCGCTGAGCCAGCTCGGCAGCCCTGCGAGCCGCCTCGGCCACCGCTGCCGGTCCGTCGCCGTCACCGCTCGCCTTAGCCGCCGCGTATCCGACCAGGAAGGTCGTCAACGGCGCTGCGGGCCGGGCGACGCCGTGGGCGGCATCACGGGCAAGATCGAGCAGGACATCGGTGTCCACATCGAGTTCGATGCCCAGTTCGTTCTTGACTGCTTTGATCCATTCGTCCAGCACGGTCCCATGCTCCCTGATGCGGGCTCGGGCCTGCGCAATGTCCTCCCAGGTGTCGCAGTCGAAGGACGCGAGAGGGCCGGCCGACACCCGCGCAAGATCCAGTTCATCGGTCAGCAGCCGCAGCGGCAGTCCGGACAGACCGCCGTGCTCGACGGCGATCAGGGCGAGTTCACGACGCAGCGGCTCGGCCCGGTAAACAGCCACGAGAGGCTGGTCCCGCCCTTCCTCATCCGTGCACAGGGCCCCCTCCCGCTCCCCGTCGCCGACGGCGTCCCACAGCGCCGCGACGGTGCTCTGCGCAACGAACGGCAGGTCGGCGGAGAGCACGAGCACCCGTTCCGCTCCGGTGCACCGGACTCCGGCGTCCAGCGCGGCCAACGGCCCGCCGCCCTGAGGGACCTCACGTGTCCAGGTCACCGCACGTGCCGTGGGCCGGCGCCCGCCCACCACCACGGTGGTCGAGGCACCCGCACAGGCCGCGAGCACCCGGTCGAGCAGCGTGCGGCCACCGACCCGGATCCCGGGCTTGTCCGCTCCGTCGAGTCGTGCGGCGGCCCCTCCGGCAAGGACGATGGCGTCATACGGGGTCATGCATCCGAGTATGCGGGCCACGGCGTGCCAGCGGTCCTCCCGGTCCTCCCGGTCGTCCCGGCCCCACTCCTCCTCACTCCTCCCCACGCCCGGAGCTCCCCTCCTCCCCACCCCTCACCCCAGCCCCGCACCGAGCCGCGTGTCCATGCGCACACGCTGACGCGGACACGGATGAAGCGGGGCAAGGCGGGGCGGGGAGGGCCGGGCAGGCGGGGAGAGGAGGGAAGGGGCGAGGCGTACGGAGAAGGACGGAATCCCGGGGCCGTGCCCCGACCGTCCGGCTACACCGTGCGCAGCAGAACCGCCGGTTGCTCCACGCAGTCGGCCACGTAACGCAGGAAACCGCCCGCCGTACCGCCGTCGCAGACCCGGTGGTCGAAGGTCAGCGAGAGCTGGACGACCTGGCGTACGGCGAGTTCGCCCCGGTGCACCCACGGCTTGGGCACGATCCGGCCGACGCCGAGCATCGCCGCCTCCGGGTGGTTGATGATCGGAGTCGAGCCGTCGACGCCGAACACTCCGTAGTTGTTCAGCGTGAACGTGCCCCCGGTCAGCTCCGCCGGGGTGAGCCTCCCTGCCCGCGCTGCCTCGGTCAGCCGACCTATCTCAGCCCCGATCGACTCCACGTTCCGGGCCTGCGCGTCCCGTATGACGGGGACGACCAGCCCACGATCGGTCTGTGCCGCGAACCCGAGGTGGACCTCCGGCAGCCGCACTATTTCCCGCGCGTCCGGATCCACCGTGGAATTGAGTTCGGGGAACCGAGCCAGCGCGGCGGTACAGATGCGCGCCAACAGAGCCAGCACCGACACCTTGGGCCCCGCCGCGGAGCCGCCCGCGCTGTTCATCGCGGCCCTGGCCGCCATCAGCTCGGTGGCATCCGCGTCGACCCAGCACGTGGCGTCGGGAATCTCCCGGCGGCTGCGCGCCAGCTTGTCGGCGACCGCGCCCCGTACGCCCCGCAGCGGGATCCGCTCCGCAGCCGGAACCGCCCCTCGGCCCCCCGAGGAGGGCCGCACCGACGGCGCCGATACCCCAGCCGGCTCCGCCGACTGCGCGGCGGCGCCAGTGGCAGCGGCAGCACCTGATTCCGGGGCCTCCGCCGAAGCTCTGATCGCGGACTCGACATCGGACCGGAGAATCAGCCCATCAGGCCCGGACCCCACCAGCCGACGCAGATCGAGTCCGTGCTGTCGCGCCAGCTTCCTCACCAGCGGCGAGACAACGGCCACCGGCCCCTGCGCCACATAGGGAACGGCGGCGGAGGACGCCACCGGAGCGGCCCCGGCCGACGCGGCTGTCTCCCGCGCGACGCCCGGCACTGCCCCCGCTGCCGGACGCACACGGCGACGGCGAGCCACGGGCGCGCCAGTCCCGTATCCGACGAGTACGTTGCCGGACGACTCCGCCTCACCAGGTCCGGACCCGGACCCGGCCTCAGCCCCAGCCCCAGCCCTGGCACCCGCACCCGCACCCGCACCCGCACCCGCACCCGACAGCCCACCAGATCCCGCAGACCCCGCACCCCCCACGGATCCCTCAGCCTTCACTGCCCTTCCGGACCCGGCGGACGCCTCGGTCCCCGCTTCTTCCCCGGATCCCACCGCCACGGTCAACAGGGGTGCCCCGACCGGCAGTTCCGCACCCTCCTCACCGAAACGAGCCGTCACCACGCCCCCATACGGGCACGGCACCTCCACCATCGCCTTGGCCGTCTCGACCTCGACGACCGGCTGGTCGATGGCGACGACATCGCCGACCTCCACCAGCCAGCGCACGATCTCCGCCTCCGTGAGCCCCTCGCCGAGGTCCGGCAACCTGAATTCGAGTACCTGGGCCATCAGCTCTCCGCCTCCCACTGCAGGCGGGCGACCGCGTCGAGCACCCGGTCCACGCCCGGCAGATGGTGCCGCTCCTGCATCGGTGGCGGGTACGGGATGTCGAACCCGGCCACCCGCAGCACCGGCGCCTCCAGGTGGTGGAAACACCGCTCGGTGACCCGGGCCGCTATCTCACCGCCCGGACCGCCGAACCCGGAGGACTCGTGGACGACGACCGCGCGTCCCGTACGCCGTACGGAGGCGCTGACCGTCTCGTCGTCGAACGGCACCAGCGAACGCAGGTCGACGACTTCGAGGTCCCAGCCCTCCTCGACCGCCGCTTCCGCGGCCTCCATGCAGACCGGCAGCGAAGGGCCGTACGTGATGAGCGTCGCGCTGCGCCCCTGCCGGCGCACGACGGCCCGCCCGATCGGCTCGACGGCCGCGGGCGCGTCGGGCGACCAGTCCGCCTTCGACCAGTAGAGCCGCTTCGGCTCCATGAAGACGACCGGATCGTCGGACGCGATCGACGCTCTCAGCAGCCCGTACGCGTCCTCGACCGTGGCGGGGGTGACGACATGGAGGCCGGGCGTCGCCATGTAGTACGCCTCCGAGGAATCACTGTGATGCTCGACCCCGCCGATCCCGCCGCCGTAGGGCACCCGGACCGTGATCGGCAGCGGCATGGCACCGCCCGTCCGGTTCCGCATCTTGGCGACATGGCTGATGAGTTGCTCGAACGCCGGATAGGCGAACGCGTCGAACTGCATCTCCACCACGGGCCGCAGCCCGTACATCGCCATGCCGACGGCCGTGCCGAGAATGCCCGCCTCGGCCAGCGGCGTGTCCGTGCAACGGTCCTCGCCGAACTCCTTCGCCAGGCCGTCGGTGATCCGGAAGACCCCGCCGAGCGTGCCGACGTCCTCACCGAGGACGTGCACCGCGGGATCCTCGGCCATCGAGTCGCGCAGCGCCCGCCCGAGAGCCTGCGCCATCGTGGCGGGTCTGGCCTTCGCGGTCCGCTCGCCGGCCGGCGCCGCTGCGGTGGTCATCGGCCCTCCTCCGCTCCGTCACGGGTGTCCTGGCCGTGCCGCTCGTGGTGCTGGTCCTGCTCGGTTTCCCGCTCGGCGCGCAACAGGGCCTCCTGCTCACGCAGTTGGGTGGTCCGCTCCGCGTAGACGTGGGCGAAGAGATCCATGGGGTCCAGCACCGGATCGGCGTTCATCCGCTCGCGCAGCGACGCCGCCATCCGCTCGGCGGACGCGCGCGCTTCTTCCCTCCCGGCGTCGTCGAGCAGACCCCGCCCGGTCAACTCCCTTTCCAGGAGCTGGATCGGATCGTGCGCGCGCCACGCCTCCACCTCGCTGTCGGTGCGGTAGCGCGTGGCGTCGTCGGCGTTCGTGTGGGCGTCCATGCGATACGTCACCGCCTCGATCAGCGTGGGACCGCCACCGCTCCGCGCCTGTGCGACCGCCTCGCCGAGGACCTGGTGCACGGCCACCGCGTCATTGCCGTCCACCAGCCGGCCCGGCATCCCGTACCCCACGGCCTTGTGCGCCAGGGACGGGGCCGCGGTCTGCTTCGCCAGCGGCACGGAGATCGCGAAGCCGTTGTTCTGCACGAGGAAGACGACCGGGGCCCGCCAGACGGCCGCGAAATTGAGCGCCTCGTGAAAATCCCCCTCGCTGGTGCCGCCGTCGCCGACCATGGCCAGCGCCACGACGTCGTCGCCCCGAAGGCGGGCCGCGTGCGCCAGGCCCACGGCATGCGGCAACTGGGTGGCGAGCGGGGTGCAGAGCGGTGCGATGCGGTGCTGACGCGGGTCGTAACCGGTATGCCGGTCACCACGCAGCAGCGTCAGCGCCTCGACCGGGTCCAGACCACGCGCCACGGCCGCCAGCGTGTCGCGGTAGCTGGGAAAGAGCCAGTCCCGGTCCTCCAGCACCAGCGCGGCCGCTATCTCGCACGCCTCCTGCCCGGTGCTCGACGGGTAGACGGCGAGCCGCCCCTGCTTGGTCAGGGCGGTGGCCTGCGCGTTGTACCTGCGGCCACGGACCAGCTCCGCGTAGAGCCGGAGCAGCAGCCCGGGATCGGCATGGCCCACGGCGTCCGTACCGAGCACGCGGTACGGCTCGGGGTCCGGGAGCAGCGGCGCGGGATCGGTGAGCGGCTTCCAGGCCGGGGGCGGCGTGGGACGGTAAGCGGCCGCGCCGGGCAGCTCTTGGACCGTCATGACAAGCACCTCCTGGCATCGAGGGGTTTCGAGCGGCGTCTGTCGGCGTCGGGGATCGTCCGATGCCGAGGGGTGTCGAAATACATCGAAATGTCGAGCGCTGTCCGAGGCGCGGCTGCGGCGTGCCTCACCTACCGATTGTTCGGTCGCGAACGCATTTTGGCTACAGGCACCTTCAGCCTGTGGACAAACGGTTATCCACAGCCTGGGATAGGGGCAGGTCGTCCAGGACGAGGAGGCGCGGGCACATGGCAGCTGAACAAATGGCCGACGGGACCGAGGGACCCGACCGGATTCCGCCGGCACGCCCGCTCGACGCCATCGACCGCGACATCCTGCGGCTGCTCCAGACGGACGGCCGCGCCTCGATACGGTCGGTGGCCGATCGCGTCCACGTGTCCCGCGCCAACGCGTACGCGCGGATCAACCGGCTCATGGACGACGGCGTGATCCGCGGATTCAGCGCCCGTGTCGACCACGAGCGGGCGGGCGAGGGCGCCTCCGCCTACATCACGCTCAAGATCGTCCAGAATTCCTGGCGCACCGTGCGCGAGCAGCTCCAGGCCCTGCCGGGCGCGACCCACATCGCGCTCGTCAGTGGCGACTTCGATGTCCTGCTGCTGGTGCACACCCCGGACAACCGGTCGCTGCGCGAGCTGGTCCTGACGAAGATCCAGTCCATTCCGGAGGTGCTCTCCACCCGCACGCTGCTCGTGTTCGAGGAGACGGACCTGGCCCCTGGCCCGGAGCGGCCCACCGAGCTCACCTGACCGACGCCGGGCCGCGGCAGTCATGGCCTCGGAGCCCGCAGCGGCGGACCGCAACAGGCAGTGCCAACGGCAGACGGAGCGGCAACAGACCGTGCCAACGGCCGACGGGCCGGTGCCTGGGCCAGCGCCCGGGCCAGTGCCGGTCTCAGCGGCTGGTGGACCGCATCCCCTCGAAGGCCACTCGGACGAGTGTGTCCGCCAGCCGCTCGCCGTCGGCGCCGCCGTCCGGCTGCGGCCGGTACCACTCCACGAGGGAGTTGACCATTCCGAACAGCAGCCGCGTCACCAGTCGTATGTCCACATCCGAACGGAGATCTCCCTCCGCGACGGCCGCCCCGAGCAGATCCGTCACCCGCTGGTCGAACTCGCGCCGCCGCTCCAGCGCCCAGCGCTCCGTCCTCGTGTTGCCCCGCACGCGCAGCAGGAGAGTGACGTAGGGAAGTTCGGCTATCAGCACATCGACGGTACGACGCGTGACGTATTCGACGCGCTCGACCGCCCGCCCCTGCGTCGCGCCGGATTCGTCGAGAATCCCGAAGAGCCCCTCCAGCGCCCGGCTCACCGCACGGTGGAGCAGGTCTTCCTTGCCCGTGACGTGGTGGTAGATGGAGGACTTGGAGATGCCCGCCGCCTTGGAGAGGTGCTCCATCGACGTGCCGTCGTAGCCGCGCTCGTTGAAGACCCGGACGGCGACGGTGAGCAGGGTCTCCGGGGTGTACGTGTCCCGCTTGGCCGTGGTCATGTCCGTGATCCTCCCCTACAAGTTGTCCACAGGTTTGGCGGGCCCCCTTGTCCCGACCGATCGTTCGGTTACTCTAACTCTGTCCACCTGTCCCTGCCCAGCTCGACGAGGAGTTGGTCCGTCATGGCCGCCGAGCTCACCCCGCATCTGCTTTCCGAGAAGCACCGCCCCACGCTCGACCAGGCCCTCGACGCGATCCGTAGCCGCGCGTACTGGTCCCCGCACCCCGAGCATCCGAAGGCGTACGGCGAGGGCGGCGCCCCCGGCAGCCTGGGCGCCGCCGAGGGCAAGGCGGCATTCGACGCAGTGCTGCACTCCCGCCTCGACCTCGGCCAGCCGGGCACCGACGGCTGGACGGGCGGAGAGGTCTCTCCGTACGGACCGGAGCTGGGCGTCGAGTATCCGCACGCCGACCTGGACGTGCTGCTCCCGGCGATGCGTATGGGCATGGCCGCCTGGCGGGCTGCGGGCCCCGAGACCAGGGCGCTGGTGTGCCTGGAGATCCTTTCGCGGATCAGCGCCAGGACCCACGAGTTCGCCCACGCGGTGATGCACACCAGCGGCCAGGCGTTCATGATGGCGCTCCAGGCGGGCGGGCCGCACGCCCAGGACCGCGGGCTGGAAGCCGTGGCGTACGCGTACGCGGAGCAGGTCCGTACCCCTGGCAACGCCGACTGGACCAAGCCGCAGGGCAAGCGCGATCCGCTCCGGCTGCACAAGTCGTTCACCGCCGCTCCGCGCGGCATCTCGCTGCTGGTCGGGTGCAACACGTTCCCCACGTGGAACGGCTACCCGGGCCTGTTCGCCTCGCTGGCCACAGGCAACCCCGTCCTGGTCAAGCCGCATCCGCGTGCGGTGCTCCCGCTCGCGCTCACGGTCCGGCTGGCCCGCGAGGTGCTCGTCGAGGCGGGCTTCGACGCCAACCTGGTCGCCCTGGCCGCCGAGCGACCCGGCGAAGGCATCGCGAAGACCCTCGCCGTACGCCCCGAGATCAAGATCATCGACTACACCGGGTCCACCGCCTTCGGCGACTGGCTGGAGACAAACGCCCGCCAGGCACAGGTCTACACGGAAAAGGCCGGGGTCAACACGATCGTCCTCGACTCCACCGACGACTACCGGGGCATGCTCTCCAACCTGGCCTTCTCCCTCTCGCTGTACAGCGGACAGATGTGCACCACCCCGCAGAACCTGCTGATCCCCCGCGACGGCATCTCGACCGACGCCGGAGACAAGACGTACGACGAAGTCGTCGCCGACATCGCGACCGCGGTCGACGGTCTGCTGGGAGACGACGCCCGGGCGAGCGCCCTGCTCGGCGCCCTCGTCAACCCCGATGTGAAGGCCCGGCTGGAAGCAGCCGCGGGGCTGGGCGAAGTCGCCCTGCCCTCCCGTGCGGTGGTCAACCCGGAATTCCCCGACGCCGTGGTCCGCACGCCCGTCATCGTCAAACTGGACGGCAACAAGCCGGACGACGCGGAGCACTACATGTCGGAGTGCTTCGGACCGGTCTCCTTCGCCGTCGCCGTCGACTCGACGGCCGACGCCGTAGAGCTTCTCCGCCGGACGGTCCGCGACAAGGGCGCGATGACCGTCGGCGCCCACACCACCTCACCGGAGGTGGAGCGCGCGATCGAGGACGTCTGCCTGGACGAGTCGGCCCAGTTGTCGCTGAACCTCACGGGTGGCGTGTACGTCAACCAGACCGCGGCGTTCTCCGACTTCCACGGCTCGGGCGGTAACCCGGCAGCGAACGCGGCCCTGTGTGACAGCGCCTTCGTGGCAAACCGCTTCCGTATGGTGGAGGTCCGCCGCCAGGCGTGACACCGCCCGGCCCCCGGCCCCTGGCGCTCCGTGTCCCCGAGTCTCCCCGGCCACAACCGCCGCGAGCTACTCCCGACTGAACCGGACTGCTCGGTCCTTTCCGAACCGCCGGGGCCCTCTTCGCATCGCTCCGAAGCGAAGAGGGCCCGGGGCCAGGGGCCGAGGCTGGGCCCGAGACCCGAGGCCCAGGTCCGATGCCGGGGCGGGGCCGATGCCGGGGAACTCGCCACGGGACCGCTGTTCGCCGACACCACATCCCTGTCCGCGCCGGATGCTCTCCACCCGCGTCAGAGCTCCTTCCCCGGCTCCTTCCCCGGCTCCTGTCCCGCCTCCGGAATCTCCGCGTACCGCTGCACCCACGCATGCATGGCAATCGCGGCGGCGGCACCTGCATTGATCGACCGCGTCGACCCGAACTGCGCGATGGAGCAGACCATGGCCGCGTGCTCGCGGGCCTCCTCGGTCAGCCCGGGCCCTTCCTGTCCGAAGAGCAGCACGCACCGACGCGGCAACTCGGTGCGTTCGAGCGGGACCGCGCCCGGAAGGTTGTCGATGCCGATGATCGGCAGCCTCTCAGCGGCCGCCCACTCCGTCAGCGACTCCGTGTCGGGGTGGTGCCGCACATGCTGGTAGCGGTCGGTGACCATCGCACCGCGCCGGTTCCAGCGCCGTCGCCCGACGATGTGGATCTCCTTGGCGAGGAAGGCGTTCGCGGTCCGCACCACAGAGCCGATGTTGAAGTCGTGGCCCCAGTTCTCGACCGCCACATGGAAGTCGTGCCGCCGCAGGTCCAGGTCGGCGACGATCGCCTCCCGCGTCCAGTAGCGATAGGCGTCGCCGACGTTGCGCCGGTCCCCGTGGGCGAGCAGCTCGGGGTCGTACTGCTCGCCCACGGGCCAGGGCAGGGCGTGCGGCCCGACCCCGACCTGCGTCCCGTACCCGTCGTCGTACTGCACCGGCTCCGCCGCCGGTTCGGGCCCATCGGGCGTTCCGGCTCCCGGCGGCTCCTCGGTCGGCGTTTTCCCGCCGATGCTGCCGGTGTGGCCGATACCGCCGGTCCTGCTCCCGCTCTCACTACTCACCCGACGAGCGTATGACCCTCGCCGCCACTTCGCTGCGGGGCCTCCTCTACCTCGACGGAACGTCGCTGACCAGGCAGCACCCTCGCTTCCCGCCCGAACAGCAGCCTCCGCCCGAGGGCCAGCCGGTCGCCGAGCCACACCAGAAAGACGGTGGGCAGGAACACGGCATCGGCGGCGATCATCGCCATGGAGAAGAACGGCAGCCCGAGCAGCAGCGCGATGCCGACGTGCTCACAGATCATGACCGCGAGCAGAACGTTCTTGACCTTCCGGTTGAACAGGGTGAAGGGGAACGCGACCTGCACGATCACCGTGCCATAGCTCACCAGCATCACGATCACACCGCTGGACGCGAGGATGTCCGACAGCGCGGGCCATGGCGCAAAGTAGTCGAGCTTCAGCGGGTAGTACAGCGCCGTGCCGTCCTGCCACCGAGAGCCCTGAACCTTGTACCAACCGGCCGTCGCGTAGATCACACAGACCTCGGCCATGATCACGACGAGGGTTGCGTTGTGGGCGAGGTTGGCGACGACATCGAGCAGGGTGCGTACCTCGCTGTGCGGGGCGCGCCAGTTCACGATCCACCAGAGCCCCTGCCCCGCCCAGAGGATCCAGAGAAGCGCCGGGAACCACCAGGTGCCCCCGAGGCCGTCGGTCAGCGTGGCCGCGATCAGGACCAGTCCCAGTGCCCCCCAGAGAGCCGGACCGATCACATCCCGCCGTACCGGCCGCACCGAGTCGTCGGCCTCCGACCCCGCGGCCGCGCCCTCCTGCCCCGGCGCCTCGGCGCCCGCCGGACGCGCGAGGACCGCGAGACCGGCGGCGCGCGCCGTGCGGGCCGCGCGACGCGCGTCCAGTGACCAGACCTGTCCGCAGCGTGTCAGTACGAGGTAGATGGCCATCAGGTGGATGACGTTGTCACCGCCGTCGCCCATGAAGATGCTGCGGTTCTGCAGGGAGAGCACACCCACCATGAAGAGGACCGACACGGCGCGGGTGTGCCATCCGACCATCAGCAGCGCGGCCGAGAGCAGGGCGACTGCGTAGACGACCTCGAACCAGAGCGTGCTGTCCGACCACATGAGCGCGGTGAACGCCTGGTTGCCCGATATGAGCTGCTGCGCCATGTCCCAGCGCCACGGGGCGTCGGGGCCGTACATCTCGTGGCGGTTCGGTATCTCGCGCAGCAGGAACAGCAGATAGGTGGCGGAGAAACCGATCCGGATGACGGCGCTCTGGTAAGGGCCGAGGGCTGTGGACGTGACGCGCTGGATGGCGTGGGCGAGCCTGCGGTCGAGGGAGAACGTGCTCACTTGTCGTCTCCCTGGGCGCTCTCGGGAAGATCGTCGGAGGTCACGGTCCACCACGGCAGCACCCGGTAGGACGGCTTGGTGTTGATCTTCTCATTGCTCCAGTCGGGTGCCCCGACGGACCGCACCTCGGAACGGATCTGTATGCGCTCGATGGTGCCGCCGTAGTCGTGTTCGGCAAGGCGCCGCATCGCGATGCGGCGGATGTAGCGCTCGGACAGCTCACCGCGCAGGCCGTTCGCCCGGTTCTCGTCGTCGTGGGAGTTGAGGTAGAAGTCCCAGGCTCGTCGCAGCTCGTTCTGGTGGATGTGGCTGGGTATGACGTTGCCGCGTATCGCCTTGATGTCCTCACCGGTCAGGCTCATCCAGGCGGTGGTGCGCCGGCCGTCGTCCCCCGCAACCTCGGCCCGTACGTGCACGGCCACGTTCTGCTGGAGTGGGTTCGGGGCGAACAACTTCCAGTTCTGCTCGAACTCCGGGTAGATCCAGTCGTCGACCGCTTCGCCGTGCTGCTTGGTCAGGGTGTTGGACGGTGCGACGTGCAGGAACACCATGGCCAGGTGGCCACAGACGACCAGTCCGATGACCGAGAGCGCGATCGCCGCGACGGCCTGGTACGGAAGCGAGAGTGCGGCCATGCCGCCCGGGGAGGCGTGACCCGGTCCCGGACCGGCGCCGGGCGGCGTGCCCTCGCCCAGCCCCGCTCCGCGGCACTGCCGCCGGACCTGCCCCGGCCCGGCTCCCCCGCTTCCGTTCTCGCCGTCCGTTTCGTCGTACGAATCCATCGCGCCCCGATCCCCGTCGATCCCGGTGAGTTGTCCACAGGGTTGACACCCTACGGGCCGCCGACCCACCATTGTAGACAGCGAACCGAACGATCGGTCGGTCGGTAGGGAGTCCGGAATGACGGCAGTGACTGCGGCCCAGACGACGCAGACGGGAGCAGGCGGGCCCCAGGGGGCCGACGGAGCCGACGAGGCGCTCGAAGCGACCTTCGACGCCGCGGTGGCGGCGGACGAGCGCATCGAGCCGCGCGACTGGATGCCCGACGCCTACCGTGCCTCACTGATCAGGCAGATGGCCCAGCACGCCCACTCCGAGATCATCGGCATGCAGCCGGAGGCCAACTGGATCTCGCGAGCGCCCTCGCTGCGCCGCAAGGCGATCCTGATGGCCAAGGTGCAGGACGAGGCAGGGCACGGGCTCTATCTGTACAGCGCGACCGAGACACTGGGCGTCGGTCGCGAGGAACTGCTCGACAAGCTTCACGCGGGTCGTCAACGGTATTCGTCGATCTTCAACTACCCCACGCTGACCTGGGCGGACGTCGGAGCGATCGGCTGGCTGGTGGACGGTGCCGCGATCACGAACCAGGTCCCGCTCTGCCGCTGCTCCTACGGCCCCTACGCCCGGGCGATGGTCCGTATCTGCAAGGAGGAGTCGTTCCACCAGCGCCAGGGGTACGAACTGCTGCTCGCCCTCAGCCGCGGCACCCCGGCCCAGCGCGAGATGGCACAGGACGCGGTGAACCGCTGGTGGTGGCCGTCCCTGATGATGTTCGGTCCGCCGGACGACGCGTCGGCCCACTCGGCGCGGTCGATGGCCTGGAAGATCAAGCGGCATTCCAACGACGAGCTGCGGCAGCGTTTCGTGGACATATGCGTGCCGCAGGCCGAGGCCCTGGGACTCACCCTCCCGGATCCGGACCTGCGGTGGAACGAGCAGCGCGGACGCCACGACTTCGGCGCGATCGACTGGACGGAGTTCCAGGAGGTGCTCAAGGGCAACGGCCCGTGCAACGAACAGCGTCTCGGCCAGCGCCGCCGGGCGCATGAGGAAGGCGCCTGGGTCAGGGACGCGGCGACCGCGTACGCCGCGAAGCACACACCGGTACGGAACGGGGAGGCGACAGCATGAGCAGCTCGACCGAATGGCCGCTGTGGGAGGTGTTCGTGCGCTCGCGCCGCGGACTGTCCCACACCCACGCGGGCAGCCTGCACGCCCCGGACGCGGAGATGGCCCTGCGCAACGCACGCGATCTGTACACACGCCGTTCCGAGGGCGTCTCCATATGGGTCGTCCCGTCCGCCCAGGTGACGGCGTCGTCGCCGGACGAGAAGGACTCGTTCTTCGAGCCGGCCGCCGACAAGCCGTACCGCCACCCGACGTTCTACGACATCCCCGAAGGGGTGAAGCACCTGTGAACGCGGCTCTCGCCCTGGGCGACGACGCGCTGGTGCTCTCGCACCGGCTGGGAGAGTGGGCCGGCCACGCCCCCGTACTGGAGGAGGAAGTGGCACTGGCCAACATCGCCCTGGACCTGCTGGGGCAGGCCCGTGTGCTGCTCTCCCTCGCGGGCGACGAGGACGAATTGGCGTATCTGCGCGAGGAACGCAACTTCCGTAACGTCCAGTTGGTCGAGCAGCCGAACGGCGACTTCGCCCACACCATCGCCCGGCAGCTCTGCTTCTCTGCCTATCAGCACCTTCTGTACGAGCAACTCGCGGCGGGACACGGCCCGTTCGCCGGGCTGGCGGCGAAAGCGGTCAAGGAGGTCGCGTACCACCTGGACCACGCGGAGCACTGGACCCTGCGGCTCGGCGACGGCACGGACGAGAGCCATGAACGGATGCAGCGCGCGGTGGACGCCCTCTGGCGGTTCACCGGTGAACTGTTCCAGCCCGTCGAAGGAGTGGAGGTCGACTGGCCCTCGCTGCGGGACGGTTGGTCGCAGTCCATCACCGCCGTGCTGGAGCGGGCGACACTGACCGTGCCGGACGGCCCGCAGTCCACGGCGTGGACGGCGGGTGCGGGACGCCGGGGCATCCATACCGAACCCTTCGGCCGGATGCTCGCCGAGATGCAGCATCTGCATCGCAGCCACCCGGGGGCGACATGGTGACCGAGACCCTTCTCGAAGCGGAACTGCACCGGCTGGCGGGCTCCGTGCCCGATCCCGAGATGCCCATGCTGACACTGGACGAACTGGGGGTGCTGCGGGCCGTGGAGGTTGTCGCGCCCGGACGGGTCACCGTGCGTCTCACCCCGACCTACACCGGCTGCCCGGCGATCGAGGCCATGTCCGCCGACATCGAGCGAGTGCTGAACGACCACGGCATACCGGACGTCTCCGTGGTCACCGTGCTCTCCCCGCCATGGTCCACGGACGACATCAGCGCGGAAGGACGACGCAAGCTCGCCGAGTCCGGCATCGCGCCCCCGCGACCGCACGACGCCGCGTCCACGGCTTCCCAGAGTGATGCGGCCTCTGGCGGCGGGCCGGTGCCGCTCACACTCTCGGTGCGCTGCCCCCACTGCGGCTCGACCGACACGGAGCTGCTGAGCCGGTTCTCCTCCACCGCGTGCAAGGCACTGCGCCGATGTGTGACGTGTCACGAACCGTTCGACCACTTCAAGGAGTTGTAGATGTTCCATCCGCTCCGGGTCCACGTGATCGAACGGCTCACGGACGATTCGGTGGCCGTCACCCTCGCCGTGCCGTCCGGGCTGCGCGACACCTTCCGCCACCAGCCTGGTCAGCACCTCAATGTGCGCTATACCGTCGGCGGCGAAGAGATCCGCCGCTCGTACTCGATCTGCTCCCCAGCCGTCGCGGAACCGGCCGATCCGGTGCTGCGCGTGGGGATCCGGCTCGTCGACGGCGGCGTGTTCTCCACCTACGCGCTGAAAGAGCTCTCCGTGGGCGACGTGGTCGAGGCAATGCCGCCGATGGGCCGTTTCGTGCTCGTGCCGCGCCCCGGGCGCTTCGCGGCGATCGTCGGGGGCAGCGGGATCACCCCGGTGCTGTCGATCGCGGCGACGCTGCTGGAGCGGGAGCCCGACGCCCATTTCTGCCTGATCCGGAGCGATCGGACGGCCGGATCGACGATGTTCCTCGACGAGGTCGCCGATCTGAAGGACCGCTACCCGGACAGATTCCAACTGGTCACGGCGCTCTCCCGGGAGGAACAGCAGGCGGGTCTGCCGTCCGGCCGGCTGGACCGGGACCGGCTCGGTCGGCTGCTGCCCGCGCTGCTTCCGGTGACGGAGGTGGACGGCTGGTATCTGTGCGGACCGTTCGGCCTCGTGCAGGCGGCGGAAGGCGCGCTGCGCGGCCTGGGCGTCGGCCGGACACGCATCCACCAGGAGATCTTCCATGTGGACGACGGCCCGGAACCGGCCACCCGGCCCCGGCCCGAAGGACCCGTCCACAGCAGACTCACGGCGACCCTGGACGGCCGTTCCGGCACCTGGCCGGTGCAGGAGGGCGAGTCGTTGCTGGAAACGGTCCTGCGCAGCCGCTCCGACGCGCCGTACGCCTGCAAGGGCGGTGTGTGCGGGACATGCCGGGCGTTCCTGGTGTCGGGCGCGGTCCGGATGGACCGCAACTTCGCGCTGGAACCCGAGGAGACGGACGCGGGATACGTGCTGGCGTGCCAGTCGCATCCGGCGACACCGGAGGTGGAACTGGACTTCGACCGCTGATCGCGCCGCAGCGACCCGCGCCTGCGCCCACGCTGCTTCGCACCGCTCCGCTCCACCCCCGTTTCCCCCACCCTGCCCCCGCCTCGCTCCGGTTTCCTGCCGGCCTGCCTGCCACCCACCCCGCCGCACACACTCGCGTGCTCTCCTGTTCCCTTCTCGTAGAACCTGTTCTATCTTGACGGGCCGTCAGTCACCGGAGCAGAAGCGGCGTTTCGCGGGAGGCAGGGACGATGGACTTCACCTTCACCGAGGAACAGCGGGCGGCCGCGGAGGCGGCGGAAGCGGTCTTCTCGGGTGTCGCACCCGACGGTGTTCCCAGCCCCGCTCTCGTGCCGGGCGCGGTGGCCGACGACATCGACCGCAGTCTGTGGGCCCGGCTCGCCGCGAGCGACCTGCTGAGCCTGACCCTGTCACCGGAACACGGCGGGGCGGGGCTCGACCTCGTCGCGCTCTGCTTGGTGCTGCGGGAGTCCGCCAAGGTGCTCGCGCGGGTGCCGCTGCTGGAGACGTGCGCGGTCGCGATGGCGCTCCAGCGCTACGGTGACCCGGCGTCGGCCGCCGGTCTTCTGCCCCGGGTCGGCCGAGGGGAACTGCTCCTCACCGTCGGGGCCAACGGCCGCTCCGGCCACGACCCGGCGGAACTCGCCGTCACCGCCCGAGCCGTCCCCCGAGAAGTCGCGGGACGAGGCACCGGTGACGCCTTGGGCGACGCTCCCAGTGGTGACCGCCGTGATGCGTCCGGCCATGGGGATCACGACGACGTACGGGTGCTGAACGGGGTGCAGACGGCAGTGCCGTGGGCGGCCTCCGCGGACCGGATCGCGATACCTGCCCGTACGGAAGAGGGCCGGACGGTCATCGCCCTCGTCCGCCCCTCCCAGGAAGGCGTCACCCTGGCCGAGCAGTTCTCCACCAGCGGTGAACTGTTCGCCGAGGTCCGGCTGGATGCGGTGCGCGTCGACGGCGACGCCCTGATCGACACCGCCGGGGCCTGGGAATGGCTGCGCGCCCTGCTCACCACCGGGACGTGCGCACTCGCGCTGGGACTGGGCGAAGCCGTGCTCGACATGACGAGCGAATACGCGGGCAGGCGCGAGCAGTTCGGCCATCCGATCGCGACCTTCCAGTCCGTCGCCGTACAGACCGCGGACCGTTACATAGACCTTCGGGCCATGGAGGTCACGCTCTGGCAGGCGGCCTGGCGCCTGTCCACCGGGGCCGACGGCGCCCTGCCGGTCGAGGGCGACATCGCCGTGGCGAAGATCTGGGCCTCGGAGGGCGTCCGCCGGGTCGTTCAAACGGCACAGCATGTGCACGGTGGGTTCGGTGCGGACACCGACTACTCCCTGCACCGGTTCCATGCCTGGGCGAAGCAGGTGGAGCTTTCCCTCGGCCCGGCTGCCGCGCACGAGGAAGCACTGGGCGACCTGCTGGCCGGGCACCTTCTCGGCTGACCCGACCGGCGCCTGGCCCGGCCGAACGGCACCGGCACCGGCACCGGCACGGGCACCCAAGTCTCAGTGGGCACCCGAGGCTCAGTGGGGCCGAACCGCACCGGGTCCGAGCCGAGCCGGGGTCCAGGCGTCCCCGTGTTTCCAGGAGCCGACCCGGGAAGGCCGTGCGCACCCTCCGGTTCAGGAAACGGGGGGCGGGAGCTGCCTCGGAACCTTCTCGGGCTCCTCAGGCCGCCCCGGGACCTTCTCGGGGCTCCTCGGGCCCCTCAGCGGCCTCGGGACGCGCCCAGGACCGTTTCAGAGCACGACGGCCGCGTTGCCGTTGTCGGTGACCATCGGGCGCCCGGCACCGTCCCAGGCGAGCATGCCGCCGTCGACGTTCACGGCGTCGATGCCCTGTCCCACCAGGTACTGGGTGACCTGGGCGGACCGACCACCGACCCGGCACATCACATGCACGCGCCGACCGTCCTCGACGGCTTCGGTCAGCTCACCGAAGCGCCCCACGAAGCCACTCATCGGAATGTGCAGGGCGCCTTCCACGTGGCCGGCCGCCCATTCGTCGTCCTCCCGGACGTCCAGCACGAAGCCGTCCGACGGGACCGCCGCAGCATCCACCGAGGGCAGCGGGGCGAAGTTCATGGGGTGTGCCTTCTCTCGTACGTGCGCTCCTGAGTCACCAGGAAACGCTACTGCACCAGTCCCGTCAGCTCCTCCTCGCGCCGGGCGACCTCGGCCAACAACTGCTCGGCGATCTCGTCGAGCAGTCGGTCGGGATCGTCTGGCGCCATCCGCAGCATGGCCCCGATCGCACTCTCCTCGAGCTCCTGCGCCAGAACCGTCAGGAGTTCCTTGCGCTGGGTCAGCCAGTTCAGCCGGGCATAGAGCTCCTCGCTCTCGCTCAGCTCCGCCTCCGGCACCACCGGACCCGCCGCCCACTCCCGCGCCAGCTCCTCCAACAGCGCCTCGTCACCGCGCCCATAGGCGGCGTTGACGCGGGTGATGAACTCCTCCCGGCGTGCCCGCTCCGTGTCGTCCTGTGCCAGGTCCGGGTGGGCCCTGCGTGCCAGCTCGCGGTAGAGCCTGCGCGCCTCGTCGGTCGGCCGGACCCGCTTCGGGGGCCGGACCGGCTGCTCGGTCAGCATCGCCGCCGCCTCGGGGGACAGCCCGTCGGAGTCGATCCAGTCGTGGAACAGCTCGTCGACGCCCGGCATCGGCATCACGGCCGCCCGGGCCTCACGCGCCTTGCGCAGGTCCTCGGGGTCCCCCGTTCTGGCGGCCCGGGCCTCCGCGATCTGCGCGTCGAGTTCGTCCAGGCGTGCGTACATCGGGCCGAGTTTCTGGTGGTGCAACCGGGAGAAGTTCTCGACCTCGACCCGGAAGGTCTCCACCGCAATCTCGAACTCGATCAGCGCCTGCTCCGCCACCCGCACGGCCTTGGCGAGCCGAGCCTCGGGACGTGCCTCCTCGGCCGCCCCGTCCGTGGCTCCACCGCTCCCGGTGGCGGTTCCGGTCCCCGGACCGCCACCGGCCGACCGACTGTCCCGCTCGGGCTGCTCGGGCTGCTCGGGCTGCTCGGGCTGCTCGGGCTGCTCGGGCTGCTCGGGCTGCTCGGGCTGTGCATGCTGCTCGTTGTCCTGCCGGTCATCGTCGTTCCGGGTGGTCGGCACCCCGGCGGCTTCGTGCGTCACCCGTCCAGCGTATGGCCACCACCACCGCCCCGAGGACGCACGGTGGCGGAACGCCCCGGCTACACACCCGGTTCGGCGGCTATCCGCCCCGACGCCACGGCCCGCAGCAGCTCCGCGTGGTCCGCCTCGGTACGGTCCGCGTACGTCACCGCGAACGCCGCCACGGCCTCGTCCAGTTCGTCACTCTTGCCGCAATATCCGGCGATCAGTCTCGGGTCGGCGCTGTGCGCGTGGGCACGCGCCAGCAGCGCCCCGGTCATCCGGCCGTAGTCGTCCACCTGGTCGGCCGCCAGGGCCGCCGGGTCCACACTGCCCTTACGGTTCCTGAACTGCCGTACCTGGTACGGACGTCCGTCCACGGTCGCCCAACCCAGCAGGATGTCGCTCACGACCTGCATCCGCCTCTGCCCGAGCACCACCCGGCGCCCCTCGTGCGCCGCCTCGGGCACGTCGAATCCGACGGCCGACAGATACGGCGCGAGCGCCGAGGGCCGCGCCTCCTTCACCTGGAGCACCAGGGGTTCGCCCCGGTGATCGAGCAGGAGCACCACATAGGAGCGGGTGCCGACGCTCCCCGTGCCGACCACCCGGAAAGCCACGTCGTGTATCGCGTACCTGCCGAGGAGGGGCACCATGTCCTCGGAGATCGTGCCCAGGTAGTCACCGAGCCCCGCCGCGACCGCCGCGGCCTCCTCGTCCGGCACCCGCCGCAGCACGGGAGGGGCGTCGACGAAGCTGCGACCGCCGTCACCGGACTTCTCGGTGGACCTGGCGGCGAACCGGGCGCTGGTGTTGCTGCGGGCCTTCTCCGAGACGCGTTCCAGCGTGCCGAGCAGATCCCGCGCGTCCGTGTGCGAGACCAGTTCCTCGTCCGCGATGGCGTTCCAGGCGTCGAGCGCGGGCAGCCCGGCCAGCAGCCGCATGGTCCGCCGGTACGCGCCCACCGTGTCGTACGCACCCCGGCGGCAGGTGTCCTCATCCGCCCCGGCCTCCCTCCCGGCCAGCACCAGCGAGGTGGCGAGGCGCTTGAGGTCCCATTCCCAGGGGCCGAACACGGTCTCGTCGAAATCGTTCAGGTCGATGACGAGGCTGCCCCGCGCATCGCCGTACAAGCCGAAATTGGCCGCATGCGCGTCGCCGCAGAGCTGGGCGCCCACCCGGGTGACCGGCGTGCCCACCAGATCATGTGCCATCAATCCGGCCGAGCCGCGCAGAAACGCGAACGGCGTGGCCGCCATCCGCCCCACCCGTATCGGCGCGAGATCGGGCACCCTGCCCAGATTCGACTGCTCGACCGCCTCCACGGCGTCCGGCCGCCCGGGCGGAATGACCAACGAGGAATGCGAGGCCCTGGACACCCGCTCCCGCAGCGCCTTGCCCGCCGCCTTGGGCGACCGCGACGCCTTCCCGGAGCCCTGGGCCGCCGCATCCGCCCGAGGCGCGAATCCCGGCACGACCGGGATGCGCGGCCCCCTTGTCGCGGCCCACTGATCCGACATCACAGCTCGATCCAGCGCTGTCCCTCGCCCCGCCGCTGTCACTCGTCCCAGAGCCGTCGGTTCGTTTTCACACATGGGCGCGCAGCCTCCCCCGACTCCGTCCTGCGCACCGGCCCGGTGCCCTGTCGCAGACCAACCGCGACGACGCTACCTCTGTCGGCCGAAGATCGTCTCCCCCTGTGGAAAACTCTGTGGAAACCGCCTGCCGGCCTGTGGACCCTCCAACAGCCGAGGGCCTCCGGCAGCCTGGGGCCGCCCCTCCGGCCGCCGTAGACGAACAGCGGACCGCCCCAGTCGGCCGCCCTTCGTGATCCACCAGGCCGAACAGCGGCCCGTGAACACCACCCCTGATCAGGCTCACCACCAGGGACGCGGCCATCGTCAGCGCGGCCCTGACCGCAGTGCGAGCCCCGCGCCCACGCCACCTATCACCGCGACCGACGCGTAGGAGCCGATGCTCGCCGCGACCAGCAGGAAGAAGGTGGCCTGCCTGGTCGGATCGCCGTTCGCGGTCGGGGCCGTGTCGGTCACCTTGCAGGGGGTGCCCGTGTTCGGCGGCGACCTTCGCGCAGACCTGCTCGACCGCCATGGCACTGGTGTCAAAGGACGCGCTCGCCACAACAGCTCGGAGTGCTTCCCCGGCAGGTAGGCGCCGTAACTCGCCTGTGTCGCCAGGTGGTTCACCGCGCTCGCGCAGTCCGGGACCGCCCGTACGCTCAGCGCGCCGTCGCCCTTGTCCTGCAGCGTCTGCGCAAGCACCTGGGCACTCGTCCCCGACCCGACCACGTCGACCGCAGACCGTCCACGGCAGCAGCGGTGGAGCCGACGGCGGCACGCGGGCCTGTTTCACGTGAAACACGGCGTCATGACTCAACGGTTTCGCCATGGATCGAACGGGGTTCACCCCGCCACGCCCTATCGCGCCGGACGGCCTCTCTACAGCCCCGCGTCCCTCGCCAGCAACGCGGCCTGCACGCGGTTCTCACATCCCAGTTTCGCCAGAATCCGGCTCACGTACGTCTTCACCGTCGCCTCGCTCATATGCAGGCGTCGGCCCGCGTCCGCGTTGGAGAGCCCTTCCCCGAGCAGTCCGAGGACCTCGTGCTCCCGTTCAGTGAGCGCCGCTACCCGCTGCCGCGCCTTTTCGCCCCGGACGGCGGCCCGCCCCAGCGTCAGCTGGTCCACCACATGCCGGGTGGCGCCGGGCGAGAGATAGGCGTCCCCGGCCGCCGCCGCCCGCACAGCCTGGATCAGTTCGGCCGGGGCGGTGTCCTTGAGCAGGAAGCCGGCGCCGCCCTGCTCCAGAGCCCGCAGGACGTTCTCCCGCTCACCGAACGTCGTGAGCACGATCACCCGTGCCTTCGGTGCCGCGGTGCGTAGTTCCGTCAGCGCCGTGAGCCCGTCCATCACCGGCATCTGCAGATCGAGCAGCACCACGTCCGCAGCGTGGGCGCGGGCCAGCTCGACGGCCTCACGCCCGTTCGGAGCCTCCGCGGCCACCTCGATGGACGGATCGGAGGTGAGGATCATCCGTATCCCGGCCCGGATGAGGGGCTCGTCGTCCGCGATGACGACCCTGATCGGCTGCCCCGTCACTTCACTCGCACCCCCGCGGTCGTCCCGGGACGCCTCATCTGCTGGCGACCTCGTAGGACCTCTTCTCGATCAGCTTGCCGTCCCGGAAACAGAACCGGAACACGGGCTCGGTGTTGAGGTCGTCGCTCAGCTCGGAGGACATCAGGACCAGGCACCGCGCCCCGGCCGGCTTCTTGGGCCCCTCACGGTCCAGGTCGGCCGCCATGAATGTATCTCCGTCGGGCAACTGCTCCCGCACCTCGTCCTCAGCCGTCCCGACCTTGATCGACTGGTACTGATTCGGGTCGATCATCGCCTTGTTCGCCTCCGTCATCAGGAAGTACAGGCCGAACCCGCAGGCCAGCACCAGCAGCACCAGCGCTCCCACGCCTATGCCGCAGCCCAGCGCGATCCCGCTGCCGGTGCTTCTCCTGTTGCCACCCATCGCCAACTCCCGCTCGGAAACCGTCCAGTCCATGACCGGACCACCGTTCCCCCGCGGGGCGTTCCGCGACTGCTGCCGAAAGTCGTCCTCCACATCAACCATCGGCGCACCCACCGCGGCACCGGGCGCGCCCTCGGTGCCGTACGGAAGCACTCCGGCCACCCGGAATCCCCCGTCCTCGGTCCGGCCGGTGTGCACCATGCCGCCGACCAGCCTGGCCCGCTCGTGCAGTCCGGGCAGTCCTTGCCCGCCGCTGACCACCTCCACTGCGGGCCCGGCATCGATCGGCGGTCCGTTGACGATCTCGACGACGCAGGAATCCGGCTCGTAGCGCAGCTCGACCGTGATCGTCGCACCCGGCGCGTGCTTGTACGCGTTGGTCAGCGCCTCCTGGACGATGCGGTAGGCCGCACGGTCCGAGGGCCCCGCGAGCTCCCGCACCTCGCCGGTCCGGCGAAATTCCACCGCGCTCCCGGCGACCCGCGCGGCCGCCGTCAGTTCCTCGATGCCGGCCGTCCCGCGCGCCGTCGGCTGCCCGCCCTCGGCGCCGTGCGCCGGTGCCTCGACGCCGTCCCGGAGAATGCCGACGACCTCGCGCAACTCGTGCATCGCGTGCACCGAGGCGTCCCGCAGCACCCCGACCACTTCCCGCTGCCGCTTCGTCAGCTCCCGGTCGACCTCCAGCGCGCCCGTATGGACGGAGATGAGAGCCAGTTGATGACCGAGGCTGTCGTGCATGTCCTGAGCGATCCGCTGGCGCTCCATGAGCCGCGCCTGGCCCACGATCATGGCCCGCTCCCGGATGAGCTGGGCATTGCGCTCCTGGAGGGCGTGCAGCAGGGTCCGGCGCTGCGTCCAGTACCGGCTGGCTAGGCCGGGCACGAGGGTCGTCGCCAGAAAGTAGAGGGTGGTGAACAGCACCTGTGTCAGTGGTCGCAATGTCGACCAGTTCACCGCGACGGTCAGCCCGACGTAGAGGGCGTACGAGGCGGTGAAGGCGCCCAGGGCCCGCCCCGCCCCCGCGATCCTGCGCCCGGAACTCCATGCCACGACCATCAGCAGCAGCGCGAAGCCCTCGGACAGGCCGGCCAGGGCGGACGTCACCACCAGCACCGTCACGGGCAGTCGGCGCCTCATCAGGGACAGCACCACGACCGCGGCCGACACCGTCCACAAGCGCAGTTCCCCGCTGCGCAGCAGCTCCTGCGTACCGGCCGCGAGCAGCCCCAAAACCACGGCCAGTACCACTTCGCCGGCCGTCCTGCGCCGGGACCACAGCTCGGGCGCGGCCCACCATCGCCACCCGGCCCGAAGCTTCGATATCGCGTCCACGCTCAGCACCCTAGACAGCCCCGTATGTGTACGACGCCCCACTTTCGTCGCACCGCCCCCAACGAAAGTCGTCGACCGTCGCACAAACCCCAGAAACGCCCTCAGCCCCACGAACCGTATGTAGCCCCTAGAACACCAGAAGGCACTGGAAAGGTCTGAAACGCCACGAAGCAACGGACACACAGCGAACACCGGGAACGCCTCGAACCCAGCAGCCCCAGCAAGCACAGCAGCCAACGACCTCCGTGAACCACTGAAAAGCATCGGGAGGCGCTGGAAGCGCTGGAAACCACTGGAAGCACCGAAAAGTCCCGGAATGCCGGGAACGAAGAAGCCCCACAGGTCGTTGACCTGTGGGGCTTCTCCCCTGTGCGCGAGGGGGGATTTGAACCCCCACGTCCATAAGGACACTGGCACCTGAAGCCAGCGCGTCTGCCGTTCCGCCACTCGCGCATGAGTGGTGTTTCCGGGCTCTCTCACCGTTTGGTGCGATTGCCTGGCGACATCCGGAAGATTAGCACGCTGGACAGGGTGGATTCACATCCGTTGTTTTCATCGAAGGCATGGCGGGAACCGGGAACGCCGAACGGCGGCCCCCACTCCTCCTCAGTACCCCCCTTGTGCGGGACACTGTCAGGAGGCCGCCTCTACGATCCGTGTGAGAGGTGACACTCATCCACAGGGCAGACAAGGGGAACCAGCCGATTTCCCGACGCGTGGATACGATCAGTAAGCAGTACCGGGCCGACCACAACGGAGGAGGTGCCCCATGGGAGTCATGAAGCGTTTCGAGCAGCGTCTCGAGGGTCTGGTCAACGGCACCTTCGCCAAGGTCTTCAAGTCCGAGGTCCAACCGGTGGAGATCGCGGGAGCCCTCCAGCGCGAGTGCGACAACAACGCGACGATCTGGAACCGCGAGCGGACCGTCGTGCCCAACGACTTCATCGTCGAGCTCAGCACTCCCGACTACGAGCGACTCAGCCCGTACTCGGGCCAGTTGGGCGACGAACTCTCCGGGCTGGTCCGCGACTACGCCAAGCAGCAGCGGTACACCTTCATGGGCCCCATCAAGGTCCACCTGGAGAAGGCCGAAGATCTCGACACCGGTCTCTACCGGGTACGCAGCCGTACCCTGGCGTCGAGTTCGTCACAGCACCAGGACTTCGGCCGACAGGGATCGCCGAACCACCCGGGCCAGGGACGGCCGCCGCAGCCCACCGGCGGCTACGGCTACCCGCCCACCTCCGCCCCGCCCATGCCCACGGCCCCGCCGCCGGGCGGGTCCAGGCCCGGAGCACCCGGCGCCGACCGCCAAGCGCCGGGCGGCCCCGGCCCCCTGTCGAACGCGCAGGTTCGACGCTGGGTCGAGATCAACGGCACTCGCCACCAGATCTCCCACCCGACGCTGGTACTGGGGCGCAGCACCGACGCCGACGTTCGGATCGACGACCCCGGCGTATCGCGCCGGCACTGTGAGATTCGGACGGGAACGCCCTCCACGATCCAGGATCTCGGGTCCACCAACGGCATCGTGGTGGACGGGCAGCACACCACCCGCGCTACGCTCCGCGACGGCTCGCGGATCGTCGTGGGCAGCACCACCATCGTTTACCGGCAAGCCGAAGGGTGAAGCGGGGGCAATGTCAGAGCTGACCCTGACGGTCATGCGGCTAGGTTTCCTGGCTGTTCTGTGGCTGTTCGTGATCGTGGCCGTCCAGGTCATCCGCAGCGACCTGTTCGGAACGCGCGTCACGCAGCGCGGCTCACGCCGCACCACGAACGACGCACGACCGCAGCAGGCACGCCAGAGTGCGGCGCCGCCGCCGCAGCAGCGCCAGCAGTCCGGCCGCCAGCGCCGGGGAGCGCCCACGAAGCTGGTCGTCTCCGAGGGGTCGCTCACCGGCACCACGGTCGCCCTTCAGGGGCAGACCATCACGCTGGGACGGGCCCACGATTCGACGATCGTGCTGGACGACGACTACGCGTCCAGCAGGCATGCCAGGATCTACCCCGACCGTGACGGTCAGTGGATCGTCGAGGACCTCGGGTCCACCAACGGCACGTACCTCGACCGGACCCGGCTCACCACCCCGACGCCTGTTCCGCTGGGCGCGCCGATCCGTATCGGCAAGACCGTCATCGAGCTGCGGAAGTAGTACGACAATGAGCGAGCGGAGCGAGCGAGCGGCGGCGGCCCGGACAACGGACCCGGCCCGGCTCCCGACCGGAGGGTGGGCAGTGTGGCTCGAGACCGGCGGTACCCCGAGCCGACGGGAGAGGTGCGCATGAGTCTTTCCCTGCGCTTCGCCGCCGGATCGCACAAGGGCATGATCCGGGAGGGCAACGAGGACTCCGGCTATGCCGGTCCGCGCCTGCTCGCCATCGCCGACGGCATGGGCGGCCAAGCGGCCGGCGAGGTCGCCAGCTCCGAGGTGATCTCCACGCTCGTCCAGCTCGACGACGACGTCCCGGGCTCCGACATCCTCACTTCGCTCGGCTCGGCCGTCCAGCGGGCCAACGACCAGCTGCGCATGATGGTCGAGGAGGACCCCCAGCTGGAGGGCATGGGCACCACGCTCACCGCCCTGCTCTGGACCGGGCAGCGCCTCGGTCTCGTCCACGTCGGCGACTCCCGCGCGTACCTGCTGCGCGACGGCGTGCTCACTCAGATCACCCAGGACCACACCTGGGTGCAGAGGCTGGTCGACGAGGGCAGGATCACCGAGGAGGAGGCCACCACCCACCCGCAGCGGGCCCTCCTGATGCGTGCGCTGGGCAGTGGTGACCATGTCGAACCCGATCTCTCCATTCGTGAGGTCCGGGTCGGCGACCGCTACCTGATCTGCTCCGACGGGCTCTCGGGCGTCGTCTCCCACCAGACGATGGAGGAGACCCTCGCCAGCTACCAGGGCCCCCAGGAGACCATTCAGGAGCTGATCCAGCTCGCTCTGCGCGGCGGCGGCCCGGACAACATCACGTGCATCGTCGCCGACGTCGTCGACGTCGACAACAACGACACCCTGTCCGGGCAGCTCAGCGACACCCCGGTCGTCGTCGGCGCGGTCGCCGAGAATCAGGCCGCGCAGATGACGGCCGCCGAGAGCACGGCCGCCATGCAGACCCCCGCCGGGCGGGCGGCCGGCCTGGGCCGCCCCGTACCGCCTCCCGCGGGCGGGTTCGGCCCGCCCGGGAGCGGTGACGCCGCCGGGTACGGAGGAATGCCGGAAGGCTCCTTCGACACATACACGGACGAGGACTTCGTGAAGCCGGGCGGCGGCCGGAAGTGGCTCAAGAGGTCCCTCTACACCGTCCTGGCACTGGCCGTCATCGGCGGTGGCGTCTACAGCGGATACCGCTGGACGCAGAACCAGTTCTACGTCGGCGCGAACAACGAGCACGTCGCACTGTTCCGAGGCATCAGCCAGGACCTGGCGTGGGTCTCGCTCTCGAAGGTCGAGAAGGACCACCCCGAGATCGAACTCAAGTACCTCCCGGCCTACCAGCGCAAGCAGGTCGAGGCGACCATCGCCGAGAGCGATCTCGCCTCCGCCCGCGAGAAGATCGGCGAACTCGCCGTCCAGGCATCCGCCTGCAAGAAGGACGCCCAGCGACGCGCGGCCGAGAAGGCTCGCTCCGACGAAGCACAAGCCGGCGGTACGGACTCGGACGCCGTCAAGCCGCCCGACGCACCGGGCACCGCCAAGACCAAGTCGACCGCAGCGACCCCCACTCCTGGTCCCAGCCTCTCGGCGGAAGAGAAAAAGCTGGTCCCGCAGTGCGGTAAGCAGTAAGCCGTAGGGGGCCTTCAGCACCATGAGCGTTGTCACCAATACGACCACGATCGGCGCGATCGGCGCACCGAGCCGCCGCAACACAGAGTTGGCGTTGCTTGTCTTCGCCGTCTTCATCTCGGCTTTCGCCTACGCGAACGTGGGCCTCGCCCTCAACGGCGAACTGCCCTCCGGCATGCTCGGATACGGCCTCGGGCTCGCCCTGCTCGCAGGCATCGCGCATCTCGCCGTGCGCAGATTCGCGCGCTACGCGGACCCGCTTCTCCTGCCTCTGGCCACGCTGCTCAACGGTCTGGGCCTTGCCCTCATCTGGCGCCTGGACCAGTCGGAGAGATTCCAGGCGCTGACGAGCTTCGCACCCGCCGCGTCCAAGCAGCTGATGTTCTCGGCGATCGGTGTCGGACTGCTCGTGGTCGTACTGCTGGCCCTCAAGGACCACCGCATCCTGCAGCGCTACACCTACATCTCCATGGTCGTAGCGCTGTTCCTGCTGATCCTTCCGATGTTCTTCCCAGCGGTGAACGGTGCCAAGATCTGGATCCGCATCCCGGGTATCGGCACCCTTCAGCCCGGCGAGTTCGCCAAGATCATCATCACGGTCTTCTTCGCGGGCTACCTGATGGTCAAGCGCGATGCCCTGGCCCTGGCCAGCCGTCGCTTCATGGGCCTTTACCTGCCGCGGGGCCGTGACCTCGGCCCCATCCTGATGGTCTGGGCCTTCTCGATCCTGATTCTGGTCTTCGAGACCGACCTCGGTTCTTCCCTGCTGTTCTTCGGCATGTTCGTCGTCATGCTGTACGTGGCCACGGAACGCACCAGCTGGATCGTCTTCGGTCTGCTGATGTCCGCTGCGGGCGCCGTCGGCGTCGCCTCGTTCGAGCCACACGTCCAGCAGCGCGTCACCGCCTGGCTCGACCCCTTCGCGGGCTGGGGCAAGGAAGCCGCGAGCGAGCAGGTGGCCAAGTCCCTCATGGCCTTCGGTTCCGGCGGAACTCTCGGCACCGGACTCGGCCAGGGCAACTCGGACCTGATCGGCTTCGCCGCCAACTCCGACTTCATCCTTGCCACCGTCGGCGAAGAGCTCGGCCTTGCCGGAATGATGGCCATCCTCTTGATCTACGGTCTCATCGTGGAGCGCGGCATTCGCACCGCCCTCGCCGCACGCGATCCCTTCGGCAAACTTCTCGCGATCGGTCTCTCCAGCTCCTTCGCCATTCAGGTCTTCGTCGTCGCCGGTGGTGTCATGGGACTCATTCCGCTGACAGGCATGACCATGCCATTCCTCGCGGCAGGCGGTTCTTCCGTGCTCGCCAACTGGATGCTGATCGCCATCCTGATCCGGATCAGCGACACCGCCCGCCGCCCCGCACCGGCACCCGCACCGTCCCCCGACGCCGAGATGACCCAGGTGGTCCGAACGTGAACAAGCCCCTGCGCCGGATCGCAATCTTCTGCGGCGTCCTCATCCTCGCCCTGCTCGTGCGCACCAACTATCTCCAGTTCGTACGAGCCGACGAACTGAACAGCCGGGAGGAGAACCGCCGGGTCCGCATCGAGCGCTACGCGCACGAGCGCGGCAACATCATTGTCGACGGCAACCCGGTGACCGGCTCGGTCGAGACCAAGGAAGGCGACTTCAAGTACAAGCGGGTCTGGAAGAACGGCCCCATGTGGGCCCCCGTGACCGGGTACTCCTCCCAGGCGTTCGACGCCTCCCAGATCGAAAAGATCGAGGACGGCATCCTCACCGGAAACGACGACCAGCTCTTCTTCGACCGGACGCTGGCGATGTTCACCGGTGAGAAGAAGCAGGGCGGCAACATCGTCACCACGCTCAACTCCGCCGCCCAGAAGGCCGCCTTCAAGGGACTCGGCAGCAAGAAGGGCGCCGTCGCGGCGATCGACCCGCAGACCGGTGCCATCCTGGCCCTCGCGAGCACCCCCTCGTACGACCCCTCGACCTTCGCGGGCAACTCCGACGACGACTCGAAGGCATGGAAGACGCTCCAGGAGGACAAGGACAAGCCGATGCTCAACCGGGCATTGCGCGAGACCTACCCGCCGGGCTCGACCTTCAAGGTCGTCACCGCCGCCGCGGCCCTGGAGAACGGGCTGTACACCGACATCGACGCGAAGACGAACTCGCCGCTGCCCTGGCAGCTGCCCCAGTCGACACTCCCTCTGAAGAACGAGGGCAACATCCCGTGCGAGAACGCCTCGCTCCGGGAAGCGCTGCGGTGGTCCTGCAACACCGTCTTCGGCAAGATCAGCGACGACCTCGGCAACCAGAAGATGATCGACCAGGCCGACAAGTTCGGCTTCAACGAGGAGATCTTCACTCCGGTACGGGCCGACGCCAGCGTCTACCCCAAGGACAACCGGCCGCAGAACGCCATGGCCGGCATCGGCCAGGCGTCCAACCGCGCCACCCCGCTCCAGATGGCCATGGTCGCCGCCGCGGTCGCCAACGACGGCAAGCTGATGCAGCCGTACATGGTCGCCGAGCGTCAGGCACCCAACCTCGACGTCATCTACACCCACAAGAAGGAACAGCTCAGCCAGCCCCTCTCCGCCGAGAACGCCCAGAAGCTCCAGCAGATGATGGAGACCGTCGTCCAGGACGGCACCGGTAAGAACGCCCAGATCCCCGGCGTCACCGTCGGTGGCAAGACCGGTACGGCCCAGCACGGCCTCAACAACAGCGAGAAGCCGTACGCCTGGTTCATCTCGTACGCCAAGGCCGACAACGGCTCGCCGGTCGCCGTGGCCGTGGTCGTCGAGGACGGCGAGGCGAACCGCGGCGACATCTCCGGTGGCGGTCTGGCCGCCCCGATCGCCAAGGCAGTGATGAAGGCGGTCATTGAAAAGAAGTGATGACCGTCACACCAAGTGTCATACCTGCGCCTTCGGATACCGGTCAGGTATCAGGTCCGGTCTCCGGGCCGATCGGGTAGTGCGCGGCCGGTAGCGTAGGCGCGAGCAGCACACCGCCGGACCGCGCACCGGTGCGGTCGGGACTGACGGAGAGGGCTGGAACAGTTATGGAAGAGCCGCGTCGCCTCGGCGGCCGGTACGAGCTGGGCTCGGTGCTCGGCCGTGGTGGCATGGCCGAGGTCTACCTCGCACACGACACCCGGCTCGGCCGCACCGTAGCTGTGAAGACACTCCGGGCCGACCTGGCCCGCGACCCGTCCTTCCAGGCCCGGTTCCGCCGTGAGGCCCAGTCCGCCGCCTCGCTCAACCACCCGGCGATCGTCGCGGTCTACGACACCGGCGAGGACTACGTCGACGGGGTCTCCATCCCGTACATCGTGATGGAGTACGTCGACGGATCGACGCTCAGGGAGCTTCTGCACTCCGGCCGCAAGCTGCTGCCCGAGCGCACCCTGGAGATGACCGTCGGCATCCTCCAGGCGCTGGAGTACTCGCACCGCGCGGGCATCGTCCACCGCGACATCAAGCCGGCGAACGTCATGCTCACGCGCACCGGCCAGGTCAAGGTCATGGACTTCGGCATCGCCCGCGCCATGGGCGACTCCGGCATGACGATGACCCAGACCGCGGCCGTCATCGGCACCGCCCAGTACCTCTCGCCGGAGCAGGCCAAAGGCGAGCAGGTCGACGCGCGCTCCGACCTGTACTCGACCGGTTGCCTGCTATACGAACTGCTGACCGTCCGGCCGCCGTTCGTCGGGGACTCCCCCGTCGCCGTCGCCTACCAGCACGTACGGGAAGAACCGCAGCCGCCCAGCAACTTCGACCCCGAGATCACGCCCGCCATGGACGCGATCGTGCTGAAGGCCCTGGTCAAGGACCCCGACTACCGCTACCAGTCGGCCGACGAGATGCGCGCCGACATCGAGGCGTGCCTCGACGGTCAGCCGGTCGCCGCCGCGGCGGCGATGGGCGCACCCGGTTACGGCGGCTACGAGGGCGGGTACGGCGACCAGGCCACCACTGCGCTGCACTCCGCCGACCAGAACGGCGCGGGCGCCACCTCCATGCTGCCCCCGGTCAATCCGGACGACGGCGGGTTCGGCTACGACGACCGCCCGGACCGCCGCCGCCAGAAGAAGAGCAACACCTCGACGATCCTGCTGGTCGCCGCCGGCGTTCTGGTCCTGATCGGTGCGATCCTGATCGGCAAGGCGTTGTTCGGCGGCGAGGACAGCAACCAGATCAGCGTGCCGAACCTGGTCGGTTTGACCGTGGACGAGGCCCAGACACGCGCGGAGAGGGCCGACGTCGTCCTCAAGGTCGGTGCGCACGAACCCTGCGAGGACCAGCCCAAGGACAAGATCTGCAGCCAGACCCCGACCACCGACGACAAGATGGTCGAGAAGGACACCATCACGGTCGTCGTCTCCGCCGGTCCGCCGAAGGTCGAGGTCCCGGACGTCACGGAGAAGTCCGAGGCCAGCGCCCGCAAGTACCTTCAGGAGAAGGGCTTCACGGTCAACGTCACCACGGTCGAATCCGACAGCTCCCCGGGCACGGTCATCAAGCAGGACCCCCAGAGCGGCACGAAGGCCGAGAAGAACTCCGAGGTCACGATCACGGTTGCCAAGCAGGCCACTCAGCAGCTTCCGCCGGTGACCGACCGGAGTTACGACGACGCGGTGGCTCAGCTCACCGCCCTGGGCTTCAAGAACGTCTCCAGGACGGACGTCGATTCGGACAAGCCCGCGGGTACGGTCATCAGCCAGAACCCGCCGGGGAACTCGGCGCAGCCGCTGGACGCCCAGATCGTCCTGACGGTCTCGAAGGGCCCGAAGCAGCCCGAACAGACCACGGTTCCCGACATCCAGGGCAAGACCCTCGGAGAGGTGAAGAACCTGCTCGCCGGGGCGGGTCTCCGGCTCGGTCAGGTACAGGGCGCGAACGACGACAACGCCCGGGTCGTCACCTCCCAGCCGGGACAGGGACAGCAGGTCGACAAGAACAGCGAGGTCGCCGTGATGACCATTCCGGGTGGAGGAGACGGCAACAGCTTCGGCGGCCCGAACGGCCACCGGAAAGACTGACCCGGGCCGGCCTCATTCGGGCCCCGGCACCCGACAACGGGTGACCGGGGCCCTTTGCCGTCCAGTCAGGGCCGTGTTCGCACACCGCCGGGGCCGTACGACGCGCGGCGCACGGTGCCCGAAGGGGCGTCAGCGCAGCTCCGCCGGCTTCGTACGGTCCTTGTCGACCTTCTCCGTGCGCACCAGCTCGCCCCACACGATGTAGCGGTAATTCGACGTGTAGACCGGTGTACAGGTCGTCAGCGTGATGTAGCGGCCGGGCTTCTTCGCGCCCGATCCCTTCGGGACCGGCAGCAGCACGTCGACGTTGTACTTCGACGTCTCGGGAAGCTCCTTGAACACCTTGTAGACGTACCAGGTGTCCCTGGTCTCGAAGACGATCGAGTCGCCCGTCCGCACCTTGTCGATGTTGTGGAACTTGGCGCCGTGCCCGTCGCGGTGCGCCGCCAGGGTGAAGTTGCCCTCCTTGTCCCACGGCAGGGCCGACTTCACCGGCTCCGTGTAGTAGCCGGCGATGCCGCTGTTGAGGGTCTCGGTGTCGGTGCCCTTCTTGATGAGCACCTCACCGTTCTTCATCGACGGAACGTGCAGGAAGCCGATGCCGTCCTTGATGTCCAGCGCACCCGGCCCGTCCGCCCAGCGGTCGCGGACGGTGTCGCCCTGCTTCGTCGCCTCGCGGTCGGCGAGCACATTGGTCCACCAGAGGGAGTACGCCACGAAGAGCCCCAGGACCAGGCCCGCGGTGATCAGGAGTTCACCGAAGACGCTGATCGCGGTCGCGACGGGATGGCGACCCGCACGCCGTGGCGGGGGCGCGGACTCACCGGTCAGCTCTTCGTACTCGGTCCTCGTTGTCACCGCACCCGTCCCTGTGGTGATGATGTGTCAGTCGAGAAGCGCGTCGGGCTTCCCCTTGCTGCGCGGTCGTTCGTCGACCATCTTGCCCCAGACGATCAAACGGTACGTACTCGTAAATTCCGGTGTACACGTCGTCAGCGTGAGGTATCGGCCGGGTCTGGTGAAACCCGACTCCGGCGGCACCGGGCCGATGACCGAGATGTTGGACGGCGAGGTCTGCGGCAGCAACTTCGTCATCTCGTACGTGTAGTACGTGTCCTGCGTCTCGACCACGATCGGGTCGCCGGGGTCCAGCTGGTTGATGTAACGGAAGGGCTCGCCGTGCGTGTTGCGGTGCCCCGCGATCGCGAAGTTTCCCTGCTTGTCCGACGGCATCGCGGTGCGCAGCGCGCCCTCGGCGTAGTGGCCGACCATCCCCCGGTCGAGGACCTTCTCCTTGCTGATGCCCTCCGCGATCGGAGCGACCACGTCCAGTTTGGGGATGTGAAGGATGGCGAAACCCTGCCCCGCCTCGAAGGCACCGGGAGTGCGGTCGCCCTTCGTCTTCGCCCAGCCGTCCTGGATCTTGTCCGTCTCCTTGCCGGCGTACTGACCGGCGCGTACGTTCGTCCACCACAGCTGGTACGTGACGAACAGCAACATCAGCACACCGAGCGTGATGAACAGTTCCCCGACGACCCGGCTGGCGACGACGGCCGGGCTCTCCTTGGCCGCGCGCGCCGCACGCCGCGCCTCGACGCGCGACATCGGCCTGCCGGGCGTCGGCGGGGCGGGATTCGCGGACTCCTGCGGCGGTTCGGCACGTCGGCGGCCCCGCCCCTTCGCGGCCCGTCGGCGCTCGGCTCGGCCTCCGGTACTCGGTTCCTCCGAGTCCGGGTCCGAGGCCGCCTCCGGGTCCGACGCGGCCTTTAGGTCCGACGCCAACCCCAGGTCCGACGTCTGCTCCAGGTCCGGCGTCTGCTCCGGCCCGGAATCAGGGACGGGGACAAAAAGGGCAGGCATCTTCCGGGTCGACGCCAGCGAGTCGTCCGCGCCCACAGCCCCGGTGGTCCGTGTCCCGGCCGCCTCGTCGTTCGCGGCAGGGGAGGCCACGGACGGGGGGGACACGGGAGAGGGGGCGGTCGCGGGGGAGGAGGCCCGGGAGGAGGGCAGGGGTACGGCTCGCGCCACGGGCTCCGGTGCGGGGTTCCGCGGTCCGTACCAGTCCCGTTCGAAGCCCTCGGGGTCGTACCACTCCGCCGGCGTCTCCTGGGAACCACGCCCCGGCCGTGACGGCTGTGACAGCCGGGCCGACTGCGGTGGCTGCGACGGCTGTGCCCCGTCCGGGGCCGGGGCCTGCGCCCGATGGTCCGGAGCCCGGTGCTGCCCCCGTCCCCGTCCTCGTTCCTGTCCGTGCCCCGGCCCCGGTTCCTCCTGCGGCGCGACGTCCGCCCTGAACCATGGCGACGTGTGCTGTCCCGGAACCGGCCCCGGCAGCGGATCGTTCAGTGGATCGGACAGCCGCCCGACCGCCTCCTCGAACGCGCCCGCATCCTCGAAGCCCGCCACCTCGAACGCGCTCGCCGTCCCGGAGGCACCCGCCTCGTACGCACCTCGTTCGTACGGACTGCCCGGGCCGGCGTCGGGTTCGGGGCGGAGGTCGGTCACGCGACTGCCTTGCCCACCACCGGCGCGAGCCCTGCCGATCTAGCGACGGCTCCCGTGTCGCCGCACTGCGCCAGCCAGTTGGCCAGCATCAGGTGGCCGTGCTCGGTCAGCACCGACTCCGGATGGAACTGCACGCCCTCCACCGGCAGTTCACGGTGGCGCAGCCCCATGATGATGCCGTCGGCCGTGCGGGCCGTCACCTCCAGCTCCGGCGGAATCGTGTCCGGTTCGGCGGCGAGCGAGTGGTAGCGGGTCGCGGTGAAGGGGGAGGGCAGGCCGGCGAAGACCCCCCTGCCGTCGTGGACGACCGGCGAGGTCTTGCCGTGCAGCAGCTCCGGGGCTCGGTCCACCACACCGCCGTACGCCACCGCCATCGACTGCATCCCGAGGCAGACCCCGAAGACCGGGACGCCCGTCGCCGCGCAGTGGTGGACCATTTCCACGCATACACCCGCCTGCTCGGGGGTGCCGGGGCCGGGGGAGAGCAAGACTCCGTCGAAGCCGTCCTGGGCGTGCGCCGTGGTCACCTCGTCGTTGCGGAGCACTTCGCAGTCGGCGCCGAGCTGGTAGAGGTACTGGACGAGGTTGAAGACGAAGCTGTCGTAGTTGTCCACGACGAGGATGCGGGTACTCATCGTCCGGCCCCCGATCCGGTCTCACCGTCGACCGTCACGTCGCCGAACGGAAGCAGTGGTTCCGCCCACGGGAAGACGTACTGGAAAAGCGCGTAGACGACGGCCAGCACCAGCACGAGCGAGATGAGCGCACGCACCCATACGTTGCCCGGCAAGTGCCGCCAGATCCAGCCGTACATGCAGTCCCCTCCATTCGGTACGGGAACCAGACTAAAGGGGCCGAGGCGCGCACGGGGGTCAGCTGTGGAAAGCCGCCGGTCTGCCGTCGGTCACGGGCTGGGTCGCGTCGAGGTAAGCCCAGGCGATCAGCCGGTGACTGCTCCCCCACTCGGGCTCGCAGGTGGTCAGCGTCAGATAGCGGCCCGGTCCGTCGAAGCCGGACTTGCGGGGGACGGGATCGATGACCCCGATGTCGCTCGGCACCGTCCGGTAGGGCTTCTTGTCGACACGGTACGTGAACCACGTCGTCCCGTCCGTCAACAGCACCGCGTCCCCTGGGCGGAGCTTCGGGAAGTCCTTGAACGGGTCGCCGTAGGTGCGGCGGTGCCCAGCCAGCGCGAAATTGCCCCGCTCGCCGAGGCGGGCGGTCCCGGAGTAGTGGCCGATTCCCGTCTGCAGGGTTCCGGCCTCGGTGTTCTCCAGGACGGGCCACTCCCACCCCTTGCCGAAGCGGGGTATGTACAGCATCGCGAACGGCTTGCCGTCCCGGTACGACGCCGCGGGGGCGGGCTCCGGCGCCGCCGTCGGGGACGAGGAAGGTCCGGCGGACACGGAGGGCACCGGGGCCCCGGAGGCGGACGCCTTTCCGCGTGTCCACTGGTCGCGCAGAGTGCCGATCTGGTCCTCGGCCGCGCCCGCGGCCCGTACCCCGGTCCAGAACAGCACATACACCACGAAGAGCACGATCAGGGCGCCGACGGTGATGCAGAATTCGCTGAACGTCCGCACGATCAGTCGCACCGACACCGCGTCGGCCTCCCCACAGCAGCTCGCTACTTCGCCGGCTCCGCCTGGTGGAGGTCCACTGTGCCCGAGTAGCCGGGAAGAGTCACCGCCTGTTGCTCGTCGACTTTCCAGCCGAGCCCGTACGCCTTCACGTACAGCAGGTAGTTTTTGATCGCCGGGGAGTCGTCGAGCGCCTGCTTGAGGGCGGCCGGGTCGCCCACCGCGGTGATCTTGTACGGCGGGGAGTAGACGCGGCCCTGGAGGATCAGGGTGTTGCCGACGCAACGGACCGCGCTGGTGGAGATGAGCCGCTGGTCCATGACCTGGATGCCTTGGGCGCCACCCTGCCAGAGCGCGTTGACGACCGCCTGGAGGTCCTGCTGGTGGATCACCAGGTCGTTGGGCTGGGGATCGGGGTAGCCGGGGTTCGCGGTGGCATCGGGCGGGGCGTCATCGAGGGTGACGGACACCGCATGGCCGGAGAGCTTCGTGGTGCCCGCCGCCCGCTCCAGTTGCTTGAGCCGGGCGTTCTCCGCCTCGGTGGCGCTGTCGTCGCGCCGGACGAGGGCGTCGATCTCCTTGCGCACGGACGCGTTGGTCTCGTCGAGCTGGGCGTTCTTGCCGCTGCGCTGCTGGATGAGGTCGGAGAGCTTCAGGAGGGACGCATCGGTGCGGATGTTGGTGCCCTTGGCCGTATTGGCGCTGGTGACGAAGATCAGTCCGGCGAGGGCGAAAACCGCAGCGGTGAGCACCCGGGCCGAGTGCCGGAAGACGCGGCGGGCCGGTGATCGGGGAGAGTCGGCGGAATTGCTCAACGTACCCTTATCTCCTTCTAAGCCACGGAAGCACTACGCTAACGGACGCCCGGGGGAGGCAGTACTCCCCCTCGCACCCCGCCCCGGCGCCAGCCACAGTTACCTGCGCGGTCACGCAGCGCATCGACAGGAGAGTTCCTCGTGCCGAAGTCACGTATCCGCAAGAAGGCCGACTTCACGCCCCCTCCGCCGAAGCAGGCGAGCAACATCAAGCTGACCAGTCGCAGCTGGGTGGCGCCGGTCATGCTGGCGCTCTTCCTGATCGGCCTGGCCTGGATCGTCGTCTTCTACGTGACCGACGGCGAACTTCCGGTCACGTCGCTGGGCAACTGGAACATCGTCGTCGGCTTCGGCTTCATCGCCGGTGGCTTCGGCGTCTCCACACAGTGGAAGTGAAGTAGGGCAGCGGCCGGTCCGACCCGCTCCGACGACGAGCGCCGTGCCACATCGGGCCCCGCTCGCACAACCCTTGCCCCGAGTTACCCACAGCGTTATCCACAGGCAGGGGAAAAGGTCAGACGATCTGTGGATAACTCACCGACTGTTGACACCGATGTGACTACGGCCCCCCTCCTCCAGGGGTGGCACGCCCCTTGTCTTCGCTGGAAAAGCCCAGCTCAGTGACAAGGGGCTCAGTTGTTCCCACGGAACGCACAAGATCCGACACACGCTGTGGACAACCAGGCCGGTCGCGGCCCACGCACGGCAGCCGCCCCCTCAGGCCGACGCGGGGCGAGTCAGGGCGGCGGCTCAGGTCAGCGCGGCCGTCCGGGCGAGGACGATGCCGATCACCGCCACCAGGACCAGCGCACACGTGCCGTACTGCACCAGCGCACGCCGCTTGCGAGGCGCGTGCACCATGCCGATCGCTATCAGCGTGCCCGCGATCAGACCGCCCACATGCGCCTGCCAGGCGATTCCGCCCCAGGGGTTGAAGGTGATGATCAGGTTCACGGCAAGCAGCGCGAAGACCGGGCGCATGTCGTAGTTGAGTCGGCGCATCAGCACGGCGGTGGCACCGAGCAGGCCGAAGATCGCGCCGGAGGCGCCGAGCGAGCCCTGCCCCGGCGCGGAGAGCCAGTAGGTGAGCGCCCCTCCCGCCAGGCCGGAGAGCATATAGAGGGTGAGGTAGCGGGCGCGGCCGAGCGCGGCCTCCAGCGGGCCTCCGAGCCACCACAGCCCCAGCATGTTGAAGAGGATGTGCCAGATCTCCTGATGCAGGAACATCGACGTCACCAGGCGGTACCACTGCCCCTCGGCGACGCCCTCCAACGGTCCGCCCTCGTAGGTGGGCGCGCGGCCGAACAGCAGCAGTTCGTTGACCAACTCGTCGCCCTTCGCCAGGACGGCGACGAACACGGCGACGTTGATCCCCAGAAGAATCTTGGTGACGAGCCGGGGATCGGCCGTGAGGGTACCGCCGGCGATGGTACGCGGACGGGCGGCGGCCGGGTCGTGCCCCGTACCGGCCCCCCGGCGGACGCAGTCCGGGCACTGGAAGCCGACCGAGGCGTCGACCATGCAGTCGGTGCAGATCGGACGGTCGCACCGGGTGCAGCGGATGTGCGCCTCGCGGCCGGGGTGGCGGTGGCAGCCGAGCGAACCGTCCGCGGCGCCCGGCCGCTCCCGGCCCTCCGGCGACTGTTCGTCCATCGGTCCCCTCACTCCCGGTCACCTCGGTCCTGGTCGCGGCGGCGGCACGTACAACACAGCCCTGCCCGTCCGCCATGTAACAAGTACGGACGAGCAGGGCAATTGGTTCCCGACCGGACGATCAGAATGTGATCACCCGGTGACCGGAGGTGATCAGCGGTTCTCGATAACGACCGACTCGATGACGACGTCCTCCACCGGACGGTCGGTGCGGGGGTTGGTTTGGGTGGACGCGATGGCGTCGACGACCTTCTGGCTGGCCGGGTCGACGACCTCGCCGAAGATGGTGTGCTTGCCGGTCAGCCAGGCGGTCGGCGCGACGGTCACGAAGAACTGCGAGCCATTGGTGCCCGGACCGGCGTTGGCCATGGCCAGCAGGTACGGCTTGGTGAAGGCCAGGTCGGGGTGGAACTCGTCACCGAACTCGTACCCCGGGCCGCCGGTTCCGTTGCCCAGCGGGTCGCCGCCCTGGATCATGAAGCCGCTGATGACACGGTGGAAGACGGTGCCGTCGTACAGCCTGTCCGTGGACTTCTTGCCGGTCTCGGGGTGCGTCCACTCGCGCTCGCCCTTGGCGAGCTCCACGAAGTTCTTGACCGTCTTGGGGGCGTGGTTCGGCAGGAGCCGGATCTCGATGTCGCCCTGGTTGGTCTTCAAGGTGGCGTAAAGCTGCTCGGCCACGATCTGCCTTCCGTGAGTCCTCGGTGACGTCAGATGTTCAGTGACGCCCGCCGATCCTCGCACGGACCGCCCGTTCCGGCGCCCGAGGCCGCCACCCCGCGCGCGCCCCGCTCACCTCCTTGCCCGATCCCCGCGCGCCCCGCCCACTCCCCTGCCCGATCCCCGCCCGACGGCAGGCATCGTCCCTGGCAGACGTCCCCGCCCGCCTCACGCGCCTCGGCCCGCCCATGGCCTGGCCCGGACTCCCCTGGCCCGCACCGCGCACCGCCGGCCCGCACCGCGTGCGGCTCCCCGCAGGAACACATGCGGCCAAGCGCGTGACGGACCGGCGCGGGCTGAACCGAACCCCGGCACCGTCGTCGGCAAGCTCCCCTTGCACCACGTGAACACGACCAGCCGGATGCAACGGCCTTCCCGGACGACCCGGACCGGTCGGACGCCTGCCCCGGATGGCCGCCCCACATGCCGGGCCCGCCTTCGGCAGGCATGATCTCTGAATGGGTGGAAAGGCGGACCAACCACCCGCCACCAAGGAGGAGGAATCCCGTGACCCGCATCGACAGCGTGCGCGCCGCAACCGGCTCGGCCAAGGACAGCGTGCAGCACGCCGCGGAAGTGGTGGCGCCCTACGCCGACACGGCCAAGGACCAGGCCGCGCATCTCGCGCACGAAGCCCGCGCACGGCTCGTACCGAAGGTGACGAAGGCGGCCCAGCAGGCCCGTGTCCAGTACGGCGCGCATCTCGCACCACGCATCGAACAGGCCCGCGCCCATGTGCCCCCCAAGGTCGACGAGGCCGCGCAGCGCGCCGCGCACCGCACCCGCCGGGCCGCCCGCACCGCCGCGGACTACACCGTGCCGCGCGTGGAACAGGCGATGGCCGTGGCCCAGCCCATGGCCGAGGAGGCGTCGGCCCGCGGCGCGGCGGCGCTGGCCGCACTGCGCAGCCAGGTCACCGCGAAGGAGATCAGGCAACTGGCCAGGAAGCACGAACGGCGGGCGAAGGCCGGCCGGCTGTGCAAGGGCTTCCTCGTGACGGGCATCGTGGCGGGTGCCGCCTACGTCGCCTGGAGGTGGTGGGACAAGCAGGCCAACCCCGACTGGCTGGTCGAGCCGTCCGCTCCCACGGAGGTCTCCGAAAGCGCCCCGCTGTCCTCCGTCGACGGCTCCGGTCCGACACCGCTCGACCCGGAGGCCCGGGAAGCCGGGGAGAACGGCGAGGCGGGGAGGAACAGGGGCGCGGACGGCCCGGAGGGCATGAACGGCACCGGGCCCGACGATCGCGGCTGAACCGCTCGGCCGTCGCCGGACCGCCGAACCTGCTGTCGCCGGGCGGCCCGCGTACGGCGAAGCGGCTGCCGGAGGATCCTGGGATCCTCCGGCAGCCGCTTTGTCGTGTGCGTGGAGCCTAGGAGATTCGAACTCCTGACATCTGCCTTGCAAAGGCAGCGCTCTACCAACTGAGCTAAGGCCCCGGAAAAGGCGGACAACACCGGACGTTTCTGCGCCTCGGCCACCGCCGCAGACCAGAGTACCGGGTACTTCCCGGAATCTCGCAAAAAGATGGGGACTCCCGGTCGGCAACCACTCTCCGTAAGATGCACGACGAGGTTCGCAGCAGCGAAGCGGCAGCGAAGGGGAGACGCCATGGATGCAGCTCAGCAAGAGGCGACGGCCAGAGCCAGGGAGCTTCAGCGCAGTTGGTACGGAGAGCCCCTCGGGGCGCTGTTCCGCCGCCTGATCGACGACCTCGGCCTGAACCAGGCCCGGCTCGCCGCAGTCCTCGGGCTGTCCGCACCCATGCTCTCGCAGCTGATGAGCGGTCAGCGCGCGAAGATCGGCAACCCCGCGGTCGTCCAGCGCGTCCAGGCCCTCCAGGACCTGGCCGGTCAAGTGGCCGACGGCAGCGTCAGCGCGGGCGAGGCCACCGACCGCATGGAAGAGATCAAGAAGTCCCAGGGCGGCTCCGTCCTCACCGCCACCAGCCAGACCTCCCACACCGGCGGTGCCCCGACGGTCCGGCGCGTGGTGCGCGAGATCCAGTCGCTACTGCGGTCCGTCGCGGCGGCCGGCGACATCATCGACGCCGCGGACGCCCTCGCCCCGACCCACCCAGAACTGGCAGAGTTCCTGAAGGTGTATGGCGCGGGACGCACCGCGGACGCGGTGGCGCACTACGAGGGACATCAGGGCTGACGCGGCTCGTCCGCAGAACGCCGAAACGCGCGAACGCACGAAACGTACGAACGCACGAAACGTACGAACGCGCGAGATGTACGAATCGCAGATACGCGACAGAGCGCGGGAAGCGGGTGCGCGGGGGCATGAGCCGGGCGTGGGCCGGGCCGGAAGTCAGGGACGGGGAGCGGACGCAGCGCAATGGGTGAGGTCTTCGCCGGTCGGTACGAGCTGATCGATCCGATCGGACGGGGTGGAGTCGGGGCCGTCTGGCGTGCCTGGGACCACCGCCGCCGCCGCTACGTGGCGGCCAAGGTCCTGCAGCAGAGCGACGCCCACACGTTGCTGCGCTTCGTCCGCGAGCAGGCGCTGCGGATCGAGCACCCGCATGTGCTCGCCCCGGCCAGCTGGGCCGCGGACGACGACAAGGTGCTCTTCACCATGGACCTGGTGAGCGGGGGTTCTCTCGCCCATCTGATCGGTGACTACGGACCGTTGCCGCCACGCTTCGTGTGCGTGCTGCTCGACCAGTTGCTGTCCGGTCTCTCCACGGTGCACGCGGAGGGCGTGGTGCACCGCGACATCAAGCCCGCCAACATCCTCCTGGAGGCCACCGGCACCGGCCGGCCGCATCTTCGGCTGTCCGACTTCGGCATCTCCATGCGGAAGGGCGAGCCGCGCCTCACCGAGACCAACTACGTGGTGGGAACGCCTGGTTACTTCGCACCCGAGCAGATGATGGGCGCGGAACCCGACTTCCCCGCGGACCTGTTCGCCGTCGGCCTGGTCGCGCTGTACCTGCTCCAGGGGAAGAAGCCGGACGTCCGGGCCCTCGTCGAGCACTTCGCGGCGTACGGCACTCCCGGCGCCCCGGAAGGCATTCCCGAACCCCTGTGGCAGGTCCTCGCCGGGCTGCTGCAACCGGATCCCCACGCCCGGTTCCGTACGGCGACGGGGGCGCGCAAGGCGCTGTCGGCCGCGGTCGAGATGCTGCCGGAGCCCGGCCCCGACGACGAGCCGGTGGAGGTCTTCGACCAGATCGGACCGCTGCCCACCGGGTTCGGCCCCGACGGGCCGGTCGCCGAAGTCCCGACGGCCGTACGGGACGATCCGCCCGCGTCGCCGGCCCCCGAGGCCGTACCGTCGGCCGTATCGCCGGGGTCCGGGACCGCGTCGGCGGGCCCCGCGGCACCGCCCTCCACCGAGCGGGGCCGACCGACCGAGCAGGGACTGCCGACCGGCCTGGGGCGGCCGTTCGCAGCACCGCCCCAGGCACAGCCGCCCGTATCGATGTCGGAGACGGGCAGCTTCCATCTCCCGCCGCCTCCCCGGCAGCCCGCGCCGCCGGCCTCGGGAGAACCTGCGGGCACACCCCCCGCACCGCACCCGCCGCACTCGGCCGCCGCCCCCCTTCCGGCGCCCGCGCTCGCACCGGACGCCTCGCAGTTCCCCACCGCCGGGGTGCGGAGCGATCCGCCTCTCACCCGCGCGTACACCGCTGGACAGCCGCCGTTGCCCGGATCGGGGCCGACGGGGGCTCCGGCCGCCCGCGCCGCTGCTCCGGCGCCGACGAGGCGTCCGGGACCGTCCCCGAAGGTGGCGGTCCCGATCCTGGTGGTGGCGCTGCTCTGTTTCGCCGTGGGCATCTGGGCGCTGAACCAGAGCTGAGGGCGAGGCGCCGGACCCTTCCCGTACGCCTTCGCCCGTCGCGGGCACCGGAGCCCGTCCCGTACGCCTTCGCCCTTCCCGTGTACGGGAGCCCCTCCTGGTGTACGGGAGCCCCTTCCCGTACCCGACGGGAACCGCCCGGCCGCCTCCCCCTGCCCGCGGCCGCTACCAGCCCTGCGGCGGCGGCCCTCCGTACGGCGACCGGCCGTCCCCCGCCGGCCCACCCGGCACGGCTCCGCCCTGGACCGCCCCGGCCCCCGCCGGTCCGGCAGAGGCGGGGACCGTCGTGGCGCGACGCCGGGCCAGCAGCGTCCACGCCCCGAGTCCGAGCAGCAGCACGACGCCCGCGCTGATCCCGGCCACGCCGACCGTCCTCATGGTGCCGCTCCGGGCGGCCTCGGCGGCGCTCTTCCCGCTCCTCGCCATGTCCTTGTCGCTGTCGGTGACCGAGAAGATCCCCGCGTCCCCCGCGTACGGCGACTTCTGCGGCGTCCCCTTCACCGCGACCTTGAGACTGATCGGAACCGCCTTGTCGCCGTACGCCTCCGCCACCTTGGGGCTGAGCGTGACCGACAGGTAGTACCACCCGGCGAACCGCATGGCGCTGACGCTTCCGGTGGAGGAATAGCGGTTCTCGTACGCCACTGGGGGCAGCGGGTCCAGCGACACCGACGTGGACTTGCCGGAGTACGACAGCGGCGACGCGTCGTCGACGTGGCCGTGTGCCGGATTGTCCAGGGACAGCGTGAGCGCGCTGCCGACGAACTCGGTGGAGGCGTTGTTGTTCCCCAGGTCGACGGTGGCGAAGAGCTGCTGTCCCCAGTCGACCGGCACCCGGTAGAAGCGGGTCTGTCCCGGCGCGACGACATCGCGCCACTCGCCGGTCTCCAGGCCCGTCGCGTCGTTGTAGCTGGTGCCGCCCGAGCGCTTGTGCGGGGTGGCGGTGGGCGGCGCGGGCGACTTCGACGGCCAGTTCTCCGGCGCCTCGGTCGGCATCGAACCGCCCGTCCTCGCCTGCGGCTCCGACGCATGGCGCAGCTCCAGGTCCCATGCCTCGGGTGACGAGGTGTCCTTGCTCTCGCGCTCGATCAGGACGCTGTAGGTCCCGGCCTCCTGACAGGCACTGCCGTCCTTGTCGACGGTCCGGTAGGCGTACGCGGCGATCGGGCGCGGGAACTCCGCCGACTGGAACCGGGCGCTCTCGTAACTGCACTGCCGGTCCGTGCTGTCCCGGACGCTGACCGTGAAGCCGTCGCCGTAGGCGACCTGGCCGCCGCCCTTGGGCACGGCCACGACGGAGACGTACGCGTTCGTTTTCGCGTCGAGGTCGAGGCGGTAGTAGAGCTTCTCGCCGCCCTTGATCGAGCTCCGGTAAACCGACCCGGCCGCGAGCGGCGACGCCTCGATGCTGACCTCGGCACCCGTGATCTTCTCAGCCCCGGGATCGAAGGTGTACGCGGTGGCCTCCCCGGCCGCGTACGCCTGCCCCGGCAGCGCCGCCACCGCGCACATCGCCGCGACCGCGGCCAGCGCCACCCGGCCCCTGCTGCGCTGCCTCATCACGCGCTTTCCCCTCGTCGTCCGTGCGGCCCGCCCGCGACGCCGGGGCGTACGAACACGGGCCACGCGATCACTGCCACGGCGCCCGCCCCGGCAGCGGCCGCGATGCCGGTCCATCCTGCCCCGCCCGCACCGCCGCTGTCTCCGGCGCCGATCCGATTGCCCGTCTTGTCCGCGTCGCCGCCGCCCGTACCCCCACCGTCGCTCCCGCCGGGAGTCCGGCCAGTCCGCGGTCCGGACTCCCGCCGTCCGCGTCCGACGTCGGCCGCGCTCCCACCGGATTCCGCGCCCCAACTGGATTCCGCACCCGGCCGATTCGCACCCCTGCGGATTCACGCGGGGGAAACCGGGGACACGGTTGTCCCACCGCCGCAACAGCACGAAGCCCCGGCCGCTCAGCGACCGGGGCCCGCAATCAGGCTGTCTGTCTCACACACCCGAACCTGCGGGCACGGAGTCAGTCGCCTCCGTCCACAGATCCTGCTCGGCGCGATCCGCCTGGATCTGGCGGTACACGAGGAGCCCGCCGATGGCGGCCAGTGCGACCAGGAGAAGCTTCTTCACCGCGCGACCTCGTCTTTCCTTGACGTAGGGGACTTCTGCCGCCCGACTATACACACCGGCCGATATCGATCGGTGACCTACCCGTGCCCCAACTGGCGTCACAGGAAAAGCGATCACTTCGGGCTTCCTGGGCCGGTGGCCGCCCGGTGAATCGTTCCGGTGACGCCCCGGAGGCCGCCCCGGGGCGCCCGCCGAGGGCTGGTACGGCCCGAGGGGCATGGCCGCGCCGATCGCCTCGCAGAAGCCCGTCGAGGCCGGTTGCACCGGACGAGTGGTGTTCATCTGAAGATCGACGGATTCAAGGCGTCGGTCCACGGAATCAAGGAGCACGTCCACATCATCGGAAAGGTAAGCAAAACGGACCGCCCGAAAGCGAGGGGCCATGAGCACCTTCACGCCCAAGAGCATCTGGACCGCCTTCGTCACCGCCTTCTTCGCGCTCCTCGCCGCCCTGGGATTCATGAACACCCCCGCGGCGGCCACGCAGCAGAGCGCCGCGGAGCCGACCGCCACGAACCAGGAGCACGCGGGTGCGACCGCGACAACCGCGACCGCCCCCTCCGTCCGATGGACTCTTCCGCGTGACAGGTCGCTGCCACCGACGATGAAGCAGCGCATCCGGGCCGAGGCGCACGGCTCCTCGCCCGCCGCAAGACGCCTGTCCCCGGGCACCACGCACGCCGCGACGACCATGAATCCGGCCCGTAGCACCCTCCGGGCCCCGGCGGGGGACGCGTCCCTGCTGCCGCCCTGAGACGTCTCGAGATCAGCGGCGGCCGACCGCACGAGCCCCCGGAACCGGTTCGCACCGGACGGGGGCTTCTTCACGCCCTCCGGCCCCGCCCCGGCTCCTGCTCCCGGCCTCCGCCCACTCGTCGCCCGCTCGTCGACCGCGGCCATCCGCGGCGACAACGCGTACACATACCGACAGCGCGCGCCCGACCTATCCCGCCGACCAGCCGCGCCGATCCGCCCGGCACCCCGGCGCCCATCCCGACGCACGCACGGCGCTCACACGCCGAAGGCCCGGTTCCTCCGAAGAGGAACCGGGCCTTCGACTTCACTGTGGGGCTAACAGGATTTGAACCTGTGGCCTCATCCTTATCAGGGATGCGCTCTAACCAACTGAGCTATAGCCCCGCCGCGCTGCGCGCTGACCTCTGAAGATTAGCGCACGTCGGGGCCAGTCCCAAAATCGATACCCCTGGCGCTACTCGTCCTCGGCCAGCGTGAGCTCGACCCCGCCCACGAAGCCCGCCGACAGGTTGTAGATGAACGAGCCGAGCGTCGCCAGCGCGGTCGCCAGCACCACGTCGATCAACGCGATGACCGAGGTGAAGAGAAGGACCCGCGGCAGCGACAGGAACGACTGGAGGTCGAAGCCGTTGTTCCCGTTCGAGCCCGTGGCCTCGCTGATCGTGCCGCCCACGGCGGAGAAGACGCCCATCGCGTCCATCACCATCCACAGCACCGCGGCCGCCACGACGGTGCAGATGCCGAGCGCGATCGACAGCAGGAAGCTCACCTTCATCACCGACCACGGGTCGGCCTTCGCCACCCGCAGGCGGGCCTTGCGGGTACGCGGAGTCGTCCGCGCCCCCGTCCGAGCCATCCGGGCGGCCTGCGCGGCGTCGGCGCCCTGTATGCCACCGCCCTTCGGCCGACCGCCCTCGGTCCCGCCCGCGGGCGACGCGTACGCCTGCGGCGGGTGGTACGGCCCGCTCGCCTGCCCCGGTGCGGGCTCGCCCTCGCCGGACGACGGCCCGGTCGCGTAGCCCTTGTACTGGGGCCGAGGGCCCCGGGTCTCCGTCACAGTGCCCCCTTGGGAGTCCGTGGCAGGGCCACGGGCACCGTTCGCTCCAGCTCCGGAAGCGGCCGAACCGGCGCCCGTGGCTCCACTCACGCTCTACTCCTCGTGCTCCCCTGCCGGGGACGACGTGTCCTCGGCGTTGCCCTCGGCCGTGCTTGCGGCCGTGTTCGCGGTCGTGCTCTCAACCGTGTTCTCGGCAGCCTCCGCCGTCGCGGCCCCGGTGTCCTCCGCGGACTCCTCGACCTCTTCGGCCTCCCGGCCGGCTTCGGCGTTGCGTGCGATACCGACGACGGCATCGCGCTTGCCCAGATTGATCAGTTGGACGCCCATGGTGTCACGGCCCGTCTCCCTGACTTCATTGACTCGGGTACGGATCACGCCGCCGCCGAGCGTGATGGCGAGGATCTCGTCCGATTCCTCCACCACCAGCGCACCGACCAGCGAACCACGGTCCTCCACGATCTTCGCAGCCTTGATGCCGAGGCCGCCACGACCCTGAACTCGGTACTCGTCGACGGCAGTCCGCTTCGCGTAACCGCCGTCGGTGGCAGTGAACACGAACGTGCCCGGTCGGACAACATTCATCGAGAGAAGTTCATCGCCCTCGCGGAAGCTCATGCCCTTGACACCCGAGGTGGCACGGCCCATCGGGCGCAGCGCCTCGTCCGTCGCCGTGAACCGGATCGACTGCGCCTTCTTGCTGATGAGCAGCAGATCGTCCTCGGCCGACACCAGCTCCGCGCCGATCAGCTCGTCGGCAGCGCCTTCGGCACCCTCACCCGTCTCGCGGAGGTTGATGGCGATGACACCGCCGGAACGCGGGGAGTCGTAGTCCTTCAGCGCGGTCTTCTTCACCAGACCGCCCTTCGTGGCCAGGATCAGATACGGCGCGGCCTCGTAGTCACGGATCGCCAGGATCTGAGCGATCCGCTCGTCCGGCTGGAAGGCCAGCAGGTTGGCGACGTGCTGGCCACGCGCGTCCCGTCCGGCGTCCGGCAGTTCGTACGCCTTCGCGCGGTACACCCGGCCCTTGTTGGTGAAGAACAGCAGCCAGTGGTGCGTCGTCGACACGAAGAAGTGGTCGACGATGTCGTCTTCCTTGAGCTTCGTGCCGCGCACCCCCTTGCCGCCGCGCTTCTGCGAGCGGTAGTCGTCCGTCTTCGTGCGCTTCACATAGCCGCCGCGCGTGATCGTGACGACGATGTCCTCCTCGGCGATCAGGTCCTCGATGGACATGTCGCCCTCGAAGGGCACCAGCTTGGAACGTCGGTCGTCGCCGAACTTGTCGACGATCGCGGCCAGTTCCTCGCTGACGATCTTCCGCTGCCGCTCCGGCGACACCAGGATCGCGTTGTACTCGTTGATCTTCGCCTGGAGTTCGTCGTGCTCGGCGGTGATCTTCTGGTGCTCCAGTGCGGCCAGCCGGCGCAGCTGCATCTCCAGGATCGCGTTCGCCTGGATCTCGTCGATCTCCAGCAGGCCCATCAGGCCGTCGCGCGCCACCTCGACCGTCTGGCTGCTGCGGATGAGCGCGATGACCTCGTCGATCGCGTCCAGGGCCTTGAGCAGACCGCGCAGGATGTGCGCCCGCTCCTCCGCCTTGCGCAGCCGGAACCGCGTGCGCCGGACGATGACCTCGATCTGGTGCGTCACCCAGTGGCGGATGAACGCGTCGATCGAGAGCGTGCGCGGCACGCCGTCGACCAGCGCCAGCATGTTGGCGCCGAAGTTGCTCTGGAGGTCGGTGTGCTTGTACAGGTTGTTCAGCACGACCTTGGCGACGGCGTCCCGCTTCAGCACGACGACGAGCCGCTGACCGGTGCGCGAGGAGGTCTCGTCGCGGACGTCCGCGATCCCGCCGATCTTGCCGTCCTTCACCAGGTCGGCGATCTTCTGCGCCAGGTTGTCGGGATTGGTCTGGTACGGGAGTTCCGTGACCACCAGGCACTGGCGGTTCTGGATCTCCTCGACCTCGACGACCGCCCGCATCGTGATCGAGCCGCGGCCGGTGCGGTATGCCTCCTCGATGCCCTTGCGGCCCACCACGAGCGCGCCGGTCGGGAAGTCCGGGCCCTTGATCCGCTCGATCAGGGCGTCCAGGAGCTCCTCCTGCGAGGCGTCCGGGTGCTCCAGGTACCACTGCGCGCCGTCCGCGACCTCGCGCAGGTTGTGCGGCGGGATGTTGGTCGCCATGCCGACCGCGATCCCGGCGGAGCCGTTGACGAGCAGGTTCGGGAAACGGGCCGGCAGGACCGTCGGCTCCTGGTTGCGGCCGTCGTAGTTGTCCTGGAAGTCGACGGTCTCCTCGTCGATGTCCCGGACCATCTCCATGGACAGCGGCATCATCTTGCACTCGGTGTACCGCATGGCGGCGGCCGGGTCGTTGCCCGGAGAACCGAAGTTGCCGTTGGAGTCCACCAGCGGCATGCGCATCGACCACGGCTGCGCCAGGCGCACCAGCGCGTCGTAGATCGACGAGTCGCCGTGCGGGTGGTACGTGCCCATGACGTCACCGACAACACGGGCACACTTGTAGAAGCCCTTCTCGGGCCGGTAGCCGCCGTCGTACATCGCGTACAGCACCCGGCGGTGGACGGGCTTGAGACCGTCCCGCACGTCCGGCAGCGCACGCGAGACGATCACGGACATCGCGTAGTCGAGGTAGGAGCGCTGCATCTCCGTCTCGAGCCCCACGGGCTCGACACGCATGCCCACACCGGCGACGGCGGGCTCCTCTTCAGGTGTCACAGGGGTGTTCTCGTCGGCCATTGCTGGTCAAAGTCCTTTCGAGCGGCGGCTGGCTGGTGCGGCCGACTCAGATGTCGAGGAAGCGGACGTCCTTGGCGTTGCGCTGGATGAACGAGCGCCGCGCCTCGACGTCCTCGCCCATGAGCACCGAGAAGAGGTCGTCGGCCTGCGCCGCGTCGTCCAGCGTGACCTGGCCGAGGACCCGGTGGTCGATGTCCATCGTGGTGACGCGCAGTTCCTCGGCGTTCATCTCGCCGAGACCCTTGAAGCGCTGGATCGAGTCCTCCTTGATCCGCTTCCCGTTCTGCTTGCCCAGCTCCACCAGGGCGTCGCGCTCCCGGTCCGAGTACGCGTACTCGAAGTCGTCCCGGCCCCACTTGATCTTGTAGAGCGGTGGGCGGGAGAGGAACACGTGTCCGGCCTCGACCAGCGGACGCATGAACCGGAAGAGGAACGTCAGCAACAGGGTGTTGATGTGCTGGCCGTCGACGTCGGCGTCCGCCATCAGAATGATCTTGTGATAGCGGAGCTTCTCGATGTCGAAGTCCTCGTGGACCCCGGTGCCGAAGGCCGAGATCAGCGCCTGGACCTCGGTGTTCTGCAGGATCTTGTCGACGCGGGCCTTCTCGACGTTCAGGATCTTGCCGCGGATCGGCAGGATCGCCTGGTACATCGGGTTGCGGCCGGACTTCGCCGAACCACCGGCGGAGTCACCCTCGACGATGAAGATCTCGCACTTCGTCGGGTCGTTGGACTGGCAGTCGCTCAGCTTGCCCGGCAGCGAGGCGCTCTCCAGCAGCCCCTTGCGGCGGGTCAGGTCGCGCGCCTTGCGGGCGGCGACCCGGGCGGTGGCGGCCGCGATGCCCTTGCGGACGATGTCGGCGGCCTCGTTCGGATTGCGGTCGAACCAGTCGGTGAGGTGCTCGTGAACGGCCTTCTGGACGAAGGTCTTCGCCTCCGTGTTGCCCAGCTTGGTCTTCGTCTGGCCCTCGAACTGGGGCTCGCCCAGCTTCACCGAGATGATCGCCGTCAGACCCTCGCGGATGTCGTCGCCCGTGAGGTTGTCGTCCTTGTCGCGGAGCAGTTTCTTGTCGCGCGCGTACTTGTTGACCAGCGCGGTCAGCGCCGCGCGGAAGCCCTCCTCGTGCGTACCGCCCTCGTGCGTGTGGATCGTGTTCGCAAAGGAGTACACGCCCTCGGTGTACTGCGTGTTCCACTGCATCGCGATCTCGGCCGAGAGCATGCGCTCCTTGTCCTCGGCCTCGATGTCGATCACCGACTGGTGGATGACGTCGCCCTTACGGGAGTTGAGGTACTTCACGAAGTCGACGATGCCGCCCTCGTAGTGGTACGTGACCGTGCGGGCCTGCTCCTCCTCGGCGACCTCGGCCACCTCGGCGACGTCCGCGCCCGCCGTCGCCTTGGCCGACTCGCGCTCGTCGGTGAGCCGGATCGTCAGGCCCTTGTTGAGGAAGGCCATCTCCTGGAAGCGACGCGACAGCGTCTCGAAGGAGTACTCGGTGGTCTCGAAGATGTCCCCGTCGGCCCAGAAGGTGACCGAGGTACCGGACTCGTCGGTCGCCTCGTTGCGGGCCAGCGGGGCCGTGGGCGCGCCGAACTTGTAGTCCTGGCTCCAGCGGTAACCGTCCGTCTTGACATCCACGGACAGGCGCGTCGACAGCGCGTTCACCACGGAGACACCCACACCGTGCAGACCGCCGGAGACGGCGTAGCCGCCGCCGCCGAACTTGCCGCCCGCGTGCAGGACCGTCAGCACGACCTCGACCGCCGGCTTGTTCTCCGACGGCACGATGCCGACCGGGATGCCGCGGCCGTTGTCGACCACGCGGACACCGCCGTCGGCGAGGATCGTGACGTCGATGGTGTCCGCGTGCCCGGCCAGGGCCTCGTCGACCGAGTTGTCGACGACCTCGTACACGAGGTGGTGGAGGCCGCGCTCACCGGTCGAGCCGATGTACATGCCAGGTCGCTTGCGGACCGCGTCCAGGCCCTCCAGGACGGTGATCGCGCTGGCGTCGTACGAGGCCGCGGCCTCGCCGGAGGCGGGCGCCCCGACGGTGGCCACGGCCTCGGCGAGGGCAGCGGCCCCGGTGGGAGCGCCGCCCCCGCCGTTCTCACCGGATGCGGACGGAATGTTCTCGTTGGGGTTGCCGGAATCGGCCACGAAGCGCCCTTTCTGGCACAGCACAGGCCATCCTCCGGACAGTCCGGAGCGGCTGCGTCGTTCGGCTTGTAATCGACGACTCCCGCGAAATGCGGGATTGTCCACCAGTCTACCGGTAGCGCTGACACTCATGGGGGTTTGCCGGTACCTGAGTACGCATGTGCCGCCCTCAACCAGCGGCTGACGACTCCCCATATTCGGGACGGGCCCCCAGGAGGCTCACGCGGGCATTGTGCGCTTCGGGCTGTCAACCACCCGCTACCGTGAGGGACGCCCCACTCCCACCTCATGGTTTCGACCGCCGCACAGTCGTACGACACGGGCGCGACGAACGGCACACCGAGCGGCCATGGAGCGGATCCGATACGGCCATGGGCCGGTATCTCCCCAGGTCCGCGACCCGGTCCGACGCCCGCCCGCGCGCGGGCCCGCCTCGGTACGGATCAGGACCGGGGCCGAGGCCCGGACGGGGCACGTCAGCCGTAGGTGTCGCCGGGCCCCCTGCTCCCCGGCGCCCGCAGCGGACCGAACCGGCGCTGCGGGCCCCCCGGCCCCAGCACCTTGATCATCCGTACCGTGCCCTGCCCCAGATCCGCGTTCAGCCGGGCCACCAACTGGGGCGCCAGCAGCCGCAGCTGCGTCGCCCACGCCGTCGAGTCGCACTGCACCGTCAGCACCCGCTCGTCCGGGTCCTCGTCGTACCGCAACGGCACGCAGTGCTTGGCCAGGTCCTCGCCCACGATCTGCGGCCAGCGCCCCATCACCCCGCCCACCGCGGCGGGGGTCTCCCAGCCCCGCTCAGTGATCAGGCGGTTGATCGCGGCACCCAGCGGCAGCGGATCACGCCCGTCGGCCCGCGCCCCGGAACGCAGCCCTCCACCACGCCGGGCCTGCTTGCGCTGCTGCACGGCGGCACCGCGCGCCCGCGCCTGCTCCTTCGCCGCCCGCAGCGCCACCCGGGCCAGATCGACGCCCGACGGCTCCGGCAGCCCCGCCCCCACCGGACGCGGGCCCTCCCCGGAAACGCCGGAGGCCCCGGGAGCCTCGCCCCGGCCGATCACAGCCGCTCCACCTCGCCTGCGGACACCGCGTACCGCGCCCCCGCCAGCACACCGGGCACGTCGTCGTCCACCGCGGCCGTCACCAGCACCTGTTCGCCCGGCGCGACCAGCTCCGCCAGCCGTTCCCGCCGACGGGCGTCCAGCTCGGCGAAGACGTCGTCCAGCACCAGCACCGGCTCGTTGCCCTCGCCGCGCAGCAGCTCGTACGAGGCCAGCCGCAGCGCCAGCGCGTACGACCAGGACTCGCCGTGGCTCGCGTACCCCTTGGCCGGCATCCCGCGCAGCCCCAGCAACAGATCGTCGCGGTGCGGACCGACCAGCGTCACGCCCCGCTCGATCTCCTGCTTGCGGGCCTGGGCCAGGGCCTCGATCAGCCGCTCGTAGAGCTCCTCACGCGTCCCCGCCCCCACGTCCGTACCGACCGAGCTGCGGTACTCCAACGTCACGGGACCGCCGCCCGGAGCCACGTCCCCGTACGCCTTGTCGGCCAGCGGCTGCAGCGTGGCGATCAGATCGAGCCGCCGCGCCAGCAACTCCGCGCCCACCCGGCCCAGATGCTGGTCCCACACGTCGAGGGTGGACAGGTCCATCGACCGGCCGCCATGCCTGCGCGCCATCGCCGCCGACTTCAGCAGGGTGTTGCGCTGCTTGAGCACCCGCTCGTAGTCGGAGCGCACGCCCGCCATCCTCGGCGAACGCGCCGTGATCAGCTCGTCCAGGAAACGCCGACGCTCGCCGGGGTCCCCCTTGACCAGCGCCAGATCCTCCGGCGCGAACAGCACCGTACGCACGATCCCCAGCACATCCCTGGGCCTGACCTGCGACGATCTGTTGATCCTGGCGCGATTGGCCTTGCCGGGATTGAGCTCCAGCTCGACCAGCTGGGAACGCTCGCCCTGCGTGACGGCGGCCCGGATCACCGCCCGGTCCGCGCCCATCCGCACCAGCGGCGCGTCGGAGGAGACCCGGTGGCTGCCCAGCGTCGCCAGGTAGCCGACGGCCTCCACCAGGTTCGTCTTGCCCTGGCCGTTGGCCCCCACGAACGCGGTGACGCCCGGATCGAGAGGCACCTCGACCCGGGCGTACGAGCGGAAGTCGGCCAGCGAGAGATGCGTGACATGCATGGGTGTGCGCCGACCTTCCCGGCTTACTGCTCCGTACTTCGTGCTTCGGGGCACGGGCCGGGGTGCGGCCCCACTCCGTACCCCGGCGCGGCTACTTCTTGGTCTCGACCGCGTGGCCACCGAACTGGTTGCGCAGCGCGGCGATCATCTTCATCTGCGGGGAGTCCTCCTGTCGCGAGGCGAACCGCGCGAAGAGCGACGCCGTGATCGCGGGCAGCGGGACCGCGTTGTCGATCGCGGCCTCCACCGTCCAGCGTCCCTCACCGGAGTCGGCGGCGTAACCGCGGAGCTTGTCGAGGTGCTCGTCCTCGTTCAGCGCGTTGACCGCCAGGTCCAGCAGCCAGGAACGGATGACCGTTCCCTCCTGCCAGGAGCGGAAGACCTCGCGCACGTCGGTGACGGAATCGACCTTCTCCAGCAGCTCCCAGCCCTCGGCGTACGCCTGCATCATGGCGTACTCGATGCCGTTGTGGACCATCTTCGCGAAGTGGCCCGCGCCGACCTTGCCGGCGTGGACGGAGCCGAAGTCCCCCGCGGGCTTCAGCGCGTCGAAGACCGGCTGAACCTTCGCCACGTTCTCGGCGTCGCCGCCGTACATCAGCGCGTAGCCGTTCTCCAGACCCCAGACGCCGCCGGAGACCCCGCAGTCCACGAAGCCGATGCCCTTGATGCCCAGCTCGACGGCGTGCTTCTCGTCGTCCGTCCAGCGGGAGTTCCCACCGTCCACGACGACGTCGCCGGGGGACAGGAGCCCGGCCAGCTCATCGATGGTGGCCTGGGTCGGGGCACCGGCCGGCACCATCACCCACACGACCCGCGGGCCCTTCAGCTTGCCCACCAGCTCTTCCAGGCCGGCTACATCCGAGAGGTCCGGATTGCGGTCGTATCCGATGACGGTGTGGCCTGCGCGGCGGATGCGCTCGCGCATGTTGCCGCCCATCTTGCCGAGGCCGACGAGACCGAGCTCCATCAGAGATTCCTTAAGCGTTGTGCCGATTCATACCCGTGACCGAGCCTACGCCCGGAAGGGGACGGACCGGCGGGCGTGCCCGGCGTCGGAGACACGCGTCGTGGCCGGCGCCCTGGTCCCCGACGGTTCCGACCGGGGACCAGGGCGTCGCCGAAAAGCCGGTCAGCCGGAGAGACGCACCGGCATGATCAGGTACTTGTACGCCTCGTCGGCATCGGCGTCGACGGCCGGACGGCCGCTCAGCAGCGCGGGCTTGGTCGACGTCGTGAAGGACAGCTGGGCGACCGGGGAGTCGATCGCGCTCAGACCGTCCAGCAGGAAGGTCGGGTTGAAGGCGATCGAGATGTCGTCGCCCTCCAGCACCGCGTCGACCCGCTCCACAGCCTGTGCGTCGTCGCTCGAACCGGCCTCCAGGATCAGCACGCCCTGCTCGAAGCTGAGCCGCACCGGGGTGTTCCGCTCGGCGACGAGGGCGACGCGCTTGACGGCCTCGACGAAGGGGGCGGTCTCGATCACCGCCACCGAGTTGAACTCGGTCGGGAACAGCGTGCGGTACTTCGGCAGGTCGCCCTCGAGCAGCCGCGTGGTGGTGCGCCGGCCCGCGCCCTCGAAACCGATCAGGCCCTCACCGGCACCCGAACCCGACAGCGCCAGCGTCACCGTATCGCCGCTGGTCAGCGCCTTGGCGGTGTCCAGCAGCGTCTTGGCGGGCACCAGCGCGACGGCCGAGGCGTCCGGGTTCTCAGGCTTCCACAGGAACTCACGGACCGCGAAGCGGTACCGGTCGGTGGAGGCCAGGGTGACCGTCTCGCCCTCGATCTCGATGCGCACACCGGTCAGGACCGGCAGCGTGTCGTCACGACCCGCGGCGATGGCCACCTGGGCGACGGCGGAGGCGAAGACCTCGCCGGGAACCGTCCCGGTCGCCGTCGGCATCTCCGGGAGCGTCGGGTACTCCTCCACAGGAAGGGTGTGGAGTGTGAACCGCGAGGAGCCGCAGATCACGGTCGCCCGTACACCGTCTGTGGAGATCTCCACCGGGCGGTTGGGAAGGGCGCGGCAGATGTCGGCGAGCAGGCGACCGGAGACCAGGACCGTGCCGTCCTCCTCGACCTCGGCGTCGACCGAGACCCGGGCCGAGACCTCGTAGTCGAAGCTGGAGAAGCTGAGGGCGCCGTCCTCCGCCTTCAGCAGAAGGCCCGCGAGAACGGGCGCCGGCGGACGGGCCGGGAGGCTGCGGGCCACCCAGGCCACCGCCTCCGCGAGTACATCGCGCTCCACCCGGATCTTCACCGGAACCGCCTCCTGCTGTTGCTCGCTCGCCCTGCCGGCCTTCGACATCTGATCGGGTCCCCCGTCCACGACGACGGGAGGACGCCGGGGACCAGTCTGACGTACGGCACCGACACTCGGTGCTGCTCGGGGTCAAGTCGCGGCGAGGCGCCCGGCGAGTGTCGGCCCCGAGTTGTGCACAGCCCCTGCTTCGAAACGGATTCCGAGCTAACTCTATGTGGGAGTAGTAGTAGGGCTTGTGGAAACCGTGGATAACGCCGTTGCTGCAGGTCAGGGCCAATTTTTTGTCCACTGCCCCTGTGGGCGCCGCGGTGGAGAACCCGGCGCTTCTGTGGACACGCGAAAGTTCTGCACAACGGATACACAGGGCAGGGGGGTTTCTCCCCAGAGCCGTCCCCAGTTTTACCCGCGTTCCCCACAGCCCAACCGCCCCTCTTGGTGTGACGCCTTTCACTCGCCGCAGCGAGAAGCGGTGTCGCGTTGCCGAACAGTGGACAGGGGTGTGGAGAAGCCCGGGTTGGCTGGGGACAACGGGCTCGTAGCTGTGGGGTGTCAGTGGACAACGGCAGCGACGCCCTGTGGGCAAAGATTTTTTCCACAGGCTGTGGATCATCGTTTGCCACAAATCCCCAGGTCCCTGAGCTGGGCTGATGAGGCATCGGACGCCACTGCTGTGGAAGCAGTATGGACAACTTCTGGATCCCCAGGCTGTGGAGGGGAAAATCTCCCCAGATCTGTGGAGAACAGGCTGCGGGCGGCAGGTATTCGAACACCGCGACCGTGCCGACGCCGGGGACGGCGGGCCCGGAAGGGCCGTGGAGCGGCCATGAACAGGCGTCGGCGGGACTGAGCAGCATCGTTCGGGCTTCCCTCAGGCTTCGGGCGGCCCTTGGCCGGGACTCGTGCGGGACCGGACAGGCTTGGGCCGGTCCTGAGGGCGGCTCCCGGAGGCGACGCGAGGTGGCGGAGGGCCCCGGGGCGACGCGTGCGGGCCGTGAGCCGTCAGCGCCCACCTGCCGACGCGCAGGGGCGCCCGCGACGAACCCCGCTGAGGTTCCGCGGGCGCCCCTGCGGCACGTAAGGCGTGGTTCAGACGGCGCGGTCCCGGCAGCACGGCCCGGGTCCCGAGGGTGGCGGGGCAGGCGGCCGGTCAGCCGTTCTTGATGCGGTTCGTGAGCTCGGTGACCTGGTTGTAGATGGACCGTCGCTCCGCCATCAGCGCGCGGATCTTTCGGTCCGCGTGCATCACCGTCGTGTGGTCGCGGCCGCCGAACTGCGCCCCGATCTTGGGCAGCGAGAGATCGGTCAGCTCACGGCACAGGTACATGGCGATCTGGCGGGCCGTCACCAGCACACGGCTGCGGGAGGTACCGCAGAGGTCGTCCACCGTCAGACCGAAGTAGTCCGCGGTCGAGGCCATGATGGCCGTCGCCGTGATCTCCGGCGCCGTGTCCTCGCCGCCCGGGATCAGATCCTTCAGCACGTGCTCGGTCAGCCCCAGGTCCACCGGTTGGCGGTTGAGGCTCGCGAACGCCGTGACCCGGATCAGCGCGCCCTCCAGCTCCCTGATGTTCCTGGAGATGCGGGAGGCGATGAACTCCAGTACCTCCGGGGGGGCGTTGAGCTGCTCCTGGACCGCCTTCTTGCGGAGGATCGCGATCCGCGTCTCCAGCTCGGGCGGCTGCACATCGGTGGTCAGACCCCACTCGAAGCGGTTGCGCAACCGGTCCTCCAGGGTCACCAGTTGCTTGGGCGGCCGGTCCGAGGACAGCACGATCTGCTTGTTCGCGTTGTGGAGCGTGTTGAAGGTGTGGAAGAACTCTTCCTGCGTCGACTCCTTGCTCGCCAGGAACTGGATGTCGTCGACGAGCAGGATGTCCACGTCGCGGTACCGCTTGCGGAAGGTGTCGCCCTTGCCGTCGCGGATCGAGTTGATGAACTCGTTGGTGAATTCCTCCGAGCTCACGTACCGCACCCGGGTGCCCGGGTAGAGGCTGCGGGCATAGTGCCCGATGGCGTGCAGCAGGTGCGTCTTCCCGAGCCCGGACTCCCCGTAGATGAAGAGCGGGTTGTACGCCTTGGCGGGGGCCTCGGCGACCGCTACCGCCGCGGCGTGCGCGAACCGGTTGGACGCGCCGATCACGAAGGTGTCGAAGAGGTACTTCGGGTTCAGACGCGCAGCCGGCTCCCCCGGGCCGGGCGCGGCCGCGGGCTGTGCGCCCATCGGCCCGGGCCCGCCACTTGGCCTGCCACCGGGCCTGCCGGTACCGGGGGCGGAGGGCCGGTGCGGGCCCTGGGGGTCCGGCAGCTCGTGGCGCTCGGGACGCTGCTGCTCGTAGCCCTGGCGCTCCGGTGGCTGGGCCCGGTAGTCGTGCTGCGGATGTCCACCGGAATACGGCTCGCGCCACTGGTCCGCGGCGGTGTCGCGGTCCTGGAAGGCGCCGAGCCGGGGCTGCTGCCAGGAGAGGTCCTCCTGGGTGCGCGGCCACGCACCGGGGTCGGGACGCTGCTGCTGGTAGTCGGGATAGGCGGGCCGGGCGGTCGGCATGCCGTCGTCCGAGGGCCGGTGCCCATAACCGTCGTAGACGTCACCGTGCTGACGTTCGTCGTGCTGGGGCCCCGTATAGCGCGGCGGCTGCGGCGGCTGGTGCATCGGTGGCGCGGGCGGGCCCGGAGGCTCCCCCGCAGAGTCGTCGACGGTGATCGCGATACGGATCGGACGGCCGCACTCGCGGCTCAGCGTCTCGCTGATGAGCGGCGCCAGCCGACCCTCCAGCACACGCTTGCCCCACTCGTTGGGGACGGCGAGCAGTGCCGTGTCGGCCACCAGCGCGAGCGGCTGGCAGCGCTCGATCCACTGCTTGTCCTTCGGCTCGATGCCCTGCTGGCCCTCCCCGAGGAGCTGTTCCAGCACGCGTGGCCACACTGCGGCAAGATCGGCAGGTACGTCAGCCACAAAGCACGCTCTCTCGCTGGTCCCACGAATGTGTGGTTCTCGGGACGGGATGGGTCGGTATGGGTGAGGACCGGCAGGCAGGAAGAAAAAGAACCGGAGTTCGGCCACGGTAGTCAGGGCGACCCGCGTCGTTCAAGTTGTTGTCCACAGCCTGTGCACAATGATGGGCGCCGTGGAGCTGGTTTGACCGGACGGCGCAGCCGCGCGTACCGTGACCAGGTCGAGTTGTCGATGGCTGCTGCCGCCTGCCTCCGATGGGCAAAGATCACGATCTGTGGTCGTGAAGCGGTGCACTTGAGCGTTTACGCGAGTCTCTCGTGGGCGCACGGTGACAGCCAGACGACGTCCCGCCAAAACCCGAGTCATTTCTGGAGCCCCCGAGTGAGCAAGCGCACCTTCCAGCCGAACAACCGTCGTCGCGCGAAGACCCACGGCTTCCGGCTGCGGATGCGCACCCGTGCCGGCCGCGCGATTCTCGCGTCCCGCCGTGCCAAGGGTCGCGCCAACCTGTCCGCCTGATCGCGTACAGGTCATGACGTGCTGCCTACCGAGAATCGGCTGAGGCGGCGCGAGGACTTCGCGACCGCGGTACGCCGAGGGCGCCGGGCCGGCCGCCCGCTCCTCGTCGTTCATCTACGCAGCGGTGCCACGGACCCGCACGTGACTGGGGGGGATGCTCCCCCGCCGCGTGCGGGTTTCGTCGTCAGCAAAACCGTGGGCGGAGCGGTTGTGCGCACGGCGGTGAAGCGCAGGCTTCGCCATCTGGTCCGTGAACGGCTGGCCCTGCTGCCCCCCGGTAGCCTGGTTGTCGTACGAGCGCTGCCCGGAGCGGGCGACGCCGATCACGAACAACTGGCCCGAGACCTGGACGCCGCACTCCAGCGGCTGCTGGGAGGGGGCGCGCGATGAAGTACCCGCTGCTGGCTCTCATCAAGCTCTACCAGTGGACGATCAGCCCGCTTCTCGGGCCTGTTTGCCGTTACTACCCGTCGTGTTCCCACTATGGATATACGGCGATCGACCGGCACGGAGCGATCAAGGGGACTGCGCTGACGGCCTGGCGCATCCTGCGGTGCAATCCGTGGTCACCCGGTGGCGTGGACCATGTTCCGCCACGCAAACGTCCGCGTTGGCACGAACTGCTGCGCAACGCCATGCGCGGTGGCAAGGGCGGGGACTCCGCCGCTGATGTGCCTCCCGGAGGGTCGGTTTCCGAACCTTCGAGTCCGGCCGCAGAGACTTCGCCCAATGCTCAAGGAGCCTGATTAGTGGACACGATTGCCAGTCTGTTCAGCTTTATCACCTGGCCCGTCTCATGGGTCATCGTTCAGTTCCACAAGTTGTACGGAGCGATCTTCGGCGACGACACCGGCTGGGCCTGGGGCCTGTCCATCGTGTCCCTGGTTGTACTGATCCGGATCTGCCTGATCCCGCTCTTCGTGAAGCAGATCAAGTCGACCCGGAACATGCAGGTGCTCCAGCCGAAGATGAAGGCGATCCAGGAGCGCTACAAGAACGACAAGCAGCGTCAGTCCGAAGAGATGATGAAGCTGTACAAGGAGACGGGCACCAACCCGCTCTCCTCGTGCCTTCCCATCCTCGCGCAGTCGCCGTTCTTCTTCGCCCTGTACCACGTGCTCTCGTCCATCGCCTCGGGCCAGACGATCGGTGTCATCGATCAGCCGCTGCTCGACAGCGCCCGTCAGGCGCACATCTTCGGGGCGCCGCTCGCCGTCAAGTTCATGGACAGCGAGGAGAAGGCCCAGGCCCTCGGCGCCTCACTGACCGACGTCCGGATCGTCACCGCGGTCATGATCGTGCTGATGTCGGCGTCCCAGTTCTTCACCCAGCGCCAGTTGATGACGAAGAACGTCGACCTCACGGTCAAGACGCCGTTCATGCAGCAGCAGAAGATGCTGATGTACATCTTCCCGGTGATGTTCGCCGTCATGGGCGTCAACTTCCCCGTCGGTGTCCTCGTGTACTGGCTGACCACCAACGTCTGGACCATGGGCCAGCAGATGTACGTGATCAACCAGAACCCGACCCCGGGCAGCAAGGCGCAGGACCAGTACCTGGGACGGCTGCTGAAGAGCATCAGCACTCATGGCGAGGTGCGCGGCAGGGCCAAGCGGAACGTGATCAAGCGCATCGTGGCCAAGGGTCCGGACCGCAATGACATCGAGCGAAAGTTCATCACGGGCCTGGCGAAGCAGGGCTACGCCGCCCAGGAGGACGGCACGGTGATCAAGAGCGACACGGCTCTCGCCGAGGCCGAGGGCGCAGCCGCGCAGCGGCGCCAGCAGCCCAAGCGCCAGACCAAGGCCCAGCGTCAGACCGGTGCCGGTACGGCCCAGCAGGCGGGAGCCAAGGCTGCCGGCACCACTCCCGCACGGGCCAAGGCTTCCCAGCAGAAGTCGGACACCTCGCGGGACGACACGTCCAAGCCGGAGGGCCAGGCCGCGTCCGGCTCCTCACGCCAAGCCAAGTCCGGACAGCGCAAGGGCCCGCAGCGGCCCAAGCACCCGTCCAAGAAGTAAGAAGGAGTCCATCCGTGACGGAAGGCACCACCTCCACGGCCGCTGAGGGCAGCGACACCCTGACCCGCCTCGAGCAGGAGGGCGAGATCGCGGCGGACTACCTCGAGGGCCTGCTCGACATCGCCGATCTCGACGGCGACATCGACATGGACGTCGAGGCGGACCGGGCCGCGGTCTCGATCATCAGCGATTCGGCACGTGATCTGCAGAAGCTCGTGGGCCGCGACGGTGAGGTGCTGGAGGCGCTCCAGGAGCTGACGCGGCTCGCCGTGCACCGGGAAACCGGTGACCGCAGCCGTCTGATGCTGGACATCGCCGGCTTCCGGGCCAAGAAGCGGGCCCAGCTCGCCGAACTGGGCGCCAAGGCCGCGGACGAAGTCAAGAGCACCGGTCAGCCGGTGAGGCTGGACCCGATGACGCCGTTCGAGCGCAAGGTCGTGCACGACGCGGTCGCGGCCGCCGGTCTGCGCAGCGAGTCCGAGGGCGAGGAGCCGCAGCGCTTCGTCGTCGTTCTCCCGGCCTGACCGGACCCTTGTTCTGTCGGCCCCGTCTGTTCGCAGACGGGGCCGATCTTTGTCAGCCTGATAGTCAGCCGGCCGCAGCGCGGTCGAGCGGTATGGAAGGACGGTTTCCGTGACGGCGGAAGTAGAGCTTCCCCAAGCGCCCGCAGGCGCGCGGGCGGTATTCGGTGACTTCTTTCCGGAGGCTGTCCGGTACGCGGAACTGCTGGCGGACGCCGGGGTGACGCGGGGGCTGATCGGTCCGCGCGAGGTTCCCCGGCTGTGGGAGCGGCATCTGCTGAACTGCGCGGTGCTCTCCGAGGTCGTGCCCGAGGGCGTCACGGTCTGCGATGTGGGCTCAGGTGCCGGCCTCCCGGGGATTCCGCTGGCACTGGTGCGTCCCGACCTGAAGATCACCCTGCTGGAGCCCCTGCTGCGACGCACCAACTTCCTCCAGGAAGTTGTCGAACTGCTGGGGCTGGATCATGTGACGGTGGTGCGTGGCCGGGCCGAGGAGGTGCTGGGAAAGGTTCAGCCGGTCCACGTGGTGACGGCTCGCGCCGTGGCGCCGCTCGACCGCCTGGCCGGCTGGGGTGTTCCGCTCCTGCGTCCGTACGGAGAGATGCTGGCCCTCAAGGGGGATACCGCCGAGGAGGAGCTCAGCGGTGCGCGCGCTGCGTTGAGCAAGCTCGGTGTGGTGGAGACCGAGGTGCTGCACGTCGGTGAGGGCATCGTCGATCCCATGTCCACGGTCGTGCGTGTGGTGGTCGGGGAGAGCCCGGGCGGTGTGAGGTTCGCTGCGAAGAGGGCCAAGGCCGCGAGGACGAGCCGTACGAGGCGTCGTCGCTGACACCCTCGGACGTGCGTCGGGTGCCCAGGCTCCGAGCAGCTTGAAGCTGATGGTCCGGGCACATGGCCATGCGCACGCGATGCGGAGTGTCGTGCCCCTGTATCCATGCTGCAGGGGCATCGTGTTTCACGTGAAACGTCGCTCTCTGCTGCAGGGGATCATCAGCCGCGGTCGCGCCGCTGCCGCGCCGCGGCATCGCAGGCCCGTTAGGGCTACGGAGTTGTCCACAGACGTGGAGTCGTCCACAGAAGAGCGGGCCTCGCTGGTTCACGACCCCGAAAGCATGGCAGGCTCTGTTCATTGCGAGCCTGAAGTCGAGGAGAGTGAATCCTTGCGGTCCGACGCCAACATCGCGGGACCGATGACCGACCCGGTCCCCGGTCCCAGAACCGAATCGGCGGGGGAGGGTGTTTCACGTGAAACACCGCCGCCGATGGACGACACACCCATCGGTCGTGCGGCACAGCTGGCGGTCGAGGCCATCGGCCGCGCCGGCGAGGGGCTGCCCCGCCCCGACCGGACACGCATCATGGTGGTGGCCAACCAGAAGGGCGGCGTGGGCAAGACGACCACGACGGTCAACCTCGCTGCTTCGCTCGCGCTTCACGGCGCGCGCGTTCTGGTGATCGATCTCGACCCGCAGGGGAATGCCTCTACGGCTCTGGGGATCGATCACCACGCCGAAGTTCCCTCCATCTATGACGTCTTGGTGGAGAGCAGGCCCCTCTCAGAGGTGGTTCAGCCCGTCCAGGACGTCGAGGGCCTCTTCTGCGCCCCCGCCACTATCGATCTCGCCGGTGCGGAGATCGAACTGGTGTCGCTGGTGGCGCGGGAGAGCCGACTCCAGCGAGCGATTCAGGCGTACGAGCAGCCGCTGGACTACATCCTGATCGACTGCCCGCCCTCGCTGGGTCTGCTGACGGTCAACGCCCTGGTCGCCGGTGCCGAGGTGCTGATCCCCATCCAGTGCGAGTACTACGCGCTGGAAGGGCTCGGCCAGCTGTTGCGCAATGTGGACCTGGTACGGGGACATCTCAATCCCGAGCTGCATGTGTCGACGATTCTGCTCACCATGTACGACGGCAGAACCAGGCTCGCTTCGCAGGTCGCGGAGGAGGTGCGGAGCCACTTCGGCAAGGAGGTGCTGCGCACCAACATTCCCCGGTCGGTGCGCATTTCGGAGGCACCGAGTTACGGGCAGACCGTGCTGACCTATGACCCAGGTTCGAGTGGGTCGCTGTCTTACCTCGAAGCGGCGCGTGAGATCGCCCTACGAGGTGTTGGGGTGCAGTACGAGGCCCGGCATGCCCATACGGGCAGCGGGAACAGCCAGCAAAACATTTCGGAGGGGATTCAGTGAGTGAGCGTCGTAGAGGGTTGGGGCGTGGGCTGGGTGCCCTGATCCCCGCCGCTCCGCAGGAGAAGCAGATGCCGGGCGCGGCCTCTGCCGGTGCGGGCCCTGTTGTCGCGCCGGGGCGCGGGGTGGCCGCCGCGAAGGTGGCCTCTCTGGCGTCCGCTCCGGTTGTGCCGGAGCCCAGCGCGCCGGCGTCGGAACCCGTCGCGGCCGTGGAAACGGTGGGCGTCGCAGGAGCGTACTTCGCCGAGATTCCGCTCGGAGCCATTACGCCCAATCCGCGGCAGCCCCGTGAGGTGTTCGACGAGGACGCGCTCGCCGAGCTGGTGACGTCCATCAAGGAGGTGGGCCTTCTCCAGCCCGTCGTCGTCCGGAAGGCGGCAGCGGACCGCTATGAGCTCATCATGGGTGAGCGACGCTGGAGGGCGTGCCGCGAGGCGGGGCTGGAGCGGATCCCCGCCATCGTCCGGGCCACGGAGGACGAGAAGCTTCTCCTGGACGCTCTCCTGGAGAACCTTCACCGGGCTCAGTTGAACCCCCTGGAGGAGGCGGCGGCGTACGACCAGCTGCTCAAGGACTTCAAGTGCACGCATGACCAGCTGGCCGACCGCATCGGGCGCTCCCGCCCGCAGGTCTCCAACACCCTGCGTCTGCTGAGGTTGTCGCCGCAGGTTCAGCGGAGAGTCGCGGCCGGGGTGCTGTCGGCGGGACACGCGCGGGCGCTGCTTTCCGTGGACGACTCGGAGGAGCAGGACAAGCTGGCGCATCGCATCGTGGCCGAAGGGCTGTCGGTGCGCGCGGTCGAAGAGATCGTGACGCTGATGGGCTCCACGTCCTCGAGTTCAGCCAAGTCCAAGAGGCCGAGGGCCGGTGGCCGGGTGTCACCGGCGCTGTCCGAGCTCGCTTCCCGCCTGTCGGATCGCTTCGAGACCAGGGTGAAGGTCGACCTCGGGCAGAAGAAGGGGAAGATCGTCGTCGAGTTCGCGTCGATGGAGGATCTCGACCGCATTCTCGGCAGCCTGGCACCGGGCGAGGGCCGGGTGCTGGGCCAAGGAGCGGCCGAGGAGCGCACTGAGGGCGACAAGGACTGAGCCGACAGAACAGAAGTAAAGGGCGGGCTGTGCTCCGGCGGACACCGGAACACGCCGGCCCTTTGCTTTCTCACGGTGTCGGCTTGGTGCAGGGCTGGATACGATGCGTTGGTACGGCCCATCCGACTTGAGCAGCCTCGGCGGAGCGGGATCCGCGACCGGTGAGTCGCGGCCGATTGGTGGGGCTGGGCTCGGAGGCTGTCGCAGGACTCGCCGGTGGCCCGCTCCCGTTCCGCAAGCGTGGCGCACTGGCGGCCGTATGCGATGCGGCAGGCGAAGAAAGCGAGGAACAGCTTTTATGGGGCGTCGGCTCGTACCGCTCACACTGGACAACCTTTCCGATCTCCCCAAGCGCTGCCGCTCGTGCGTCTTCTGGGAGCTTGATCCGGTCAGCGGAGATGCCGCGATGAAAGCGGGAACGCCCGAGCTGGAGAAGGAGGCATGGATCTCGGCCGTTCTGCTGGAGTGGGGATCCTGCGGCCGTGTGGTCTACGTCGACGATGTGCCGGTGGGCTTCGTCCTCTACGCTCCGCCGGCCTATGTCCCGCGCTCGATGGCGTTCCCCACGAGTCCGGTCTCTCCTGACGCCGTACAGCTGATGACCGCGTGGATCACGCCCGGATACCAGGGGCAGGGGCTGGGCCGGGTGATGGTGCAGACCGTCGCCAAGGATCTGCTGCGTCGGGGATTCAAGGCGATCGAGGCTTTCGGGGATGCTCGTTGGAAGGAACCGGCCTGTGTGCTTCCTGCGGATCATCTTCTCGCGGTCGGCTTCAAGACCGTGCGACCTCATCCCGTTCATCCGCGGCTGAGGCTGGAACTCCGGGCGACACTCTCCTGGAAGGAGGATGTCGAGCTGGCACTCGACCGGTTGCTGGGAGCCGTTCAGAAGGAGCCGGCTCTCCGGCCGCTGTGATCCGCTGCCGCGATCCGGGATCTCGGGGCAAAGCGAAACGGTCCGTCCCCTCGGGGGCGGACCGTTTCACGTGAAACGACGAAAAGCTGTCTTACTCGCCGATGAAGCTTTCGAGGTCACGGAGGATCGCGGCCTTCGGCTTGGCGCCGACGATGGTCTTGGCGACCTCACCGCCCTGGTAGACGTTCAGGGTCGGGATGGACATGACGCCGTACTTGGCGGCCGTGGTGGGGTTCTCGTCGATGTTGAGCTTGACGATCTCGATCTGCTCGCCGTGCTCGGCGGCGATGGCCTCCAGGGACGGCGCGATCTGGCGGCACGGACCGCACCAGGCAGCCCAGAAGTCAACCAGGACGGGCTTCTCGCTCTTCAGGACGACCTCGTCGAAGGTGTCGTCGGTCACGTTCTTCAGGGCGCCGGCCACGGCGGCCTCCTTCTAACTACTCGGGGTGTGGGGTGTGGGGACGGGATCAGACGGTCGCCGCTGCGGCCTTTTCCTCATCGGCGAGCGCGGCGAGGAAGCGCTCGGCGTCGAGAGCGGCCGAACAACCCGTGCCGGCGGCGGTGATCGCCTGCCGGTAGGTGTGGTCGACGACGTCACCGGCGCCGAAGACACCGGTCAGGTTGGTACGGGTCGAGGGGGCGTCGACCTCGAGGTAGCCCTCGTCGTCGAGGTCGAGCTGTCCCTTGAAGAGCTCGGTGCGCGGGTCGTGGCCCACCGCGATGAACAGGCCAGTCACCGCGATCTCCGAGGTCTCGCCGGTCTTGGTGTTCCGCAGGGTGAGGCCGGAGAGCTTCTGATCGCCATGGATCTCGGCGACCTCGCTGTCCCAGGCGAACTTGATCTTCGGGTCGGCGAAGGCACGCTCCTGCATGGTCTTGGACGCGCGGAGCGTGTCGCGGCGGTGGATGATGGTGACCGACTTGGCGAAGCGGGAGAGGAAGGTTGCTTCCTCCATCGCGGTGTCGCCACCGCCGACCACGGCAATGTCCTGGTCCTTGAAGAAGAAGCCGTCGCAGGTGGCGCACCAGGAGACACCGCGCCCGGAGAGGATGTCCTCGTTGGGGAGGCCGAGCTTGCGGTGCTGGGAGCCAGTCGCCACGATGACGGCCTTCGCACGGTGAACCGTGCCCGCCGTGTCGGTGACCGTCTTGATGTCACCGCTGAGGTCCACGGAGACGATGTCGTCGGGGACGAGTTCGGCGCCGAAGCGCTCGGCCTGGGCGCGCATGTTGTCCATGAGCTCGGGGCCCATGATCCCGTCCTGGAAGCCCGGGAAGTTCTCTACATCGGTGGTGTTCATCAGCGCGCCGCCTGCGGTGACGGCGCCCTCGAAGACCAGCGGCTTCAGCGAGGCACGTGCGGTGTAAAGGGCGGCCGTGTAGCCCGCAGGGCCGGAGCCGATGATGATCACGTTACGGACGTCGCTCACGGGTTTCTTCCTCGTCTCTGCAGACTGCCTACTGTCCACGCCTAGTGGGGTCGGTTCAACGACTCTCACCCCACCCAACGGATCCTACGGGGGATGCATTCCCCTCGCGGTGGGGCCGCGTCGGGCGCTGTTCTCAAGGGCGTGCGTAGGTGTGGGTGAGCAGCAGCTTTCCCTTGGTGGCGCCCTTGTCCCGGGTGCAGGCCGCGTCGACGACGTATGCCTGGACGCGGGTCGACTCGGAGCGGTGGGGCAGGACGACGAGGAAGGCGTCCTGCCCTTCGTAGGTTCCCGCTTCCACTGCAAGGGCCGGGGCGTCGCGGCCGATTCCTTGCCGGATGCAGTCAGGGACGGAAGCGGCCGATGTGCGCAGGGGCGTTTGGGGCGCCTCGGAGGCGGAAGGGGCGTTCCCGGGCGGCGACTGAGCCATGACGGAAGGCGGCTGCTTCTCGGCGTCGACGCCGTCCGGGGCTGACGGCCTCCTGTCGGCGTGCCGCAGAAGCGCGCGCACACGCCCTTCGAGGGCGGACTCCGAGAAGATCGGCGTCCCACTCGCCGTGGAGTTGGAGTCGCGGTTCGCCGCCTTGGTTGCCGCAGTGTCGTGGGACGTCTGGTCGTTCTGCAGCAGGAGGATGCCCAGGCCGATGACGGCCGCGCCGAAAGTGGCACCGAGCACGGCCGCGCCGCGCCGGCGCCGGGTGGGGCGACGTCCCGGGCCGGTGGCCGCCCCGGGACGTCCTGCGGGGCGGACCGGGGCGGGGCTCTCCCTTTCGGGTTTCGTCGTTGCGCCCGCTTCTGTTTCACGTGAAACACGCGCCGAGGGATCGGAAGCCGTGGTGTCGACAGCCGCAGCGGCGAGTGCGGCGTCGATACGGTCCACGACGTCGTCGGGCATGCGCTGCGGTGCAGGAACAGTGCCGAGCAGTTCACGGATCTCGATGAGCGAGGCATGGACGTCGCTACAGAGTTCGCACCCGTTCACGTGCTGTCGTACCTCGTCCGCGCGTGACGGCGGGAGAAGCCCCTCCGTGAGGTCGGAGAGCTCCGAGACATCCGTGTGCCTGCTCGTGTCGGTCGATGTCATGCGTGTCCACCTCCGCCCTTCACCGCAGCGGGATCACTTGCGTCCGTATCTTTCGGCCCCGATGCGGGTGGGACGGACGCACGTGGCGTCCGGTTCCTTTCCGCGGCGGGCCCAGCCACTGCCACGCCTTCGTCGCGCAGATGCGTGAGCAGGGGAGCGAGTCGGGCCCTGCCGCGGGCACAACGACTCTTCACCGTGCCGGTGGGCACGTCGAGGATGCGCGCGGCCTCGGCGACCGGATATCCCTGCATGTCCACGAGGACGAGCGCCGCGCGCTGCTCTGCGGGAAGGGTGGACAGGGCGGCCAGGAGCTCTCGGTGCAGATCCTGACGCTCCGCAGGCGCCTCTGCGGACTCGTGCGGTTCGAGGAACTGCTCGAACCGTTCCGCGTCGTCGACCGGCGAGGTCTTGCGGGAGGCCGCCTTGCGCACCCGGTCGAGACAAGCATTGATGGTGATGCGATGCAGCCAGGTGGTGACGGCGGACTGACCACGGAAGCTATGGGCGGCACGGAAAGCGGAGACCAGGGCGTCCTGGACGGCGTCGGCCGCTTCTTCGCGGTCGCCGAGGGTACGCAGCGCCACGGCCCACAGCCGGTCCCGATGGCGGCGGACCAGCTCACCGAAGGCATCGGGTTCACCAGCCACATGGCGAGCGAGGAGGTCTGAGTCGCTGAGTGGTTCAGACGGCTCCGTGGCCACCTCCCCCTCCTCCCTCTCCGTATCAAGATCCGTCTGTCTATCACGATTCGAAGGAACAGCGGCAGAGGGCGGACGAGGCGGGGTTCGTCGGGGTGCGGTGGTGCGCGGCATCTGGGGCGCGGCACGGAGCAGCCCGGTGGGAGAGGATCCCACCGGGCTGCTCCATCAGCCGAGTACCGAGATCTCTGAGATGCCGCCCCGGTAGCCGTCGGACGTGCCGTCCGACGGCAGCTCGGTGATATGAACCAGGACGAAGCGGGCCCGCACCGGCTTGTCCAGGGTCTGCTTCAGCTCGCTCCCCACGGTTTCGAGCTTCGTGAGGTGCTGGGGGAAGTCCGCGAGTGACGACGGGGCGGTGGCGTCCGGGGCGGCCGCGAGTACCTCGGCCTTCTGCCCGCCCCGGAACATCTCGATCTCCACGCCTCGGATGTTCTGCACACTTCCGAGGTCGACGACTATGCCGCTGCCATCCCTGCGGGGCGAGAGGTTGCCGAAGTTCGCGTAGCCCACGTACCGATGGGTGATCCAGGCGGACCCGGGATCACCGTCGACTGCCTTCGAAGCGTCCTCCGGGCTTATCCCGGAACCACTGGGCATGAACTCCAGGGCGCTGTCGAGCCGCAGCGGCTTGGGCGCAGCCAGAGGCTTGTTGTCAGGGCTGGGCGAAGTGGTCTGCGTGCTGTCGGTCCCCGAGTCGTCTCCCTGGCCGAGGAACTTCTCCGCCAGCTGCCAGCTGCCGAGTCCCAGGGCGGCGATGAGCAGGGCGGAGACCGCCCACTTCAGGGCCTTGCCGGTGCGGCTCTGCAGCGGGGCCGGCGGTACGGGGACGGGCGCGGTGGCGGCCACACCGGGACCTGCGGGAGGCCGTCGGTAGGTGCCCTGCTGGTAGGTGGTGCGCTGGTACTCGGGGGGCGCGGTGAAGGCGGGCTCCGGGGGCCGGATGCGGGGCATCGCGGACACGGCCTTGGCCAGCTCGTCCGGCGTGGTGCACGGCTGTTCCTGCCGGGAGGCCGTGGCCCCGTCATTGGCCAGGGCGCGCATGGCGAGCTCGGAGAGACCGCGGTGCACACCGGCCCGCACCTGGTCGGGGGCGATCAGACCCATGCCCTTGGGCAGTCCGGACAAGCCGTAGGCATCGGTCTCGTATGGCCAGCGCTGGGTCAGCGCGGCGTAGAGCAGGGCTCCGATCGCCTCCGTGTCCGCTCGCTGCGGCTTGTCGGAGGTGATGCCACGCAGGGCCGCGTTCACTGTGAGGCCGCGGATCCGGTACTGGCCGGTCGAGCTTCGCAGCACCGCCCCCGGCGTCAGCCTCAGATGGGCGAGGCCCTCCCGGTGTGCCGCTGCCATGGCCTGGGAGACCTGGCTGACGAGCTGGTACGCGTCGTGCGCCTCCATCGGCCCGGCCGCCAGCAAAGAGGTCAGCTCGGTGGCGTCGGGAAGCCACTCGTGGACGACGTAGACGAGGTCGTCCTCCTCCACCGCGTCGAGAACCTGGACGAAACGCGGGTCGCCGAGCAGCGCGGCGGACCGGGCTGCCGCCAGCACGGAACGCGCGCGGGGGTGGTCGGCGGGAAGGACATGGACCCCCACCGCGCGGCGCAGCTTCTCGTCGACAGCGCGCCAGCTGCTGAATCCGTCCAGACGGGTGATGCACTCCTCGAGCCGGTAGCGTCTGGCGAGTTTGTGCCCGCTGTGCAGGTCGGGGGTCGGCAGGGAGGACTCGGAAGGGTGGAGCCTGCCGTCCGCGTCCTGTGACTTCCTGTCCGTCGAGTCCTGCGCTTCTGCCGTACCGTCGGCCGTGGCCTCGTCCGCCTTGGCGGCCAGCAGCTTCTCACCGCTGTTGTCGGCCACGTCGACGGCAGCCGTGCTACGTTCCGCCACCGTCGTTCCTGCCTCCCCATCCGTTGCGCGATGCCAGCCAGCTCTGCACAGTCATGCCAATTGTGCCCACACTCCGGCGCTATGCACGACACGCCAGAGGCGGTGATGGTTGTGCACCGGGATCCTCAGCGCCCGAGCCGCCCGCGGACCATCCCGACCAGCCCGTTGATCTCCTCGATCCGCATCCGCTTGCCCGCGGCGACGAAGACGCCCAGCAGAACGGCCCCCCCGCAGACCAGCGCGACGAGCGATCCCAAGGCGCCGTCACCGAGGCCCCTGAGTACGGCGAAGCCGATCCCGCCACCGAGCACCGCCGCCGGGACGGCGGCCAGGCACAGACGGGCGTAGGTGCGCACGACGTGCGCTCCGTCCAGATCACCGCCCAGCCGGTTGCGCAGCCGCCGCCAGGCGACGCCCACACCGACGGCATAGGCGAGCCCGTACGAGGCGGCCATGCCGACCACGGCCCACTGGGCGGGCAGCACCACGTAGCAGAGGGCCGAGGCCGCGGCGTTGACCGCGGCGACGATGACCGTGTTGTAGAAGGGCGTGCGGGTGTCCTCGTAGGCGTAGAAGCCGCGCAGCACCACGTACTGCACGGAGTACGGGATCAGGCCGAGGCCGAACGCCATGAGGATGAAGCCCATGGAACGGGCGGCCTCGGTGCCGGCGGAGGAGTACAGCAGGGTGCACATCGGCAGGCCGAGCGCGAGGAACATGAACGCGACCGGCACGATGGCGACGGCCGAGTTCCGCAGCCCGTGGGAGATGTCGTCACGGACGGCACCCGGGTCGTCGTCGTGGGCGGCGCGGGAGATGCGGGGCAGCAGGGCGGCCATGACCGACACGGTGATGATCGCCTGCGGCATGCCCCAGATCAGCTGGGCGTTGGAGTAGGCGAGGAAGCCGGTGCCGTCCTTGCCGGACAGCTTGCCCGCCGAGGTCGCGAGCTGGGTCACGACGATCACGCCCGCCTGGTTGGCCAGGACGAACAGGACGGTCCACTTGGCCAGCTTGATCGTCTTGCCGAGGCCGTGTCCCCGCCAGTCGAAGCGCGGACGGAAGCGGAAACCGGCCTCGCGCAGATACGGGACCATGGCCAGGGCCTGGACGACCAGGCCGAGCAGTGTGCCGATGCCCAGCAGCCGGATGCCCTCCGGCGGAATCGTCTGGACACCCATCTGGGATTCGGCGGACGTGCCGTAGACCCAGATGAACATGCCGAACGTGAAGATCATGACGATGTTGTTCAGGACCGGGGTCCACATCATCGCGCCGAACCTGCCGCGGGCGTTGAGGATCTGGCCCATCACGACATGGATACCCATGAAGAAGATGGTGGGCAGGCAGTACCGGGCGAACGTCACGGCGACGCTGTTGGCCGCCGCGTCCCGGGCAATCGTCGGCGACATCATGTGGACCAGCCACGGAGCGGCGAGGACCACGAGCGCGACGATCACCCCGAGCGCGACCATCACCAGGGTCAGCAGCCGGTTGGCGTAGGCCTCGCCGCCGTCCTCGTCGTCCTTCATGGAACGGACGAGCTGCGGAACGAAGACCGAGTTCAGACCGCCACCCACGGTGAGGATGTAGATCATCGTCGGCAGGGTGTAGGCGATGGTGTAGCTGTCGCCGAGCAGGGCCGCGCCGAGTGCGGCGGTCATCACGAGCGTGCGGACGAAGCCGGTGAGCCGGGAAACGAGCGTGCCGGCCGCCATCAAGGCACTCGACTTCAGGAGCCCGGAGGCCCGGCCGCCGGACTTGCGCGGTGCGGGCGCCGGGGCGGCCTCGGGCTCGACCGCGACGGGGGAAGCACCCGTCGGCCCCTCCTGGTCGCGGAGCAGATGCGCGAAGGCATCCGGCTGCTCCCGGTCCTGGGGTGCCTGGGCGACGAGATGGTCCCCGACGAACTGGTTCGCCGCCGAGGCGTCGCCGTACGGCAGATGGTGCGACGGACCCTCGGGCTCCGGCGGAGGCGTCTGGGCCCAGACGCGCGGATCGGTTGCGTACGGTGCCGGGGGAGGCTGCTGGTAGAGCGGCTGGGGCTGCGGGTGGGTGCCGGGTGGTGGGGGGTGCGCGGCGCGGTCGTACAGTGCCTCGTTCACCGGGTCCTGGGCGGAAAGGTCCTGGGCCCGGTAGGCATCGTGGTCGTACGCGGCTTGCAGGTACGGGTCGGGCGCCGGCGGACCCCCGCCCGGCCCGGTAGGCGCCGGGGGGCCGCCGGAAGACCCGGGCCCGCCCGTACCTCGACCGTGGTCACCGTCGTACGGCGCGTTCATCGAAACCCCACCTCATCGTCCCCGGCCGACCGGCCACCACAGACATCGCTCAACGTTCCACTTTCTCACCCGAGCCCGATGCCCCCCGACCGTCCGGACCGGTGTCCGGCGCAGGGTCACTCGGGTGCTCCGGTCCGCCGTCGCCGTTCCCATCCGTGACGTCGTCGTTCTCGTCCGTTTCGGGGGCGTTCCCGTCCGTGTCGGCGGCGTTGGCGCGCTTGCGTTGGGTGTACATCCTGATGCCGGCGAGGACCAGCAGCAGCAGTCCGCCGGCGATCACCAGCAGTACGGTCGGGGTGAGTTCCGAGACCTTCACGGTGAAGGCCATCTCCTCGCCGTACGGGGTGCCGTCCTCGGTGTAGAGCTGGGCCGTCATCTGCACCTGGCCGTTGACGTTGGCCGCGGCATCGAACTTCACGGACTGGCTGTGGCCGCCGGAGATCCGGACCGGCTGCTCCGCCACGGCTCCGTCGTCATTCAGCCTGAGCCGGGTCGCGTTGTCCGACTTCAGGCGGAGAACCAGGTTGTCCACACCCTGCACCAGCCGGTTCTGCACGGTCACGGGGATCGTGGCGCTGCGGCCGGACAGGGTGACGTCCGACTTCGGGATGAGCTGTACCTCGCCGACGAGGCTCTGAAGATAGGTGCGAACGGAATCCCGGTACTGCTGGGCCTCCAGGGGCCTGCCGCGCCACGACGTCGACACGGACCGGTTCACCGCGTTACCGAAGGGGGTGACCACCCGCTCGGGCTGGGTGAGGATGACCTGGAACTTGTTGAGCGAGACCTGGGTGGACTTGATGTCCTGGAACGCCTGGGTGGGCAGTTCCTGGTTGCGGAGCTTCTTCGGGTACCGGGAGGAGCTGGGGACGGCGCTCGTCGCGTCCGCGTCGGGCTTCTCCTCGGCCGCGTCCACGAGCCCGAGGGGCCGGGTCCAGCGGTCGTCGTCGAGGGCCTGCAGGGCACGGGCCATCGAATGGGCCTGGGCGACCGACGGCATCCGCTGCGGCGCGACGACGATGCTGCGCTCCGCGTCCGTTTCCTGACCGGTCAGGGCGAGGGTCTGGGCGAGGAACTCCTGCACGGCGAGGGTGGAGCTGCCAGCCTTGGACATGTCGCCCTCGAACGCGGTGGAGAGCCGGGCGTCGGCGACCACCGCGGTGGTACCGCCGCCGATAGGACGGGCCGCGGTGGGGGTGTACGACAGCTCGCTGGTCTCCTGGAGGCTGTCGCTGCGGGCGATCACGTTGTGGGCGCCGGCCGAGGTGGCGACATCGACGATCGCGGGGTCGACCGCTCCGTCGACGGGCCAGGCGAAATCCGTCGACGGTTTCACGTGAAGGATGGTCTGCACGGTCGACTCCGCCATCTCCGTGGCGGTCTGCAGGTGACTGAGGGTGCCGGACACGTTCTTGCCGCGGTGGGCGATGGCCGCCAGGTCGGGGTCGGCGAACGGCAGCGCGACGACCTCGCCATCGGACACCGCGGCCTCCAGGGCGGCGAGCCATTGCTTGGCGACGGCCTGGTTCTTCCCGGCGACGATGGTGTCGCCGGACTTGACCCGGTAGCCCCGCGCCATCGCGTCGACACTGGCCAGCAGGTCCGGATCGACGACCCAGGTCACCGGCAGCCGGCTGCCCAGCGAGACCATCTGTTCGAGGCGACCGCCGGGAGCGAGTTCGTCGGCCAGGGCGTCGTCCGCGAACACCGGAGTCTGTTCGTCGTCGGTGCCGGTCTCGGCAGTGACGTGAGCCGACGCGATGAGCGGCCAGAGATAGGTGATCTTCGTCCGGGACTCGCGTTCGTCCTCCTGCCATGGCAGGAAGGTGCGCTGGATCCCCAGCACCTGGTCGTACCGGGCGCGGGAGGTCTGCCCCGACAGCGAGACCCCGATCGGGTACACGCCGTCGTCGCCGAGCCCCAGTTTGCCCACAGGGACGGAGAGCTCGAAGTCCTGGCTGATCCCGGAGGCGAGCTTCGGGAGCTTCACCACGTACTTTCCGCCGAGCGGGGCGGGGTCGACGCCCGGCACGTACCCGGAGCGTTTTGCGACGTCGTCGATCGACGTCCGGCCGGTGATCCTCGAACCTACCCGGAGATCGACCCTCGCGTCGGTGATCGCGGCTTTGCCCCTGTTCGTCACCGTGCCGGCGATGGTCAGCGTGTCCCCCTTCGCCGGGGCGCTGGGGGACACGGTGTTCAAGGACACCTTCACGGCCTCCGACTCGGAGGGGGCCTTGGCGGGCACGTCGGCGTACGCGACGGGCGCGGCAGGCCCGACCAGCAGAGCCGCGACGAGAGGGGCCCCGGCGATGGACGCGGCTGCGCGCCGCAGCCACCGGCGGGCAGGAGAGGGACCGATCCCCTGATTGTCTGCCGCCTCGGCCACGCGCCTACCCGTCCCTCGTCGTAGTCAGATGGTGTCGATGGTTCTCGGTTGCTGCGTCCACGCATGGTAACGAGGTGCGCGGGTGCCCAGTGCTGCGGAGTGCGCTTCAAGATCGGAAGAGTCTCGCAGGGCGTGCCGGAACTCGGACGACCGGGCCGGTCCGGGCACGTACCCTTTTCTGTTGTGTCGAACGCCAACGAAGACAGCTCCAGCGCCCTGACCCAGGTGCAGCATCGCGCAGTCAGTGAACTGCTGCGGGTGTCACCGGTCGCCGACGACCTCGCCCGCCGCTTCCAGGATGCCGGATTCAGTCTTGCTCTGGTCGGAGGTTCGGTCCGGGACGCCCTTCTCGGCAGGCTCGGGAACGACCTCGACTTCACGACCGACGCCCGCCCCGATGCCGTACTGAAGATCGTGCGGCCGTGGGCAGACTCCGTGTGGGAGGTCGGCATCGCCTTCGGCACGGTCGGTGCACAGAAGGACGGCTACCAGATCGAGGTCACCACCTACCGGTCGGAGGCGTACGACAGGACCTCGCGCAAGCCCGAGGTGTCCTACGGCGACTCCATCCAGGACGACCTCGTCCGTCGCGACTTCACGGTCAACGCGATGGCCGTCGCGCTTCCGCAGAAGGGCTTCATCGACCCCCACGGCGGACTGGAGGACCTGGCCCAGCGGGTACTGCGCACCCCCGGTACACCCGAGGAGTCCTTCTCCGACGACCCGCTGCGGATGCTGCGTGCCGCCCGTTTCTCCGCGCAGCTGGATTTCGACGTGGCACCCGACGTGATCAGGGCGATGACGGAAATGGCCGGACGTATCGAGATCGTCTCCGCCGAACGCGTCAGGGAAGAGCTCAACAAGCTGCTGTTGTCCGCCAACCCCCGCAGGGGGCTGGCGCTGCTCGTCGACACGGGTCTGGCGCGGCACGTCCTGCCGGAGCTGCCCGCCCTGCGTCTGGAAAGTGACGAGCATCACCGTCACAAGGACGTCTACGAGCACTCGCTGACCGTCTTGGAGCAGGCGATCGGCCTGGAAGAGGACGGCCCTGACCTGGTCCTGCGCCTTGCCGCCCTCCTGCACGACATCGGCAAGCCGAGGACGAGGCGCTTCGAGAAGGACGGGCGCGTCTCGTTCCACCACCACGAGGTGGTGGGCGCCAAGATGACCCGGAAACGGATGACCGCGCTCAAATACTCCAACGAGATGGTCAAGGACGTCTCGAAGCTCGTGGAGCTTCATCTGCGCTTCCACGGCTACGGCGACGGCGAGTGGACCGACTCTGCCGTGCGCCGGTACGTACGGGATGCGGGGCCGCTGCTGGAGCGGCTGCACAAGCTGACCCGCTCGGACTGCACCACGCGGAACAAGCGTAAGGCCGCCGCCCTCTCCCGGACCTACGACGGTCTTGAGGAGCGCATCGCGCAGTTGCAGCAGCAGGAGGAACTGGACGCCATCCGGCCCGATCTGGACGGCAACGAGATCATGGCCACCCTGGGTATCGACCCCGGGCCGGTGGTCGGCAGGGCCTACGCCTTCCTGCTGGAGCTGCGGCTGGAGCACGGTCCGCTGGGACACGACGTCGCGGTCGGCAAGCTCAAGGAGTGGTGGGCCGCCCAGAACTGAGCGGCCGGCTCCGGCCCAGGAGAGGCGTTCCAATGCCTCTCACCGGTTCCAGCCAATAGGGGCAAGGGTGTGGTCGCTTTCATGTTTCACGTGAAACACGACGGCAGCGGGTAGGGGGGTGGGGGGGGGGGGGGTGGTTAAAACCACCACCACCCCAAACCCCCCCGGGGGGGGGTGTG